>JBBQXF010000011.1:0-60510 GCA_038209965.1 Cytophagales bacterium | reverse complement strand
AGAGGTAAAATACTCCAAGGTGGAGATGGAAGATGCCTACTTGGCCAGCTACAACTTCAGCTTCTCGCGCGGTGGCGACGTGAACACCCTGCTCACCGTGCACATCACCGCCCCCAAGATCAAGATCGGCGGCGAAGAGTATGATGCCAGCGCCCGGTACGCCTAAACTTAGGCTAAACAAATAAAAGGGGGGAACAATTATTGATTTGTTCTCCCCCTTTTATTTCGAGGCATTTAACAGCTGATGAACCAACAACTTGTAAGTCAATGATTAGTTCTGGCGATATTGTAAATATTCTCACTTCCCCTCTGGTGGATCGGATCGACTTCTGCATGGGGCCTGCCTCGGGCATGGTCAGGGTCTATCCCGCCGGCTACCATGCCATTGCCAATCGTATCAGGGATGGGAGCATTGCGTTGGAGAGTGCTACGGATCTACCTAGTAATGTGAGTGCCTCCTTTCGCACCCACCCGCCCATGCGACCCGTCATAGTGACCAATCGGGCCGCTTCGGCGACTTCACTCGAGAGCCAGATGACCATCATCCATGAATGTACGCACGCTCTTTTCAATTACAATGGCATCATGCTCCCCACGCTATATAATGAAACTATGTGCTTCATTGCCGAAGCAGTTTACCTGGAAGCAGGTCGGGCCACTGGTCGTTGGCATCAATGCCTCCCGTCGGATTTTGACGTATATGAATCCATCTCCAGAATTACCCGGCAAATAGTCACTGGGACTCGTTATGAAGTTATAGAGTGGGATCGCGAAATTCGACTACTGATGAATGAACTTGGTGGCCGGTACCTCGCATACCATTAGCCGCCAGAAACTGAATGGATCAATGCCAGCAGTCGATATTGCGCCACGAGGGGACGGGGGGACCCAACTACTCCGCAACCTAAATGGCCCCAGACCTCAAAGTTTCTAAAAATATATATTGGGAGCTGTGTCATCATTTCCCCCCTCAAATCCTTTTATTATCGAGGGCAGCAGAAAAACGAGCTGTAAGCTTCCGTTTACAAGTCAGCCCCACATTTTTCACTTTCTAATTTTCACAAACCATGTCTTTTAATTCAAAATTCAAACTGGACGGTACCGAGCTAAACCTCAACATCCAGTCGATCAACTATAATTTCCACGGCAGCACCAACGACCGGGGCGAGCGCACCAGCGACATGTTCTCGGGCGGTATCACCGTCGTGTTCGAAATGTCCGAAGATGCGGGCAAGTTTGCCAAATGGGCCTTTGACCTCAAGCGCACCCGCAAGGTGGGCATTGATTTCACCGGCATCAAGGACGGCAACCAAGAGGTAAAATACTCCAAAGTGGAGATGGAAGATGCCTATTTGGCCAGCTACAACTTCAGCTTCTCGCGCGGTGGCGACGTGAACACCCTGCTCACCGTGCACATCACCGCCCCCAAGATCAAGATCGGCGGCGAAGAATACGATGCCAGCGCCCGGTATGCCTAAGCGGTTAGCAGTAAAAAAGAGGGGCACAACACAGTGTCCCTCTTTTTTTCGCCCAATGGAACGCAAAAACAATCCGTTCAATAATTGGCCCGCTCGGCAAGAATGATGTCATTGTCCAGTACAGCATTGGCCTTGAAGGTATTGTGCGGATCGAGGTAGGTGCGGCGCTGCCACCAAGTATGCTTGCGGTAAAACAGCCAGCCTTGGGGCTGTTGCCAAGCGTTCAAATACTGGACGGGGCCATCGGGGTGCCGCTCGTTGTAATCGTACATGAACAGGAAAAACAGTTCGCCAAACAGCATGGATACGGGGGCCTTGGCCTTGAAATTGGTCAGGGCAGTGTCGCCCTCGCGCTTGGCCAGCTCAAACTGGATGACCAATATTTTGCTCAGATCAAGCAAGTCCATGTCAGGGATTTCCTTGCCCAGCGGATAATACCAAAGCTTATATTTTCGCTGGGGGATTTGCTCAAAGAAATCAAATGCCTTGAGCACAAAATAGGGCAAGATGAAAGCAACTGCCGCTGTGGCCAAGCCCAAGTTTTCTTTTCGATCCAAGAAAAAATAGAGGGCCACGGCAATGGAGGCCCCCAGCAGGGCCAACAACAGGGTAAAGAACGCCCCGGGCCACATTTCATCGCGGTGCAAAAAACTGGCCATGCGGTACATGAGCCACACGTGCAGGACACCGGCCCCGACAAACAAGAACTGGATCAAGAAATAAATCCATTGAATGTTGGTAGAGCTGCCCAACAAGCCTAAGGCAGCTATCAGGGCAAAAAGTACCAACTGGCCCAAGCAATAAAAGATAGTTTTTTTGTAACTTGCTGGGTTTACTTGTGGTGGTTTTACAAATTGGGTCATGGGCTTGGCGTTATGCAAACAAATATAGGTTTAAAAGTAATTTATTGTTGGAAAGATAACGCAGTATTTCTCGGAAAACTCCCAATAATGGCGGGTCGCACCCCACAAAACCGCCCAAAACCAAGATACACCAACCCTTTCACCTTGGTTTTGCCCATTCATTTTTAATCTTGACAAAAAAAAGTTAATTTTTCGGATATTATGGAAGATGCCTATTACACCCTGCCCTTGCGCTTGGATCTCATAGTGGACAAACGACTGGCCCCGCGCTGTTCGGCCAAGGAATCTATTGCCCAACATATCCACTTGGTGCTGACCACTTATTTCAACGAAAACCGTTTTGACCCCACCTATGGCTGCGGGATTTGGGAGCAGGATTTTGAGCTGGTGTCCAACCTACAATGGAAAGACCAGACCCGCGATTACATCAAAAAAGCCATTGAATCACACGAAAAACGCCTCAACCACATCTTGGTGAAGGTAGAAGTGGATGAGCATGAACTGGGGGGCAAAAATGCCAAACGCATCAAGCGCCGGGTGACGGTGGTAGTAGAGGGCACGACCAAAAAAACCAATGAAAAATTTGCCTATCAGGATCAGATCTTTATCTCGCCACTTTCGCTCGACTAGGCTGGGCCAGGTATTTATTGCAAACGTAACTCACTAAGATGCAAGCTTTCGATTCCAAAACATTTACCAAAGAACGGATCAAATCCAGGTTGCTGAAAAAAGCCGCCGAATTATGGGGGTATCAGGAGAACGAGGTAGATTCTTTTGATCCGCTGGTGTCATTATTGATGGACTCCTGCTCGGTGGAGTTTGAAAAAATCGCCCAGGAGATTACTTCCACCCAATCGCGACTGCTCAACCGCTTGGCCAACATCATGAACCCGGACGTGATGGACATCCCGCGCCCAGCTTATGGGGTGATGCAGGCCCGGTCCAACGAACCACACGCCCTGCTGAGCACCGATACCCAGTTTATTTACCGCCGCGCCGCCAATGCGCGGGTTTCGGCCACTGAGCTGGGCAGCCCGGAAGTGTTTTTTACCCCGGTGGTGCCCGCACACCTCTACAATGCCAATGTAAAGATAATCGCTACCTCTTCCTCCCTGTATGAAGTAGAGAACGGCAACCAAAAGAAAGTGCTGGGAGTGGCCGAACAAGTGCGGAACGGCGAAAAAGTGCTCTGGCTGGGGATGGATCTGTCCTCGGAGATCAAAACCCTGGACAAATTCCTGTTCTATTTCGATTGGCAAAACGATCCCGAGCGTGAGCGCTACTACCAGTTTCTGCCGTTCGCCAAGTGGAGCGTGGGCGGCCACCCCCTGAAAAGCCAGATTGGCTACCCAACCTATGTCCAAGCGGCCAAAGAGACCAACATCTTGGAAGATGAGTTTGACATGGCCCTAAAAATCGAGCAACACGTTTCGGCCTTTTACCACAAATGTTTTGTGCAGCTGAGCATGTCTGGCCAGCTCAAAGATCAAGGTATTGTGCCCCAGGTGTTTCCCAAGGCAATGGAAGAAACGTTCGCTTGGCAAGATTTGCAGGTGCTCAAAAACGAATATGTGTGGATCAAGGTGCAGTTTCCCGATTCGCTGCCGCTGGAAGCCCTCAACAACCTATATTGCTACATCAACGCTTTCCCGGTCATCAACCGGAAAATGAACAAGCTCACCTATCGTTTGCAGCAAAACCTCAATATCATCCCCCTCAATTCGAACGATTCGTTCTTGAACATCAAGGAAGTGCGCAGTGCCAATAATGCCCTCTATAAATCGGCCTTGCAGACCAATTTGCAAGAGTTGGGCGGAGAGACTTACACCCTGCGTTTTCAGGGGGTGGATCGGTTCGACAGCCGCAATGCCCGCGAAATGCTTTACTACCTGCTGGAACTGCTCCGTGACGAAGGCTCGGCTTTTGCCGCCCTTGGCGAAGATTTTCTCACCTCGCTCATCCGGGAAATGAACCAAAACATTGCGCGGCTGGAGCAAAAGCTCAACCAAAGCTCGGCCTCGTTCCAAAAAGCGCCCATCCCCTACATCGTGATGAAGCCCAAAAATGTTGGCGAAAATATCTATGTGGAGTTTTGGACCACCAACGGGGCCGGGGCCAACCGGGTGCCGGGCGGCAGCAAACTGAGTGCCTATTCCAGCCCCCAAGTGCGCAACAATGAGCTATACATGATCTCGCCCACCCACGGGGGCAATGAGCGGCTCAACGCATTTGAAAAAATCTACTCCTATAAAAAAACGCTCCTTACCCGCAACCGCGTGGTGACGATGGAGGACATCCGCGCGTTTTGCATGGCCCAGTTTGGCAACCGCCTGCGGGCTGTAGAAGTGGAAAAGGGGTTTATGACCGGGGCCACTCCCAAGGCTGGGCTGATCCGGTGCATCAGAGTAAAGTTGATCCCCCGGGATCTGCGCGAGATGTCCAAAGACGAATGGCAGCGATCCTGCGAAGAACTGGCCGTTGTGCTGGAAAACCATTCAGCCGCCAATTTGCCGTATCAAGTAAGTGTGAGTGAATAGGGTTTGACAATCTTTATCCCCCAGAAATGCCGAAGCAACTAGAGAATTTGGCCAAACGCGTGACCAAGCTCACCACCGACCTCAAAGCCGAGGTGGTGTTGACCGACTTGATCGAAGGCGGGTTCAATATTGATGACATTATCATCTATCCGGTCGGGTTGGGCAAACGCCGGTACAGCCGGGACATTGAGGGCATCCAAGTGATCGAGGGGCCCCTGCGCAACAACCAATTGCACATCAAGGTCAACCGGGAGGGGCTGTACGACATTGTGCCCCAAAACTTGTTCCACCAGCCACTCAAGCGCAACCCCCAGCGCTCCACTGAGCAGGTACTGGAGGAGATCCGCCGCAACCGCAAACTGGAAAAAGATACCCGGCAGTTTTTTCTGCCGCTCGAGCAGGAGTTCTACCGCCACCGGCTGCTGGTGGAACTGGAAGAACGCCGCCTGCTACTCGACGACAAGGCCGATGCCCAAAGCGAACTCTTTACCCGGTTCTGGAACTTCCCCCGGTTTTTGGATGCCCAGCAATGCTACAACCTGGTGTTTTTATTGCCAGTAGTGCACAAGATCGTGGGCGACTTGGATACTGCGGCCATCTGTTATTCCTATATTCTCAACCAACCGGTACATATCCAAAGTGTGCCACCGCCGCGCCGCGCCCTGCCCGAGGCCCCGGAGATGTTTTTGGGCGGCCCCACCCTAGGAGTTGATTTTGTGGTGGGCGATGAATTTGCGGACACCATCCCCGGCATCCGCATCACGGTAGGTCCCATTGACAAAGAATCGGCGGCCGAATTTTTGCCAACTGCGCGCATGGCCAAAGTGGTGGACTATTTGTCGGGGTTCTTGCTGCCCTTTGAAGCCGACGTGGAAACAGTGTTGGAGGTGGAAGATTCGGGCCGGGCATTCACCTTTGGGGCCGATGAGTTCTCGGGCCGTTTAGGACTCACCACCTGCTTGTAGGACGGGACGCGAATTCCCCAAAAACACTGCGCCAATTGGCATTCCCAATCCCAAAAAAGGCCCCCGAAGTTAATCGGGGGCCTTTTTTGGGCGAAGTAGGGAAACACTTGGCGCTTAGTCCTCCGTCGTACTGAACCACATGGGCTTGGTGTGGTAGTCGGGATCGTAGCCGCCATTGGCCCGGAAGGCTGCACTGTTCCAATCTTCTTCAGAGAACGATGGGGGGAGCATTCGTTGGGCGAGCTTACCACCATTTTCGGGGATCAAGTTGGTCGGGATGGCATAGCCCGGAAAAAGGGTAGTACTATAATTGTACTTGCGCAAATCACTCCAAATCTCCAACTGGCCATAGAGGGCAATGTACTTCTGGGTCATGACGTGGCGCAGTTCCAGGGCCGCGGCATTGCTGGGCACTCCGGTGCTCAAAAAACTGGCAATGGCCGCCGGGGCCACGCCCACCCGATCCATGTGGGCGCGGATGCCCGCTACGAAAGCGGTAAAGGCCAAGGCCTGATTGCCTTGCCGCAGGGCCGCCTCCGCTTTGATAAACTGCATTTCGGAATACGTGACCAAGGGAAAAGGTTCGGTATCGCGGAAAAAATATTTGTTGTACATCAGTGGGATGCTCAAGGCTTGCCCTGCGGGGATCCCGCCACTGGGCACCAGCCCCCGCACTTGCCCGTCGGCGGGGGCGGGGTTGAACATGAGCAATAGGCGTGGGTCGGCCACCCCGCTGGCAAAGGTGCCGTTCATCAGGTTGACAATGGTGCGGCTTTGGCGGATGGAGCCAAAGTTGGCCCGCAGCGGCCCCATGAAACTGTAAAAGTCAGAGCGCACCCCCAAGGTGGTGGTAAAGCGGAGCACTACATCATCGGTATTGTTTTGCAGGGCTTTGTCCACCCACTCGATCACTTTGGCGGGGCTGTAGCTCCGCTTGTTCACCAAGTGGCTGGCCAACCGGGCCTTGATGGCAAACATCAGGCGCGTCCATTTCTGGGGATCGCCCCCATAGATGCTCTCTTTCTGGGCCAGGAGGGGATCAAGCGTTCCTTGGTCGTTGGCCAGTTTGGAAATGGCCTCGTCGCAGAGCAGATCCACTTTTTCGTAAACGTACTTCTGGGTGTTGTACTCAAACTTGGTGCGGGTATTGTCCCAAGCTTGGTCATAGGCCATTTCCCCAAACAGATCGGTGGCCTGCTGCCAGCTCAGGGCGCGGATGGCGGCCGCAATGCCCGCATAACGGTTGAAGCCCAGCTTGGCCGCCTGCTGTTCCATCTGGATCAGGTTGGATCCAATGGCCCAATAGTGGTTGCGGTGGGTTTGGCTGCCCGTCAAGCCTCCGCCCAGTCCGCGTCTGCCGTGGCGGTCATAGTTTTCGTTGGCAGTGGTAAACTGCCAGTGCTGCACATATCGGCCCGTGAAGCGCACATCAAACATGGGGCCTTCGCCCAGGGCATAGATGATTTGGGGCAAAAACTGATCCGGCGGGGCCTCTTGGGGCAAGAAGGGATCCACATTGATGTCCAAGTACTTGTTGCACGACATGGCGGGCAAACAAAGCAGGCAGACAAGGATGAATGCTTTATTTTTCATGGTTTTATGATTTTTTCCTTTCCCCCCAATAATGGAGGGAAAGGGGGGTGATTGAATCGCTTTTCAACTTGATGGCCAAAAGAAAGCGGGGCCTAGAACCGCGCCTTGATCCCCAGGGCCACGGCAATGGGCGCGGGCACCGAGAAGTAGTCAAACCCAGCCCCGCCACTGCCCCGGGCCGAGGCATTCAACCCGCTCACATCGGGGTCAGCCCCGGTGTAGTTGGTGAACATCAGCAGGTTGTTGCCGGTCAGGTTCAGATCCAAGCCTTTGATGTACTTGCTGTTGCCAAACATCGTTTTAGGGAATGAATAGCTGAACGTGATGTCGCGCAGACGGGCCACGTTGATATCCCGCTCGATGAACCCTTCCTCGATCAGGCCGGGAGGCGATACGGCGGTAAAGATGGGGTTGAGCCATGCACTGTAGTACGATGGCCCGAGCACAATGGGAATGTTGTTGGCGGTGCCATCGGCAAACACGCCCGGAATGGTCACCGTTTGGCCGCGATCCAAGGTGCGGTTGCTCATCCCACTGTTGACCAAGGCCCATTCGGTGGCGTTGAACACATCACCCCCGCGCCGGATGTCCCACAGGAACGACAGGCGGAAGTTTTTGTAGCGCACCGTATTGATAATGCCCAAGTTGAACTGTTGTTGGCGGTTGCCGATCTCGTTGTAAGTGGTATTGCGGATCGGATAGCCGGCCCGTGTACCCGTCGGGGTGATGAGCAATTGGCCATTGGCATCCCGGGCGAAGGAGTTGCCAGTGATGGTGCTCATGGGCCGGCCAGGGACGTAGCCTGCGCGCGCGCCACCGGCCAGCCAAGTATCGGACAAGTAGAACTCGGTGAAATCACCGGGCAAAGAAACCACTTTGTTGCGGTTGAGGCCGAAGTTGAAGGTCATATCCCAGTTGAAGTTGGGGCTGCGCACCGGGGCGGCAGTCAGCAACACTTCCAAGCCTTGGTTTTGCACTACCCCGGCATTCACCAGTTGCAAAATATAACCACTGGCGTAGCTCAAGCGGGGAGTTGATATTTGATCCCGGCTCTGGACGTAATAATAAGTGGCATCGATGCCCAACCGGTTGTTGAAGAACCGGATATCCATCCCGGTTTCATAGGATACCGTGGTTTCGGGCCGGATGTTGTCGTTGGGACCAAAGAAACCCACCGCACTGCCACCACCCGTGCGGGTGAAGGGCTGGAGGGCTGGCAAGATCTGGTGGGGGGGTGCATCCTTGCCCACTTGGGCAAAGGCGCCCCGCAACTTAACATAGCTCAGCACGCCCGAATTGTCCAATTTGAGGGCTTCCGACACCACAAAGCCCAGCGATACCGACGGGTAGAAAAAGCTCCGGTTAGCGACCGGCAGGGTGCTGGACCAGTCGTTGCGGCCCGTCACACTTAGGTAGATCATGTCCTTGTAATTGAGCTTCAACTCCCCAAACACCCCGAACAAGTTGCGGCGGGTGCCCCGGGTGATCTCTTCGGTGCGGGCAGCGGGGATAAAGTTGAAGTTGGCCGAATCCCGGTTGCGAAATCCTTCCCCATACCGGGAAGTGGCCCGAAAAGTCCGCATTTCAGGGTTGGCGCCCAAGGTTACACTGGCATCCAAGTCTTTATATTTCTTCTTGAAAGTGGCCAACAAAAAGGCACTGAACAAGCGGTTCTGTTGATCGTACTCGCTCATGTTGCCCCCGACCAAGCGGGCGATGTTGCGGTTGGGGAACCGGGCAAAGGATTGGGGATCGTAAATGGTTTGGCCAAAGGTGTTGCCCATGTCATATTGAGCGCGCACGGCCAAGTTGAGCCAGGGCACGGGGTCATAGTTTGCATTGGCACTGGAAATGAGGCGGTTGGTCACATCGGTAGTGGTGTTGCGCTCCAAGTTGAAGAACGGGTTATCGAACGAATCGTCGCCCACCCCATCGTTGTTCACGTCGGTGACGGGCAACAAAATACCGTCATCACGCTGCCAATCCAAGATGTTGCGGGTGATGGGCCAGCGCAAACCGACGTCATAGGAACTGCCGGCGCCCTTGGTCACGGGTGGGCGTTTCACTCCGTTGTTGGTGTAGCTGGTCGATAGCCCCACTTTCAATTTGGGGGTGATGGTAAACGAGGGGCTAAACCGGAGGGTGTTGCGGCGGTTGTTGGTCTGGGGGATGGATCCGTTTTGGCGCAGCACGCTGGCCGAAGCGGTAAAAGTCACCCATTTGTTGCCCCCGCTCACGTTGAGCGCGTGGTTTTGGGTGGATCCCCATCTGAAGATGCTCCGCAGGTTATCGTAAATGGGCGTGCCCTCTGGGATCGCCGGCCCCCAGCTCCCGATGGTCACGTTTTGGACGCGATCGGTCGTGGTATTGGAGACCAGCGTACCCAGTACGGCCGTGCTCAACCCGTATTGGGTCTGTTGCTGGGGAAAGCGGGTAATGCGCTCAAACTGGACATTGGCCGAATAATCAACCTTGATCGGGCCTTTTTTGCCCTTTTTGGTGGTGATCACAATGGCCCCGGCGGCGGCATCAATCCCGTACAGGGCTGAGGCCGCTGGGCCTTTGAGCACGGTCACACTCTCGATGTCATTCGGGTTCAAATCGGCGATCCGGTTGGTATAGTCGGCATTTCGGTTGGGGGCATCCCCCACCAGGAAACCTTCGTTCAAAGTGCTGTTGTCCACGGGCACCCCATCCACCACGAAGAGTGGCTGGTTGTTGGAGCCGATGGAAGAGCCGCCCCGGATCACTATCTGGGAAGAGGCCCCGGGCGTACCACCGGTGAGGCCCACATTGACCCCGGCAATCCGGCCCTGGAGCGTGTTCACCACGTTGGGGCGCAGCGTTTCAGCCAGTTCCTCGCCCTTTACTTCTTGCACGGCGTAATTCACTTCCTGTTTGCTGCGCTCGATGCCAAAGCCAGTCACCACTACTTCTTTTAATTGACGGGTATCGGTGGTCAAAGTCACGGCCAAGATTGACTGGCCACCAATCTCTACTTCGCGGGTCTTCATCCCCACAAAACTGAATACCAGTGTAGTGGCCTCGGCTGGCAGGCTCAATTTAAACTTGCCCTCAAAATCGGTGATGGTGCCGATTCCGCCACGGCCTTTCACGGTCACGTTCACGCCGGGCATGGGGTCTTTGTCTTCGGCTGAGGTCACTTGTCCCGTGACTACCCGGCCCTGGGCTTGCGCCAGCGTTGGGGCCCAGCCCAGCCAAAGCAATGCCATTAAATAGTACAATTGTTTCATATCAGAAAGTGGTTTGGTGGGGCCAAGATACAAAAAATAGCCATTGCTTTCAATTTCGGGCGAAAATCCCCGGCTGATCCAAGCGCAAACGCTAGATCCACTCGCCAAGGGCTTACAACGGAATGACAAAATAAAGTTTGCCAAAAGCATAGATAAATTTATGCTTGGTACAAAAAAAGAAATAATAATATATTTTTGGAATATTAAATCATCAAAATAAGCTAATCGATGAGCCAATATAAATTTTATTCAAAAATCATATTTTGTTAACAACCCGAAGTTTGTGCATAAAAAAACTTTGGGTTATTAGCAAAAATTAATGCGCCAATGTGTTGGCTCAATTTTGCTCAACCAGCGTTATCCCATATTTATTGGCAAATTGCCGAAATATTTTTTGAATTTTTTCTGGGGTGCGCTCTTTGAATGGTTTGCCATTATTGACCAAAGTCTGGGTTTTAATGAGCGACTCCTGCACCTCGGTGCTGTTGATCACGAGCTTGGCCACGTCGCGGTCAAACCGGATTTCTCCGTGTAAGTGCGCCTCAATGTACTGGGTATCGCTCATACCGGGGACTTTTACATCGGTGCCGTACGTTTTGTTGTTGATGGCCACTTCGTAGAGCGACGCCAACATCTTGGGAGTCATGCTGACGATCAGCCGGTGCATATCCAAGAAACTGGCCACTTGTCCACCGATAGTGGCCCGATCCTTCCACTCATCAAACGAATCGGTGTGGATAAAACTGCAATTGTGCTTTACGTATTCCTTGAGCACAATGTAAGACTTGCCCCATTGGCCAGCCGATCCGTAACGGAGCTTGGCGTAGTTGAGGGCAGCATACTTGGGCCGGACAGAAGGCTCAAAGTTGGGGCTGGCATATTTGCCCATGCCCATTACCCGCTGGAGCACTTGCACCGGGATGGAGGGGGTGCTGATCTTGGTGTGAGAGGGGGTAACCACTGGCTTGTTCTTGCTGTAATCAAACATGCCCTCCTCCATTTCGTCGCGGGTGGTGATATAGGTGCCGCCGCCCCATTGGTTGCCCCCCTCAAACTGGCTCACATAGCCCTGTCCCTGGGGGGCAGAGTTGAAGAATTTATAGGCAACAAAATTGATGGTCAGATCGGCACCCTGCAAATGGGTTATGAGCGAATTGTACACCTTGCCCACTTGCAAAAGTGGAATGTTAAAGTCGCTGATGAGGCGGCTCATGGCCTTGATCTTGTCCGCATCGGCAGCGGCCGAAATGCCCATGGCAGATAAGGTGGCCGCATCACGGGCAGTAAGGCGAGCCAGTACCTCCTTTTTTTCTTGGTCGGTCATAACAATTGGGAATAGTGAAGTGAAGCTAATAAAATGGAATCAGGATCGATCGGCTAAATTTACAAATTTATCCCAAAACCAAAAGTAATTTGGGCAAAAATGAAGATTGATTTCCTTGGTTTGCGATGATTCACTTTTTTGGGTAGGGGAAAACCCATTTGGTTTGGCTAAGATCTGATGAACAACTTTTCGGGGCTGAAAAGATTGATGGGCTGCATTTGTAACCCATGCAGCCTTTACTGGGTTTTGACCTTGTAACTGTGACCGACCGCATTTTTCTGCATTTGTAACCCATGCAGCCTTTACTGGGCCTTGGATGATTTGGGATGCTCGGGCAACCGGCCCAAGAGCGAGCGGATCAGCCCGGGAACAGGGTACTGGCCCTGATTTCGGCGATTTGGCCCAAGTGGCGCTGGCTGTGGGCCGCCATGAATACCAGCAACTGACTGGCATCGAGCGTGCCCAGGGTGGGGTGGCTGCCGAAATGATCGTGAAGTGCCAGATCGGTTGACTGATCCAAAAAAGCCAAGGCGGTTTCCCGCTGTTGGGCAAAGTCCAGGAGCGCGGTCATGCCATCGGGGAACTTGCCAGTGGGGACTACCCGTTCAGGCGCTTCCACCACGCTTGTCCGGTCAGTGGTCCGGCGCACGATGTCATCATAAGTTACTTGTATCTCGGCCCTTCGTGCTGGGTCGGCGGGCAGTGCCATCACTTTTTGGACTGCCCGGAACAAGCCCCGCTCGGCCAAGGCCAAGTGCTCCGCAATCTCGGCCAAGGTCCAAGCCGGTTCGCTCGGTCTAAATGCCCATTGGCCCGGGGTCAAGTTCCGCAAGGCGGTCAATATTTCAGCCCTGTTGGAGGCGAGGTAAGTGCCCACAAATTCATGCTCTTGGGTCGTTAGTTTACCATTGTTCATGCAACTGCTTGGTTGGAGTAGTGGTAGGTGCGGAAAGGTAGGCGATTTCCGCCAACGGCCTATCTTTTGTTAGGTTGCTTGTCTCATTAATTTTTATGAGACTTGTCATAAAAGGGGCGAACGCTGTCTTTATCTGGGAAGATACACCCAAAACGCAAGATGAAAAGTCTTCCATTTGACCAACTACTGGAAATTGCCAAGGTAAAAGCCCGCCTCCGCCAATTAGAGGGGGAAGACCGGGGCAACGTTGAAGAAACAACGCGCCTGCAAACCCCAGAACTTATGGCCCAAACCGCCTTGATTGAAGGCAACGCCGCCGATAGTGATGCGGTGGCGGGATTGGAATCCTACTTGTTGAACCAAGTAGCGACTGGCCAAAACGTGATGGAGCTTTCCCCGACCGAATCTTTTAACCGATCATTCAAAAAATATAGCGCCATTTTACGCCTTTCTGTTTGGTGGCACACGATCCGGTTGCAGGTTTTGCAGGCGGGCAGAAAGTTGATCGGTGGTCAATGGCAAACCGTGGCCATGCCGAGTGCTTATGCTCTGGTTCTTGGGCTGCTGCTGTTGGTGGTGTTCAACCTTGGGGTTGCCCCCAATGCAATTATCAGCGCTCACTTGGGCGGTTTCCCGCCGGTGCAATTGGCAGGCACAGAAATGGGCATCCAGTCCGCCCAACCGCAACCGCCAACTCAGGCGGGATCGCCCATCAAAACGCAATATGGGGTGGGAAACTTGGGGGCGACTACTGCTGCCTATGAACGGGGGGGTACGTTTTCAGCCGAGGAGCACTTGCTGGCGGGTTGTGCCTATTTACAATTGGGCCAAGCCGATCGCGCAGTCACTGCCCTTTCCCTAGCGGCAGCTATTGGCCGGGAGCACGCCTCATCGCTGCAAGATGAGAGCAATTACTACTTGGTTTTCGCCCATCTGGGGGCTGGCCAAGCTGAAATGGCGGCCCAATTGCTGGAAGAAATCAGGCAAGATGCGGACTTTGCCTATCGGAAAAAGGAAATCCAGCTCGATTACTTATATGTTAAGATAAAAGTACTGAGCCTATTGCCCTAGGGCTTAAATCAATGGTGTTTTTTTGTAAAATCGCTTAGATCGGCCCAAACTTGGTTAGTTTTGGGGTTCTATGTGTAGAATCGCTGGGATGATCAGCCGTAGTCAATCCGCTTCATCCGACATTATTAAACTGACCGACGCGCAAGCGCATGGTGGGCCAGACGGCCACGGGGTATTTCAGGATCAGGCAACCGGGGTATTCCTCGGCCACCGGCGATTGTCCATCATCGATCTGTCCGAGGGCGGGCACCAGCCCATGTTCTCCGAAGATGGCAATCTGGTCTTGGTCTTTAATGGTGAAATCTACAACTACCTGGAAATTAGGCAGGAGCTCCGTTCCCAAGGCTATCATTTTAAATCCCAATCCGATACCGAAGTGATCCTGCAGGCATTCCGCGCTTGGGGACCAAGTGCCTTCGGTAGGCTAAATGGCATGTTTGCCTTGGGCCTGTTTGATCAACGGGCACAAAAACTATTTCTGGCCCGCGATCACGCAGGTATGAAACCCCTTTATTACAGTTTTGACCGTGGCGAACTGATCTTTGCCTCCGAAGTGAGGGCTTTCCGGGCCTTGCGCCCCGATTGGCCAAATTTCGCCCAGTGGAAAACGCTGTTCCTCTCCTTTGGATTTATCCCCTTCCCCTATACGACTTTACAGGGCGTGTTTAGTTTGCCGCAGGGCAATTGGATGGAGATCGATGTGCCTACACTAGCCCAACAAGTCCACCCGTTTGCGGCCTTGCCGATGGATCCAATAGCCACTCAGCCAAAAGAAGTACTGGTGCAGGCCCGGGAAAAAATCCAAGCTGCCGTGCAACGCCACTTGTTGGCCGATGCCCCCTTGGGTGTTTTTCTCAGCGGTGGCATTGACTCGAGTTTGCTCACTTTGATCGCGGCCCAGACCAAGGCCGACCTGCGCACCCTGTCAGTCACTTTTGCCGAAGCTACCTTCTCGGAAGAAAAATACCAGCAAATGGTCTTGGCCAAGCTCCCGGCGCAAGCCAAAGCAGCACATCAAGATGTTCGGATCGGCTATGAACATTTCATCGATGGCATTGCCGATATATTGAACGCATTGGACCAGCCTTCTTTGGATGGGGTCAATTCGTATTTTATTGCCAATGCTGCTCGGGAAAGCGGGTTGAAGGCCGTGCTTTCGGGGGCTGGGGCCGACGAATGGTTTGGGGGTTACCCTTCTTTTGATCGGGTCGGCTGGCTGGCCCCGCTGCGCCGATCGCCCCAAGCCCTGTTGAAAACCTTGGGGCTGGCTGGCCAGCACAAATTTGCGCGGCTCGGTTTTTTGGCCCTGCCCAGCCCCGTGGGCGACTATTTGTTTTTGCGGGGGCTTTTCCCCCCTAGGGTGGTTTTCAACTTGGTTGGGTGCAGTGAAGCCGGTGTGTGGGACACCTTGACCGGGCTGAGTTCACACTACCCTCCCCCCAAAGCCTATGACAAGGCCTATATTGCCGAACTTGAAAGCCGGTTTTATCTCCAGAACCAATTGCTCAAAGATGCCGATTACATGAGCATGTGGCACAGCCTAGAGGTGCGGATGCCGTTTTTGGATCGGGAGGTGCTGCAATGGGTGGCACAAGTGCCGGCCAGCATCCGTTTTAACCCCGCCTCACCCAAATATCTGTTGTCCAGAACTTTTGAAGATTACCTGCCCCGTGAGGTTGTGTTCAGGCAGAAGCAAGGTTTTACCTTTCCCTTCCAACTGTGGCTTCGGCAAGCGTTGTTAGAGGACAAAATGCCCATTGAAAGGGCAGGCAACCCCGAGATGGAGCAATCAGTCCAGTTGTTTTTGCAGGGCAAGCTGCATTGGAGCCGGATCTGGGGCTTGTTTGTTGGGCAGCAGTTTGCCTAGCACCGGGAGGAAACCGTGCCTCGAATCATGACTTCCCCATTTTGAAGTATGAGACAAGGCGCTGCCAGCCGCTTTGATGCTCATCATCATCATAGTAACCATTGCTCCCGTAGCCGTATTGGTACGTTCCATAGCCGTAGCCTTTGTTTTTTGGTACATCATTGAGCACAAAACCCACATTTTTAATTTTGCCCTCCCGATATAGCTGGTTGACAAACTGGATTTGGGGCCGGGGCGTGTAACCTTGCCGGGCCACAAACAGGCTGGCATCGGCCTGCCTCATGAGCGTGAAGGCATCACTCACCAGACCAACCGGGGCGGTGTCGATCACAATGTAGGCATATTGTTCCTTTAGTTTGCCGATCAGTTCGTCCATCAATGGGCGCATGAGCAGCTCGGTGGGGTTGGGCGGGATGGGGCCGGCCGCAATAAAATCCAAGTGGGCGATCCCAGAAGGAAGGATGATGTCCTCTGCCATGGCTGAGCCGCTCAAATAATTGCTCAGGCCAACCACTTCTTTGCTGTACCCCTCATCAATCAGATAAAGCCGGGGCTTGCGCAGGTCGGTCATGATGAGCAATGTTTTTTTCTGGGTAGAAGCCAACACAATGGACAAGCCGGCCGAGCAAAAAGACTTGCCCTCGCCACTCATGTTGGAAGTGACCAGAAAGACATTGCTTTCGGCTTGGTTGGCCACAAAGCTCAAATTGGCCCGGATGGAGCGAAAGGCCTCGGCCAATTGCGATTTGGGCTTTTCGGCAATGTGCCGGATGTCACCTTGCTTTTTGCCGTAATGGATGACCGTGCCATAGAGGGGGATGGCCGAAAGCTGTTCCAGTTCCTCGCGGTTGCGCACGGTATTGCGCGCAAAGTCGAAGAAGATAAGGCCCGACAGCGGCAGCAATAACCCGATCATAAATGCAATCAGGTAATTGTTGAGCACTTTGGGTTTGATCATGGCTCCTTGGTACGCTTTCTCGAGGATCTGACTGTCTTCGCTGGCCGCCGCCCGTGCAATTTGGGCCTCCAATTCTTTGCCGAGCAGCAAGAGGTAGATGTTTTCGTTGAGGTTGTAGCGCCGTTTGATATTGATCATTTCTTTTTCCTTGCCCGGAATACTACGGATTTCCCGCTCAATCCGGGTAATTTGTTGATCCACATTATTGAGCGAAAGCTGTAAATTGGCCGTGAGGTTCTTGACGATTTCGGCGATGTTCTTGCGCAGCCCCTCAATTTTTAGCCCAAGTTCGGGGAGGGCGGGGTTCTTGCTCTTGCCCTTCTGGCCGATCGCATTTTTCTCGATCTGGGCTTGGATGAGCTGGGTGATCAGTTCGTTCAACGGGCCCATTTCCCCAGTGCCATAGGCCACCGGGGTCATCATGTTCTCGAAATCTTGATATTTGTTCAGGTAGGTGCCCAGATAGCTCAAGTATTGGCCGTTGAGCAGCAACTGGTTGCGGCCGGTTTGCAACTCAATGAGCTGCCCGATGATCTTGCCGGAAGATTCCGGCGATTCGGTCACCATATTGCCCGATTTAAAATTTTGCAACCGGTTTTCCACCTCGGCAAGCGAGTCGGCAACTTGGGCCAACTGATCATTGATAAAAGTAATGATCTTGCTGGCCTCTTGCGTTTTTTGATCCAGGGTATAGCGCAGATATTCGCGCATGAAGGTATTGATGAACACGATGTCCTTTTGAGGGGCAACGCTGTTAACGGAAAAGTCAACCACCCCGCCGTCTTTACCGCGTTGGGCGGCGTACAATTGCCCCCGATAGGCGTTGACCAATCCTTTTTTGGCATTGAACCTAAAATATAAGTCCGCTCCGGGGTTGGTTTGGGGCTGGAGCAGGTGGATCCTGAAGGCAAGATCTTTATACTTCACGGTGTCCCCAAACCGATAAACACCAATCAGGCTATCCGCATTGCGGAGCGAAAGCGCGTACTCGGCCGAATTGGCAATCTTGACCGTGAACGCATCATTGACCTGCTGGTTTACCTGCTCCCAAATGGTATCCGAGGGATCGATTTTGACAACCTTGAACACTTGTGGGGGGTAGGCTTCGGTATTGCGGATCTTGCCCTTGCTGAAATAGGAGATGTCAAAATCAAGTTTATCGACCACCCTTTCCATGAACAATGAAGACTTGAACAAGGCCAACTCGTTGTTGAGCGGGGCCGATCCATAGAAAAAAGGATTACTGCTCAGCATGTCAGCCCCGTAGAGCAGTTTGCCCGCCGATGGTTTTTGGCCCTTATCGATGAGTATGGTACCATACACAGTGTAGATAGGTTCGGTATAGCGATTGATCAGCCATGCAATGGCCAACGAGACCAACATCGAGGCGGCAAACAAGATCGGGTTACCCAAAAAGAAGGATATAAACTTCTTACCACTCAGCCATTGCTCGCTTTTATCTTCAATTTCCTGCGATATCACCTGTTTTGAATTAAGATAATAGTGTTAGTGACAAAAAACACCACGCTCACCAGCACACTGGCCAGTCCAAGGGTGGTAGTGGAATTGAGTTGCCGGCTCTTGGCCTTCAACGGTTCTACATATAATACATCCCCCGGTCGGAGGTAAAACAGCGGCGAAGCAAACAACTTTTCATCGGTCAGATCAATAAAATAGTTTGTGATGGCCCCTTTTTCGGTCCGGGCCAAACGCAAATGGGAACGGTTGGCGGTATTGGTCAGATCACCGCCCAGGGCCAATGCTTCCAGCAGGTTAAAATGCTGGTTATATATGGTATAGCGGCCTGGGCGGGCAAATTCCCCCAACAATGTGACGTAAAAGTTGAGCAATGATACCCGGGCCTCTGGATTCTCGATGTAATCATCGGCAATGGCCTTGATCTTGTCGCGTGCTTCATCCACTGTCAAACCCACCAAGGCCACTCTGCCCAGTAATGGCAGGGCTACTTGCCCACTGTCATTGATCACGTAGCCGCGTTGGATGGGATCCATATTGGCCACACTTGTTCCGGCCAGGGTAAGCGGGTCAGAAAAAAACGCATTGAACTTGACATCGGGCGAAGCCGCGCTGATGTATACGCCCAGCACGTCCCCCGGCTGCAAGTAATAGTTGGGGGCCCGCAGGGCATAGGTGGATGAGGCGTAGGAGAGATTACCAGCGGCATCCTTCTGCTGTAAATAAAGGGTCTGTTTATAAGGAACACAACCCGCCAAGCTTACCATGAAAAGTCCAAAGACCAAACCGAGAATTTTTGGCAGCCCGATGGTTCCAGCCCATTGATTGCATCGCATGAAAAGTAGTTGATTTATAATCCCGCTGGCAAAAATAACTTTATAATGTATCAATTACTCATCTCGTGGCTCAAATTATGGAATTACCCGCCGATTTATATCAACAAAAACAGTGTGCCAGCCATTTTACCCGTTCGGTTGGTATAAGACCAAATGCGGCACTGGGGCAATATCCGCCCCACTTTTGAGGCCATTAGCGTGAATAAATAGACAAAAACTTGATAAATGACGGCAAATTTTTATTTTTAATCACAATTTATTGCGTCCTTTGCACGTTGGTCTTTGGATATTTAAAAAACGATGTTAACTTGCGCAAAAAAATAAGTGCCTTTCAAGCAAAAATCTAAGCATTATTTTAGATATTTGCGAAAGTTTTATAATTTTACCGCGTTAAGGCAAGAGTTTTGTCCTTTGCCATTATACCTAACTTACCTAACTTATGAAGAATTTATTAACAAAAGTTTCAAAAAACCTTATTGGCGCAGCAGTAGTAACAGCAGCATTGTTTGTTGGTGGCGAAGCGGCGGCCCAAGGTAGGGCTGAGGTTGCTTCTACCAAGAGCACATTTATGATTGGTGTCAAGGGTGGTTTTTCCCTGACCGAGTTTCGCAGAACTGGCGACCGTGATTTTTGGGCCAACAACCGTGGGGCCACCAAAATCGGCGGTGTGCAAGGTCTTGCCTTTGCCCGTTACAACGCCACCAATTGGGGCTACGTAGAATTGGAAGCCGGTTATTCTTTGAGCGGTGCCAACTGGAACGGAAGTGGCCGCAACGGTATCATGACTTACCGTTTGCACAATGTCCAAACCAACCTGTTGTTTGGCATCAAATTGCCCGTGCTTTCGGTTTATGAGCCCAAAGTATTCTTTGGCCCCTCGTTTGACTTCAATTTCCACGCTAGCGAGCGGTATGTTGGCCAATCCATAAATGGGACCTCGACCGTATATACTATGCGCGATGTGACCAACAATTTTAAGGCAATGGATATCGGGTTCATTTTTGGTGGCCAAGTTGAGTTTGACGTGAAGTTTGCCAACTTATTGGTTGACGTCCGCTACCGTCATGGTTTGACCCAAATGAACAATAACCGCATCTCCAATACATTGGGTGGTGGCACTGTTAACAGTGCAGGTCTGAGCTTGATGCTTGGATTGGGCTTTCCCATCAAATAGGTTGTAAATTCATTTTTTCAAGGAACATCAGCACCGCTTTGGTATTACTGATGTTCCTTGTTCTTTGTCTTGGACTGAGAAAAACCATCTATCTGTTTTAAGTTCAATGGTAAACCAATTGCGATTTTTTGTGGTAAATGAGATTATCAAAAGGCCGAACTACTTTATTGTCCTGTTTTTTTTAGCATTAGTCTCCGCGTGTGCCCCCTCAAAGCAGTCAATCCTATATTTTCAAGACCCATCAGGCAGTTTAGATGCCTTTATTCCACGGGCCGCACCTACTCCCTACAAGATCCGGGCAAATGACTTGTTGTACATCCAAGTGCTTACCCCCGATGTTGAAAACAAGCAGTTTTTGGATACATCACCGTCCAAATCGATGGCTTCGGACATCGGTCAAAATCCCTACCTTTCCAGTTATTCGGTAACCGACTCCGGGGAGGTGTCCCTGCCATACGTGGGCAAGGTAAAAGTATTGGGGAATACGTTGGCCCAAGCCGCCCAATCCATTGAGATAGCCGTTAAGCGGTTTGTACGCACTGCGGATGTGAGCGTAAAACTGGCCAGTTTTACGGTTTCCGTCATGGGAGAGGTGAGAAATCCCGGTCGTTTCCCGGTCTTCAATGGCCAGATCAGCCTTTTTGAAGCATTGGCCATGGCTGGGGACTTAACCGAGTTCGCCAACCGAAAGACCGTTCGGGTGGTCAGAGAGGCCGACGGAGGAAACCTGTTCTACACTTTAGACTTGACCCAACGGAGCCTATTGGCTTCCGACAAACTCTATTTAATGCCCAACGATCTGGTTTATGTGGAAATATTAAATCCGAAGCCAGACCAAGGCGAGTTGGCCAAAGCCCAACTCGCCTTTAGTTTTGTCTCGGCTTTGGCCTTTTTAGGTAACATTCTCGTAGTTATTTTCAAGTAATGAACAATCCGGAAAATTCTCAAATAATTACAGATACATCAGGGCAATCAATCAAACAGTTTGTCGGTCGGCTTATTGAGTACTGGTACTACATACTGTTTTCTTGTTTCATATCGGGGAGCTTGGCTTTTATCTACCTTCGATATACAGCACCTGTATATCAAACCTCTGCGACCCTACTTATCAAGGACAACAGCCGCAATACCAAGGGTGGGATGGAAGATTTTATTCAAGGTTTGGACCTATTAAAAAGCGGGAAAAACATCGAAAATGAAATTGGCATCCTCAAATCATTTCACATCAACTACAAAGTGCTCAAGAGCCTTAATTTTGGGGTCTCCTATTACATCTCCGGCAGAGTACGGGAGTCGGAGGCTTATGGTGCATCAATTCCATATGAGGTCAGGATCGATTCGGTATCATTCGCTGTGCCACTACCGGCCAAGTTTTCGATCAAACCCATTAGCCCAACTGCCTATGAACTTACCTATTTAGCCAAACAAGAAAACGGGGAGGAAGTGCAGGTCCAGCAACAACTCGACTATGGCCAGTTGTACCGGCAGCCGGGTTTTGCGTTCACCGTTGACCGCCCAATTGGGGTGCTGTCTTACAGCAAATTGGAAACCCATTCGTTTGCTTTTGCCAATCTTGAAAATTTAGTAGAAAGCTATCAAGCAAGGGTCAAGATTAGGCCAATTGTCCGCCAAGCGACCATTCTGGAATTGACCATCGAAGCCACCAATGTGCAGAAAGCACAAGCTTACTTAAACCGGCTGCTTGAGGTTTATATTGAGCGCGGGCTGGAAGAAAAGAACCAAACCGCGATCAATACCATTAAATTCATCGATTCGCAATTAGAAGCCATCCAAGATTCATTGGTAATGGCGGAATATGACCTTGAGCGTTTCCGGGTGAACAATAAAGTAATGGACGTTGGAAAAAGCGCGGAACTGCTGTTTGAAGATGCCAGCCGGTTGGACACGGAGCGGAAAAAAGTAGCCATCCAGATCCAATATTATCAGTACATCCTCAAATCCCTGGACGGCAATAAACTAGATGAGGTCATCGCTCCCTCCGTAGTGGGGGTTGCCGATTTGACCCTCAACACTCTGGTCAATGAACTGATCAAATTAAACACCCAACGCAAGGCAGCAAGCTCCCAAGTAACCGAATTGAATCCCTACCTCCAAGATTTGGACATCAAGATACGGGAGGTAAAGAACAACCTGGTTGCCAATGTGCGCAACCTGATCAATGCCACCGAAATCACCAATTCCGACTTGGCCAAGCAGGCCCGAACCATGGAAATCAGGGTGCTGGCCCTTCCCCAAAGCGAGCGAAAATTGGTGGGCATCCAGCGCAAGTTTAACTTTAGCGATGAGATTTACACCTACTTGTTTGAAAAAAGGGCCGAAGCTGGGATAGCCAAAGCCGCCAACACGACCGACAGCAGAATTCTGGACAACGCGCGCCGGGTCAGGCAAATCGCCCCCAACCGGAATTCGATCTATGGCATGGCAATCATCATTGGTTTTTTGCTGCCGCTGGCCATTATTATTGGTATTGAAATATTTGACGACCGGATAGTAAAGGCAGAAATCATCGAGGGAATCTTTAAAGCCCCATTGCTGGCCGTCCTACCGCATAACACTGAAAAAGATGGGTTGGTCACTTTGAGCAAACCAAAATCGGTCGCCAGTGAAGCATTCCGCTCACTCCGCGCCAATTTGGCCTTTCTCTCGGCCAGTCCCGGGGGGAAGTTGATCGTGCTTACCTCATCGGTGAGTGGCGAGGGCAAATCATTCACCAGCATGAACTTGGCCGTCATCTTGGCCTCGTCTGCCAAAAAAGTACTATTGATTGGAGCGGATTTACGCAAACCAAAGCTGTTCAGAGATTTTGGCCTAGACAACAACATCGGGCTGAGCAACTATTTATCTGACCAATGTACCCTTACCGAAGTGCTTCAACCCAGCTCGTTTGCAAATTTGGATCTGATTATGGCTGGCCCAGTTCCACCAAATCCAGGCGAATTATTGGCCAACGAAAAGATGCGCCATTTATTGGCCGAAATGAAAGTCCAGTATGATTATGTGGTGGTCGATACTCCCCCTATTGGTTTGGTGGCCGATGCGATTGCCCTCATCACTTTGGCAGATATAAACTTATACCTCGTAAAATACAATTATACCCGCCCAATGATGTTGGAGAGTGCCAGAAGCCTGCTGGAAAACAAGACCGTCAACCGGTTTAGTGTAATCTTTAACGATGTGACAATCAAGAGGAAAGGCTATGGTTATGGCTACGGCTATGGGTATGGGTATGGGTATGGAAACGGTTATTATGAAGAAAGCACGGCCAAGCCTTGGTGGGCAATTTTTATCCCAAAATTTCTATCGAAGCGAGGTCAAAAATAGGGATGATTAAACCATGCTTGCGCTACTTTGTCCAACCGGGGGGCATACATCCCCCAGTTTTTTTGGCTACCTGCCCCTCTAAATGCTCTTCCTCATGAAAAAGCTGGATCAAGCGGCGTGGTACGCCATTTATACCTCGCCAAGGGCTGAGAAAAAAATCCAAGACCGGCTAACTGCCAATGGCATAGAGGTGTATTTGCCCCTGCAACGTCAATTGAGACAATGGAGCGACCGGAAAAAGTGGGTTGAGGCTCCTTTAATCCCCTCCTATTTGTTTGTCAACATTGTTGATGTACAGCGCTTGGCTGTATTACAAGTATCCGGGGTCGTGAGGTTCGTGACCCTAGAGGGCAAACCAGCCCAGATCAAGCCCGAGGAACTGGACTGGATCCGTCGCTTGCTACAAGCCAAGGTTGAAATTGAGGTCTCCTCAGACTCTTTTCTACCCGGCGATTTGGTAGAAGTCCAATCCGGCCAGTTAATTGGTTTCCGGGGCGAACTAGTTGAATATCAAAGCGAAAAGAAGGTAATACTCCGCTTGATCCACCTTGGCCAGTCGCTGGTGGTCAAGATCGCCCCCGCTTTATTGCGGAAGGTGCCCGGCCAGTACCCAAATAGCTATTGATAATGTCAATATTCTTCCTTAATTTCGCCCCTCATTAGTAAAATTTCTCCCAAACCGTACCATTATGTGGGGGTCACGAGGCGAAGCCGAGTCTTTTTGCTTATATTACCAACTAAATGCCGCCAAAAAAAATCTTGTTTCTTTATTTGATTGGATTTTTCAAGGTTGGTGGTATTGAAAAATTTAACCAAGCTTTTTGCAGGGCATTAAGCGACTCGCCGCACAGTTTCAGGGCTTACAGCGCATACGACTCCCGACACGATGAGCGGTATGTAAATAATGTGGGCTGGAAAGGATTCTCGGGCAACTTGTATTTTTTCGCCCTGCAAAGCTTAGTTGCCGCCTATCGTAGTAACCTCATTGTTTTGGGCCATATCAATTTGGCCCTATTGGGTGTATTGATCAAGTTTTTTTTTCCCAAAAAACAGGTCTGGCTTATCGTTCATGGCGTAGACGTCTGGTTTCCGCTGAGTTTTATTAAACGAAAAGCATTGAACAATGCCGACCTCATTCTTTCGGTGAGTGGATTCACCAAAAACAAGATTGTGAAGTTGCACGGAGCATTGCCAGAAAAAATAGTGCTGTTCCCCAATACCCTTGATCCATTTTGGGAGGTGCCGGCCACCCCCCAGAAAAACAGTTATCTAGCCAATAAATACGCTTTACTAGCCGGCACCACTCTGCTTTTAACAGTGGCCCGGATCCAAACCCGTGAACAATACAAAGGATACGACAAGGTACTAGCTTCCCTGCACTTGCTCAAACAAAGCGGCAGGCTGGCAAATACCCATTACTTCCTTGTGGGCAAGGCGGATATGAAGGAAAAAAAGCGAGTGGAGGCATTGGTAGAACAATACGGCCTGCAATCGATGGTAACGCTGACTGGCTACGTGACCGACCAAGAGTTGCGGCAAATATATTCATCCGTTGATATGTTTGTCATGCCCTCCAAGGGTGAGGGTTTTGGGATTGTCTATATTGAGGCTGCCTCCTTTGGCCTGCCATGTATAGCCGGCGATCAAGACGGATCACCGGAGGCCCTGCTGGGAGGCAAGCTTGGGATTTTGGTTGATCCGGACAACATTGATAGCATTGCCCGAGCCATCGAGAACGGCCCAGCTTGCTGGGACCGGAGTGCCATCTCCGAGCAAGCAGTCGCCCATTTTGCCTATTGCCACTATCAACAACGCCTCGCCAATCTATTGGATCTAACCCTCAACCACAACTAACCAATGAAAACCGCGCTGGTAACCGGGATCTCGGGACAAGACGGGGCATTCCTTGCCAAGTTGTTGATCAACAACCATTATCAGGTGGTTGGCATCACCCGGCACCTAGACCGCAAAGCATTGTTTCGCTTGGATTATTTGGGCATAGGACAACAGGTAAGGGTCATTTCCTGTGATCTGACCAATCCCGCCGAAGTATTGGCGTGCCTAGAAACCCACAAGCCGGATGAAATCTATAATTTGGCGGCCCAGAGTTCAGTGGGGCAATCGTTCCAACACCCGCAAGAAACGTTTACGTTCAACACGCTGAGCGTGATAAACTTGTTGGAAGGGATTCGGAGGTTTGATAGAAAAATCCGGTTTTACCAAGCTTCCAGCAGCGAAATGTTTGGCAATGTCTCCCTCCAAAATTTGCCCATCCGGGAATCGTTGCTTTTCCACCCGGTCAGTCCTTATGGGATTTCAAAAGCCTCTGCGCATTGGCTCACGGTGAACTATCGGGAAGCTTACGGCCTTTTTACGGCCTGTGGTATTTTGTTCAACCATGAGTCTGCCCTCCGTGGGGAAAATTTTGTCATCAAAAAAATAGTGAACACGGCTATAAAAATAAAACTGGGGCAAGCCGACGAGCTGAAAGTGGGCAATTTGGCCATCAGCCGCGACTGGGGATACGCGCCCGCCTATGTGGATGCCATGTGGCGGATGCTCCAACAAGAGAAGCCCTCCGATTATGTCATCTGCTCAGGGCAAGTGACCAGTTTGCTGGATTTGTTGGCCCGGGTGTTCACAAAATTGGACTTGGATATGTCCCAGCACATCCGGTTGGATCCTACCTTGATGCGCTCGCTGGATCTGGCCATCATTTATGGGGACAATGCCAAAGCAAAAAAGCAATTGGACTGGGAATATAACTTAACCACCGAAGATCTGATCGACCAGTTATTGGTGGACGAGCGCAAATGGATCGATTGGCAAGCTGGAAAAAATGGATAATCCAACCAAAGTAGTTTTTTTTCACCGGCGGCCACGAAAATATGGCAATTTTAGCGTTGAGTTTATCTATAACTCGATCCGCGAAAATTTGCCCCAGGGCTTCAGGGGCTTCAAATCGACCGCCACTTATGAAAGCCAAGGGATCTGGAAACGGCTCTACATTGCCATTGAAGCCATTTTTCGGCAGGGTGATGTAAACCACATCACTGGTGATGTGCATTTCTTGACTACTTTCCTCAAGAAAAAACGAACCGTTCTCACGGTGTTGGATGTAGGTTTTATGAACCACCCATCGGAGCGGGCCAGAAATGTCCTGCGCTTCTTTTGGCTCACTGTCCCCATTGGCCGGGCGGCCTTGGTGACCACCATCTCGCAGGCAACCAAAGATGAAGTGCTCAAATTCATGAAGTGTGACCCGGAAAAAATCAAGGTGGTGCATGTGCCCATCTCTGACGATTACCGGCCCAGTCCCAAGCCTTTCAACAAGGAAAAACCGGTCATTTTACAACTGGGGTGTGCCCCGAACAAAAACATTGGCCGGCTCATCGAGGCCCTCAAACCGATCCCTTGCCACTTGGAAATAGTGGGCAAGCTGGCCCCCGAGTTAGAGAATCAACTAAAAGCGTATGGGATGAGCTATCAAATTTCTTGGAACCTGTCCGAGGAGGATATCCGCCAAAAATATCACGCTTGCGATATTGTGACCCTCATTTCCACTTATGAAGGATTTGGGATGCCCATCGTCGAGGCCAATGCCACGGGCCGGGCAGTGATAACGGGCAATATCCTCTCCATGCCCGAAGTGGCCGGCGATGCCGCGCACTTGGTTGATCCCCTTGAGGTAGAGCAGATGCGGGCCGGTTTTGAAAAACTTATCCACGATGAGGCTTATCGGGAGCAGCTCATTGCCAACGGCTTCGTGAACCGCAAGCGGTTTACGCTGGATAAAATAACCAACGACTATTGTGCTATCTACAAACTCATTGCCAACGGCTTGTGAGTTAATTCAAGTTCAGATATACTTAAAACCAATAAATCACGTTTTTAAACACTCTTTGAGATGAAAAAATGTCTGCATCATATATCCGGGTAGTTCATATTTTGTTGGAATAGGTAGAAATTGAATTTACTAAGGTTGGCCGAGCGACAAAATTATTTTTAACCTATTGATCATCAAAGTGTAAAAACTCAATCAGGTAATAATGCAAGATGACAACCGACAAAACCTAAAAGTAATCTTTTTTCAACGAAAACCCCGGCCACAAAATTTCAGCGTGGAAATTCTCTTCAAGGAAATCCGGGCACACTTTTCTGACAATACCGAGAGCGTAGTGCAGGTGGCCAAATACCCCAGCAATGGTTTCTGGAAGCGCCTATACATTGGTCTGGAAGCAGCCTTTGCCCAAAGAAGCGGCTATGTGAACCACATCACGGGCGACATTACTTTCATTGGACTTTTCTTAAAAAAAAACCGGACAGTGCTTACCCTATTGGACTTGGGGATGATGCACCACCCCAACCCGGTAGCCCGGTATATCCTGAAAATTTTCTGGGTTGCCCTCCCAGTCAGGCGGGCCGCAGTGGTTACCACCATTTCACAAGCGACCAAAGACGAACTGGTGAAACTACTGCACTGTGACCCGACCAAAATTGAGGTGGTTCACGTGCCGGTTTTGAACAAACTGGCCCCTTGCCGCAAAGTGTTCGACAAGCAGCGGCCAATAATTTTGCAAGTGGGAACCAAGCGCAATAAAAACTTGGAACGTTTGGTGGAGGCATTGAAAGAAATCCCGTGCCACCTAGAAATAATTGGGGACGGGGTGGCGAAGGAAGTAATGGACAAACTTGACCAATATGGGCTGAGCTGTTCCATCTCGGCCCGCTTATCAGAGGAAGAAATGGTCAATAAATACAAAGAGTGCGACCTGGTCACTTTTGTGTCCACGCATGAAGGTTTCGGGATGCCCATCGTAGAAGCCAACATCGTGGGCCGGCCAGTGGTCACGGCAAACGTGTCTTCCATGCCCGAAGTGGCGGGCAATGCTGCCCACTTAGTTGACCCGTTCGATGTGGCCGATATTCGCCGGGGCATCTTGAAAGTAATCGAAGAGGACGCTTACCGCGAGCAGCTCATCCTCAATGGATTTGAAAACCAGAAACGTTTCAAGGCTGAACTGATTGCGGGGCAGTTGGAGGCGATTTACCGCCGCGTGGCCGCCTAGAAATAGAGATCACTAAAAACGTTTGGCATCTTATGGTCGACCGAAATTAGAAAGGCCACCTGACCCCGCTACAGCTGCTCTGTGTTTTATTGTTGTTGATGTCTCCTCTGTAGTGCCCACGGAAATAAATCACTGAAAATCAATCAAGTGAACTCTTTCTCTTGATTTTCGCATTTTCACCTCAGCCTAACTTCAAACAAACTAATCTTCAATTATAGTAATTCCCAAAAGCAGCAATTAATTATGGCAACTAGTTTTATGAGCCAGATCCCAACAATCCTACATCTGGTTGGGAGCTTAGGCCCGAAGAAAGTATTGGACATTGGCAAAGGGTTTGGCAAGTATGGGTTCTTGATCCATGAGTATATTGGCATTGACCAGAAAGCCCGGATTGATCCAAGTTTGAGGTTGTGGGAGCAAAGCCGCATCACGATTGATGCAGTTGAAATCGATGAAGATTTACTGCTGCCCCACTTGGATCACATCTATCGCAAAGTGTACACCGGGAGCATCCTAGATACCTACAAGGCGTTTGAGGAGTATGACTTGGTGTTGATGGTAGATATCATTGAGCATCTCCCAAAGCAAGAAGCACTTGAAGTTGTAAAATTTTTTATGTCAAGAAAAATTTCCTTGATCATTGCCACACCAAGAGATTTTTTTGAGCAGCATTTGTATGAGAGTGAGTACGAAAATCATGTGTCTCATTGGACAGCGGCGGATTTCAGTTCCTTAGGTCAGTTGGATTATCAACGGATTGATGCCGGAATGATTTATTTGCTCACCCCAACCAAAAGTGATGTCAGTGGTTTTGGGCAAAGTTTTCTGAAAAAGTTGAAGAAAATTAGGCGGGTCCTCATCAACGAATTTTTGTAGGACATACTTTTGTAACAATTGGCGGAAATTACCCAGTTGACAGACAAAAGCAACCGTGCCCCAAAGCAAGGTGTTGCGCGGGTTGGGTGGTAAACCAGCATTTATGGTAAAACGCGTTCTAAGAAACCGGGTATTTAGTGCCTACTCGACCAGTTTATTGAGCGTTTTTTCTGGCCTTATTACCAGTTTCTGGCTTTTAAAGCTGATTGTCAATGTCTTACCGGATAACTATTTCGGGGCCTATTCCCTTTTACTTCAAATTGCTAGCTACATCAGTGTCCTTCAATTGGGGCTAGACTTCACCGTTTCCCGCTTTATTGCTGAGGCTATAGCCAAGCAAGAGTTTCAAAAAGCAAACGAAAACTATTGGAACTTAATCAGATTTAACCGATATGTAGTGCTGGTGGCTTTTTTGGTAGTTGTTGGCACAGCGATGGGAATATCATTTGGCTATCTGTTTCACCTGTTCAGCGCCGAAGATCGCACTTTTGCACTAGTTGTATTCTTGTTGATTGGCACCAATCAACTGGTAGGATTCTTGCAGCGCCCCATTGCAGCCGCCCTGATTGGCAGTAATCAACAGCATTTGGTCAATCTGACTGCGGTCTGCAAATCACTGGCTATTTCTTTGATTGGAGGGGCACTGCTGTTGTACACTAGTTGGGGAATTTATGGAGTCCTGATCGCCGAGATTCTATTGAGCACCATTAATTGGTGGCTGCTAAGGCAAATCAAACATTACAAGTGCCCTTGGATTGTCAAAAGGCCAGTGAAAAGTGAGGTAGCAAACTTCATGGTTCAATTGAAGTTCGCGGCTGTTACTACCCTTGGGGGGATTGCGTGGACCATTGAGGCCACCAGTGACAGCATCATTTTGGGCCTGACAGGGGACTTGTCCTTGGTAGGGATATATATGATCTGGTGGCGATTCCCACAAATGGCCTTTGACTTTGTAAGCCGCCTGGCCACCAGCGCATTTCCGGCCTTTACAACGATACTGGCGCAAGGCGGTGAATCGGCCAAGCTAACATTGGCCAAATACACTTATATATCAACCGGCTTGGCTACACTAGCCTTCATCGGAATAAGTTTATGGCTTCCCTCTTTTATCCATCTCTGGATGGATGGTAAGTTTGACTATCCAAATGCAAAAATTTTGGCCAGCCTAATTGGCTTTGTCGTTTATTTAAGAATTAGCGGCAATTTATTGGGAATGTTTATTTTGGCCGCCAACTACCCCAAGATTACTACCCGCTCTGCGTGGATCCAAGCCATTGTCAAAGTAATGGTGGCCGGTGGGTTGGTACATTACTTGGGTATTATCGGGGTGGTCATTGCTTCTCTCATTGCTTCGGTTCTGCAAGTGGTGCTGTTGAGCATGTTTTTGGTTCGGCGAAACTGGCTTTCCCTGTTTACGGCACTCCATAGCTCGATTATTGCCGTCGCGTTTTTGATTTTGAGCTTTTTCTTGCCAGAGAGCACCTCATTTAGCAGTATCGGCCAATTTGGCATCGGCATCTTATGCACTAGTCTCGGTGTTGTCCTGCTTTGGTGCATTATCTTGATCCACAGCCCGCTTCGGGGCCAACTAACCTCATTGCTCACCAAAATCAAAACGGTTGTTTAACATGTTTTCGCCACCCAACTATAGCAGTGCCGCAAGTTTCACTTCACCCAAACTTGGTCCATGGACAGTGCTCCTCTACTTGCACCGCAAATATATTTTAGAGGGCATTTTGGCTGCCAGCCCTTCCTTAACCGGAGATTTGTTGGATGTGGGGTGTGGCAACAAGCCCTACCAATCATTGATGGCGTGTGAAAAGTATATAGGAATCGACGTGGGCACTTCGCCCCACGAACAAAACAATTTTAACTTTACATTTGACGGCACCCATATTCCGTTTGGCGATTCCACCTTTGATTCGGTACTTTGTACCGAAGTGCTGGAACATGCCCAAGAGCCAATGCTACTGCTAAATGAGATTGGCCGGGTTTTAAAAGACAATGGCCACGCGCTATTTACCGTACCATTTGTGATCCCGCACCACGAAGTGCCTTATGATTTCCAACGCTATACCTATTATGGCCTGAAACATCGCTTGGCCATGGCAAACATGGAGCTGGCTTGGGCCAAGCCCCGGGGCGGGGTGCTGGCAACTACAGTGGCAGTCATGCACTTTGCCATCAGTAATTCGATCTCGCGCCGGCCATTTGCCGATATTTTATATTTTTTATTCTTTCCAATATTCGCAATCTTGATTTTATTGGACAAAAGGACAATTGAAAAGAACCCAATCCCCCCCATCTCGTTGGGGTGGCAAGTATTAGCAAAAAAGATACCCAGAAAATGATTAAAATATCAATCCACTTGGACAGCCCAGGTTTTGGTGGCTCGGAGATCAATTTGATGCGGGTACTGGATATGCTCTCGGCCCATAACGCGGCATTCCGGGTTTATTGCAACCCCGATACCGATTTGAGGTTGTTATCCTATTTCAAATTCAACCAAATCAGCTACACTTTTGACTACACCCCAAATCGTCAGATGTATTTATTGACTGGTTTGTTCAAAACTTTGAAAAGATGCCTTTTTGACGATGCCACCGTTTATATCATTTGGGCGCACCATTTGAACAGCAGCCGGTGGGTACAATTGGGTTTGGCACTGGCCAAGAAAAAGTTTTTGGTGGTGGAGCAGTTGGTGCCCGCACAAAGGGCGGAAGTTGTGCGGGCCAAGTTAACGCCAATAATCAAAAGAATAGTGGCGGAAAGGGCCCAGAAGATCATCCTCAATGGGTTTTCCCAGATAAATCATTACACACAACTGTTGGGCTTGAGCAATGCCGGCCGAGGGCGGCTTATGGCCATTCCCAACAGCCGGGACGTAAGAGCGATAGCCAAGGCCGTGGCTAACTTTAAACCAACGAACACTGCCCTGAGAGACCAACATGGAATCCCACCGGGCAACACCGTCGTTTGTATTGCGCGATTAACCACCCAAAAAGGGCAACGCTATCTATTGGAAGCCGTGCACCAACTTGTCCAGCAACAGCCACCAAAAGAGTTTAACTTGGTGTTGGTTGGGAACGGGGAAGATGAGCTTACCCTGAAATCGCTTGTCCAAGAATATGGCCTGCCACTTATTTACTTCGTGGGTGAGCAACGGGATGTGCTCCCCTGGCTTGCGCTGGCCGATGTGTTTGTCCTCCCCAGTTTATCGGAGGGCCTGCCCGGGGGGCTGATAGAAGCGATGGCCGCCTCATTGCCCTGTGTGGCCACCGACATCCCCGGCAACAATGAGTTGGTCATTGATGGGGTTACTGGCCTACTTGTGCCCAGCGAAGCCCCGGGCGCCATTGCTAATGCACTGGATAAACTCTTGGCAGGTATTGGACTGCGGGAAGAACTGGCCAACAATGGGTTTCGCCATGTGTGCGATCACTATGATGAGAGCATAGAAAAGGCAGCTTGGTTGACCACTTTCGCCGAATTTTATAAATAGCTGTAAATTTTCTCCATTTTTGCCCACCGATGAAATACAACGAACATCCTTTGTTCCAGATCTCACAAAACGTGGAAAAATCGGCTCCACCGACGGCTGATGCCACTCCCAGCGAGGGTGGACAATTGTTTAGTGCTAGTATTGGCCAAACCATCAAACTCAAGCTGGGAAGCATCCTTTATCCGGCAAAGAATGCGGTGGAAAGAAAATGGGTCAATCGCCGACTTGTCAAACTGGGGGTGCCCCAACCGCAAACCCAATTGCCCAATGTGATCAGCTGGGGCAACAAGGGGTTTGGGACAGAAATTTTCTTGAAAAGAATAGCCAAGACTTTGGGCAAAGTTGAGACGGTTACCTCATTTGGCTGTGGAACGGGGGGAGAGTGCCTTCTCATTGCCAAGCACCTCAGGCCCAAGCATATAATTGGCTGTGATTATTTTAACTATAAAACTGCTTGGGATCACGTGACCAAGGAAGCCATCAGCAAATATGGTGTGAAGGTCTCGTTTTATCAGATGGATTTGCGCAATCCACTCCCTGCCAATTTCCCCAAGGCCGATCTGCTAATCTCAATCTCGGTACTTGAACATCTCCGGGATTTTGAGCAAAGTTTGGTTCTGCTAAAAACCTTGCTCAGGCACAAAGGTCATTTTGCCAGCCTGTGGGGGCCAATGTGGTACAGCTACAGCGGTGATCACATTGCCAGCGAGCTGGGTTTGGCAAAAGCGTATGAGCACATCTTGCTAGACACGGAAGGGTACATAGACTTTTATAAGAAACACCCCCGCAACGTGGCTGATGTGGGCAATGGCATTCCCACGTGGCTGGAGCTTGGCCTCCACAATTTCGCCCGCTATGATGAATACATTGGCCTGATAGAACAGATCTATGGCAAATCAGTATACTTGCAATGGTGCATCAGCCCCGATTCGTTCCAATACCAAGCCCAATTTCCCGAAAATTGGCGAAGCGCGCTCAGTCAAAACAACCTAACCCCCCTCGATCTGGTGCTCACCCAAGCCTCGATTATTGTTTAGTGAATCTAGTGATGAATAAAAACCGACTGATCTACCTTGATTGCCTACGAACTTTGGCCACTCTGCTGGTGGTCTTGCACCACATTCCTTTATTGATCGATGTTGCCCCGTCCAGCCATGGCGATTCCTTCTTTCTTTTTTTTGAGCATTTTGGCTGGATTGGCGTAGATATCTTCTTTGTTATCAGTGGTTTTTTAATCGGGGATCTACTCTTTCGGGAGTATGCCCGCGACAATAAAATTGATGTAAAGACCTTTATCCTCAAACGCGCATTCAAAATTTGGCCTCCTCTATTGGCCTTTCTGGGAGCGTCGATCCTTTACCGGCATTTCGTGTTCAAAGAGGGCCCCGAGGCTCTGGTCACACTGTTCTTGCCCTATTTCTTGCACATCCAAAATTATACAGCCCAATTTAGCGGAACCCCCTTCCCCCATTTGTGGAGCATTGCGGTCGAGGAGCACTTCTATCTTTTGCTCCCCATGGCCATCATCGTCGTCCGGCTAAGGGGGAGGCCACTGAGTGTGCTCTGGATCATACTCATTTGGGTGATCGCGGGGGTATTTGTGCTGCGCTGTGCCACCATTTTCATTCGGCCTGCCGTAACATTCTGGGGCAATTATACGCAAACGCACTGGCGGATTGACGCACTGGCGGCTGGAGTGCTCCTTGCCTACTATATAAATTTTCGCCAAGGAGCCATTGCCAAACTAGTTGCGGTCTTTGGCTATCAATATTGGCCACTTATGGCACTGATTGCGTTTTGCCCCGCGATTTTCATTGATCGGGAAAATGTTTGGCTATATACACTTGGGCTAAGCCTAAATTCAGTAGGTGCGGCGCTATTGGTGTTGTGGGCGTATCTAAAAAGCCAGCATAACGAAAAGCGCCCGCCGCTAGTGGCTTTGATTGCCTATTTGGGAACAGTAAGCTATTCTACCTACCTGTGGCATTTGCCCTATCCAGCCATTATGGCAAAAAAAATGATGGCCTTGTGGCTGGTGACAGGGCCGTTTGTCGCTATCTTCCAGAGCATGATTTATATTTGCATTACCTTTCTGCTTGGCATTGTTATGTTTTATACGGTGGAGCAACCTGCCCTGCGGTTCAGAAACCGCTTCATTGTGAAAAGTAAAAATTGATGATCGTCAGCCAAATGATAGAAGTAAGTATTTGCATCACCACCTACAACCGGGCAACTTCCCTTTCTCTGACCATAGACAGCATCCTTAATCAGAGTTTCAGGGATTTTGAGCTCATCATCAGTGATGACTGCTCCACGGACCACACTGCCCAACTGTGCCGGGCCTATGAGCGCAAAGACAGCCGGGTAAAGTATTATTGCAACGAGAAAAACCTGAAAATGCCCGGCAATCTCAACGCCGCCATCCAGCGGACCAAGGGAGAGTTGGTCGCCAATCTGCACGATGGCGATGTATATGGCCCAGATCTGATCCAAAAATGGAAAGCTGCGCTTGATAAATACCCAGAGGCCCTTTTTGTCTTTAACCAGTACGAAAGTGTGGATGAGCACGATAAATTCTTGCGATATTACCGCCACGATTTGGCCGAACTTAACGATGGATACAAGCTTGCAGAATACTTTTTTGACACTTTCAGCTCGGGGCCTTGGGGGACAGTAATGGCCAGGCGGGTTGCCTACGAAAAATACGGATATTTTGATCCTCGCTTTGGCTTTATCAGTGATGTGGAAATGTGGCTCCGCCTAGGCTTGAATGGGAAGTTCGCCTATGTGCACGAACCCCTGATAACCCTCACCCCCCGTGAGAAGAGCCATCCCTATTATTACTTGCACTGGCGGATATTAGGGCTGAACGCCCAGATCCAAAAGCTGTATTATCCGATGTTTAAATACCACCCGGTCATTGCTACCAAGTACAGCGACTCATTTTTTAACCAGCGGATGCGCAAAGTGACCCTTAGTGGCCTACTCTCGCTCATTAAGCATGGCCAACTGGATCGTGCCAGAGAAGGCCTAACTTTGTTTGCCCAGTCACCTTTTATGACGCACCGGTTGATAGCAGCACTGTTCTTTTTTGCCAAGGCCCCTCAACCTGATTGGGCCAGCCCAAATTATTGGGAAGACATGCTCCTGCCCTAACATTGGCCGAAGCTTATTTTTGAAAGATTGGTTATTTACTCATTTAGACAACAAATTGAGCAAGACTTGTTTAATGATCGCGGCCTATACCATTGGCGATCCAACCACCAGAAATACGGCAGCCTCATTGCTGAAAGAGGGATGGAGTGTGACCGTGATCCAAGAAATCCCGAACAACTTTAATACGCCAGTTGGCCCGCCCGGGATAAAGGTAATCACCACCCCCACTTTCTCTTCCCCTTTTCTCCCCAAACAATTGCGCAGCCTGCTCAGGTGGCTGGCATTGCTGACCTACGTTCGCGGCCAACTCCTGTTTTCGAACTTCGATTTGGTGGTTACCTTTATGCACCGGCCCCTAGCCGCCTTGCCCGGTTTGAACAGAAAGGGGTTTCGCTTGATTTCCTGTATCTACGATATCCCAACTTTGATCGGCCAGGGCGCAATGGACAAGATGACCATAGCCAGGGGATGGGCCCAGCTCAAGCATGCCGACATTATTTGGGCAAGCGACTTGTACCGGGCCCAACTTACCCAGCGTTTTGCCAAGCTGGATCTTTTGCCGATTGTCTGCCACAATTGCCCACCGATAGCGTATGTGCCGAATCCGATCCCGAGCGACGATCGCTTGTGGTTAAGAGCGCAATTACAAGTGCAAGGTGCGCCCATTTCATTGACCAGCGGCAGTATCATGATCAGGGCTGGGGCCATTGGTGATCTGTGTGGGATCGAGGACACCCTGGTGGCCATGCAATCACTGCCCGAAGACCATGTGTTCCTCCTGATGGGAAGGCCCTCTGAAAGCTATGTCAACAAAATCACCATACTTATAAAAGAGCTAACGCTAGCAAAAAGGGTCTTTTTTTGGGACAAGCCCTCGGACGAAGTTTGGAAAAAAGCCCTGATGGGAGCAGATATTGGACACCTTATCCACGTCTGCCCAGAAGAAGCCGTGGCCAACCAACTATTTGCGTTCAACTCGTCCCTCTCAAATTACCGCTTGTTCAATTACCTTGCGGTCGGCCTCCCCATCATTTGCCATGTTGACGATCGTTTGCGGGCTTTACAGGAAGAAGTTTGCTGCTTTAAGACTGTCCGGCAAGCACATTTGATCAATGACATTGGGGTAGCCTGGACAGCACTTGCCTCGCAGAAGGCCCAGTATCAAGCAATGAGAGAAGCGGCAATCAAGGCTTTCCAAAATATTTATCACTGGGAAAATCAGTTCAGGCCCATCAATGCAAAAATCCAAGAGTATGCCGATTGATTCGATCTGGGCATAGCAGGTACCTACCACACTTTTATGGATCTGTTCGTATTAAAGTAACCACACCTATGAATACTGCTTACATCGTTCGTTGTGCCGGATACATTGTTTTACTATCCTTAATTTACACATCAGAGCTCCTGCTTCCCGAAAGTTGGTTGAGTTTTTTGTATTCAGCACTCATTTTATTGGTAGGTGTTATTGAGATTGCCCAACTCATACAGACCGACAAAGCCAAGTTTTTTTTATCACCCGCGGTACTCTGTTCTATCTATGTATTCGTGTTTGCCTACGGTATCACCAACTATTTATACTTCTATTCAGAAAAGTCCCGAGACGAGCTGTTTTACTATCTTGGCCCCCAAGCAATTAAATACTTAAACGAAGTATTATTGTACGTAAACATAGCCCATATCTGTATGTGGCTAGGCTATAAGTCAAATCAGCTGGCCCGCTATCTATTTGACATAATTACTTATATCTTTAATTTAAAAAATATCCTCAGAAAAGATTTTATTGTCAATATTAGCACTTTATGGACATTATATTCAATTAGCCTGCTCACTCGCGGTTACCTGATAATCGTTGGTGGTTATGGCTATGCCGCAGGCTTATCCACTGCGTCCTCAGTCGCGGCGGAATACAACGAAATCTTGATCTTGCTAAGCTCTTCGCTGTCAAAACTCTGCTTACTAGTATTTGCAATGTATGATTACAAATACCTCAATAAGCTGAGCTTGCGGGCTTTGATCGTCATTTTGGTGGAGCTGCTCTTGGGCCTCCTCTATGGATTCAAAAGTGCTTTGGTCTATCCTATCCTGATCGTTACGCTTGCCTATCTGATAACCCATCAAGATGTTTCGCGGCGATTCATTGTCAGATCGGCCGTGTTGATCATATTGGCCATCAACGTCAGTTATTTCTTGATTGAACCATTTCGCCAATTATTGGTCAACTCCACATCGGGATCCTCCTCTGGATTTGATTATTTGACCACCTCGCTGGTTCAATCCTATGGGACAACCACCCAAGCCAGCGATGCCAACAACCTAGGGACAGGAAACAGCGATACCTTTGAAGCTTTTATGGCGAGGATAAATCTCACCATGTGGACAGGTGTGGCCTTGGCAAACATGACCGATGCCACCGAATTTACCGAGCAAGCCCGAATGAAGGAAAAACTGTTGCTAGTGCCCCTGCTCGCATACGCTCCTAGGGCCATTTGGCCAGACAAACCTGAGCGGAACGAGGGCGTACTGTTTTACAAGCTGGTCTTGCGGATGGAGAGCGACTCGACCTCATTCACCCCCGGCACAATCGGGTATTTGTTCTTGGGCTTTGGTTTTGCCGGTATCGTGGTGCCCGTTTTCTTTTTAGTGGGGATATTGCAGCGGTTGGTCTATTTGTTTTTCCTCAAAGGTGGTGGTGGCATCATTCTCTTTATCGGCTTGCTGCAGCCCGTAGTATTCATCGACGAGTTTACTTACAGCCTAATCCCGTTCTTCAAAGAATTGCCCTTGTTGATTTTCTTACAGTATGTATTGCTCAACAAGAAGTAACCAGTGTTTTTACAATCGAAGCCCCATGTTAAAAGTACTATTGCACGGCGAACCCCTCAAAGTTGGAAGTGGATCTTGGTGCTATGCCCAAACTTTAGCGCACTTAGGCTACACTGTAATTCCCTACCATTTTTACGAAAATGTAGAATGTTATCAAGATAGCTATTTTTGGAAAGCATTCCGAAAGCTAAATGGGCGCAACCTATGGGAGCAGCACCGGAAATTGCATGTAGACAAATTGCTGCAAATGGCCAATGAGGCCCGGCCAAATATCATAATCATTGCCAAGGGGGTGTTTTTTTCCCATGAAGATATAATGAACCTAAAGCAAACCGGGGCTTGGGTAGTAAACATCAACCATGATGATTTTTTCAGCAGGAACATCAATAACCACTCTGCCCTCCAGCGGGCATCTCTACCGGCTTATGACTATCTGTTTACCACCCGGGAAGTCAATGTGGCCGAACTAAAACCGTTCAACCCCAATGTTGAATTTTTCATGTTTGCCTACTACCCGCCCATCCATCAGGAGCCACAATTGAGCCTCCAAGACCAAGAAAAATGGCAAACCGATGTGCTGTTTGTCGGTTCACGCTACGCGCACCGGACAAAACTGCTCACCAAATTAGTATCCACCGTTAACGCCAACTATGCCATTTATGGCGACCAATGGGACAAGATTGACGCAGATTCTCCATTGGTACCTTTCGTGAAAAAACGACCTATTTTCGGCCCCGACATGGCTAAGGCCATTCGGTCTGCCAAGATCACATTGGGGTTTTTGGCCAAAGAAAACCGGGATGATTATACCCAACGCACCTTTGAGATTCCTGCCTGTGGGGGGGTCATGCTAATGGAGCGCACCGAACGTCAAAAACAATTTTTTCAGGAAGGAATCGAGGCCGAGTTTTTTGATGCCGAAAGTGCCGATGAACTTTGCCAAAAAGTAAAAAAGCTATTACACGATGAGCAAGGCCGCGAAGCCATGCGTGAAGCTGGCCACCGAGCACTGCTCAGCCAAAAGCACACTTACCAAGACCGCTTGGAACGCTTGATCTTCCTCTACCAACAATACAAAGAAGCCCAATGCCAATGAAAAAAGTGTTGATCTTTATTGATTGGTATTTGCCCGGTTATAAAGCTGGCGGGCCCATCAAATCCTGCGCTCAAATAGTCAACCACCTAAGTCCATTCTACGAGTTCAAGATTGTCACCCGGGATACGGATATCAACGAAACGATACCTTATCCTGGCGTACCAAGCGATCAGTGGGTACAACGGCAGCCGAACGAAATAGTAATGTATCTATCGAGCAAACAAGTAGGCATAGCCACTATTTGGCGTATCATCAAGGAAGAAAAAGCCGATGTGGTGTACATTAATGGCTTGTTTTCCTTTTTTTTTAGCATCCTTCCCCTCTTTATTTCGGTTTTATTAAGGACATCAGCCACCAATTTGGTTGTTTGTCCAAGGGGAATGCTGCACAAGGGCGCCCTTTCTGTAAAAAGCAAACGCAAACATTATTATTTGTTACTCCTCAAGCTAGTTCAGTTGCCCGGAAAAATTGTTTTTCATGCTTCTGGCGTGGCAGAGCAAAACGAAATCAGGGAGCGGTTTGGTAGCACGACAACAATCATGCTGGCCTCCAATTTTCCCAATGAAGTGGATCAGCAATTGACCACCATCAATAAGCAAAGGGATCAAGCCATCTTGGTTTACTTATCGCGAATCCATAAAATCAAAAACCTGCTAAAAACAATCAGGTTGCTCCATCAGGTCAGAGGACAAATTAAATTGGAGGTCTATGGCAATGTTGAGGATTTGGCTTACTGGAATGAATGCCAAGCTGAAATAGCCCATTTGCCATCCAATGTTAAAGTTTCTTACAATGGTGTCGCGAGCAACGTTGAAGTGGCCGACGCCATCCGCCAAGCACATTTTTTTATCTTGCTTACCGAGGGTGAGAATTTTGGTCACTCAATTGTTGAGGCTCTCAGCTATGGTAGGCCTGTGATCATCAGCAACCGAACGCCTTGGCGTAATTTGCCAGCCCAGAAAGCGGGTTGGGACTGCCCATTAAATGATGAAAACTCCTTTGCATTGGCCTTAAACCAGGCATTGGCCATGGATCAGCTTGTGTATGATCAGTGGTGTACGGGGGCTTTGAAATATGCTGACAATATTTTGAGTAAGACCGAGCTAATATTAGCCTATCAAAATATGTTTGATAGGTTGCCTAAACGCACTTAACTTGGCTTTTTAAACCCTAGTCCAACTTGTTACGTTATCTATTTTTTCTCTATCATTTTGGGCTTGTTTGGCTATTATTGATTGCCCGTTATCCGCGCCAAGTTGTGCCCAAAGCTACGCTCATCCCTCTCCAAAGCGTCTCTGAGCTGATTGCCGAAATCGTCGCCCTCTACCCCGTCCACCCCCACCTCATCACCATGCTCGGGCAGCAGACCTTGGGCAATGCGCTGCTCTTTGTCCCCTGGGGTATCTTGGCGCCGTTGTGCTTTGCCAGTTTGCGCCCGGTTTGGGCGCTGCGGGGCGCGGCCCTCGGCCTGAGCTTGTCCTTCGAGTGCTTGCAATATGGCCTCCGGCTGGGAATGTTCGACGTAGACGACCTGATCTTCAACCTCTTGGGGGCGATGGTTGGTCAGAAGGCTTTGCAACTGCTGCCAGACACGGGAAAATAGATACCTTTGGGGCAAGTTTATTGGCTGGCCAATTCAAGGCCCAAATCAATCGATCAACTAACATTAGCAACATAACCCCATGTACATTCTCGGCTTGAACGCCTACCACGGCGACTCTTCAGCGTGCATTTACCGCGGTGGCGAACTGATCACCGCCACCGAAGAAGAACGTTTTCGGCGGATCAAACACTGGGCGGGCTTCCCCACCGAATCGATCAAATATTGCCTGCGCGAGGCGGGCATCCAAGTAACCGACCTCGATCACGTGGCCATCTCGCGTGATCCCCAAGCCAATACGCTGAGCAAGTTCAAACACATATTGACCAAAGGGGTGAGCCTCGGCACGTTGGTCGACCGCTTTCAGAACCGCCAAAAAGTGGCTTCGGTCAAAGCCCAGTTGGCCGGCATCTGGGGCTTGGCAGAGGGCCAGATCAAGGCGCAAATCCACAACGTGGAGCATCACCGGAGCCATTTGGCCAGTGCTTTCTTTGCCTCTGATTTTGCGGAGTCGGCCCTGCTGTCCATCGATGGCTTTGGTGATTTCACTTCCACCATGACGGGCATCGGCCGGGGCAACAAGATCGAGGTGCTGGAAACGGTTACTTATCCGCACTCCCTGGGGGTTTTTTATACCACGTTCACCCAGTGGCTCGGCTTTCCCCACTACGGCGACGAGTATAAGGTAATGGGCTTGGCCCCGCTCGGCAAGCCTCTCCACGTGGACAAATTGCGCGATGTGATCCGGCTTGACAAGGGCTTGTTCTCCCTCAATGAAAAATATTTTCGGCACCCTTCCGAAGGGGTCAAAATGAGCTGGGAGGACGGATCACCCGAAATTGGCCCCTTGTTCAGCCCTTATCTGGAAGAAAAATTTGGCCGATCAAGGAGCAAGGACGAGCCCTTGGCCGAATACCACCGGGACATGGCCGCGTCCATCCAGCGGTTTACCGAAGAAGTAATCTTTTATTTGCTCAACCACTTGCACCAGCGCACCAAGCTGGATCAGGTGTGCATTGCGGGGGGAGTGGCCCAAAATTCGGTGGCCAATGGCAAAATTGCGGCCAATACCCCTTTCAAAAAAATCTACATTCCCCCAGCCGGGCACGATGCCGGTACTTGCATTGGGGCCGCGCTGTATGTCTATAACCAAGTGCTGGACCAGCCCCGCACCACGCCCATGATCCACGGGTACCTGGGCAGCCAGTACCCAAACGCCGAGATCGCCCAACTGCTCCAAGATCGGCAAGTGGCCCACCAACACTATGATGACGAGGCCCTGTTTGACAAGGTGACCGAGGTGCTGATGGGGGGCGGGGTAGTGGGCTGGTTTCAGGGCCGGGCCGAATTTGGCCCCAGGGCACTGGGCCACCGGTCCATTTTGGCCGATCCCCGCCGGGCCGATGCCAAGGACATCCTCAACCAGAAGATCAAGCGCCGGGAGAGTTTCCGGCCATTTGCGCCTTCCATCCTCAGCGAGTTTGTGCCCGAGTTCTTCGAATCAGTGGATGATGTGCCATTTATGGAAAAAGTTTTTGTCATCAAGCCCGAGAAACGGGGCAGCATCCCCGCCGTCACCCACGTGGACGGTACGGGAAGGCTCCAAACCGTTGTCCAAGCCGTCGAGCCCAAGTACTATGGTTTGATCAAGCGATTCCACGACAAAACCGGGATCCCCATATTGCTCAACACTTCTTTTAACGAGAACGAGCCCATTGTGAACCACCCAAGCGAAGCCTTAGAGTGCTATTTGCGTACCCAGATGGACCTGCTGGTTTTAGGAAATATGGTGGTTGAGCGTTAATTTTGTCATTAAAAGTATTGTTCTATTGAAAATCTCAATTGTCACCGTTGTTTATAATGGTGCTGCTTATATCGCCGATGCCATTCGTTCTATATTAGGTCAAAATTATTCCAATGTCGAGTATATTGTGATTGATGGCTGCTCAACCGATGGATCCATTGACATCATTAATTCGTTTTCTGACCAAATCAGTATTTTTGTTTCCGAACCGGACAACGGAATCTACGATGCCATGAACAAGGGCATTGCTTTGGCCTCGGGCGATGTGATCGGCATTTTAAATGCCGATGATATTTATGCCAATAACCAAATAATCAGCCAAGTAGCCAAACGGTTCGTTGAAACTGACTGTGAGGCCCTGTATGGAGATTTGGTGTATGTAGAGGCTGATCGGATCGACAAAGTAGTGCGCTATTGGAAAACGGGGCGCTATCACCAAGCAGCCTTCGAAACTGGGTGGATGCTGCCCCATCCCACTTTTTTTGTCCGGCGGGAAGTGTATGAGCGCTTGGGCAACTTCAACACCTCGCTCCGCACTGCGGCTGATTATGAGCTCATGCTCCGCTTCATGTACGTGAATCACATCCGGGCCACCTACTTGCCCGAGGTGATGATCAAAATGCGGGAGGGTGGGGCTAGCAATGCCACTTTGAAGGGTCGTTTCCTTGCCCACCAAGAGGATCGCCAGGCTTGGGTCCTCAACAACTGCCAGCCCAAGTTTTATACGCTCTACCTCAAACCGCTAAAAAAGATCAAGCAGTATTTCCTCCGGCCCAAAAAAACGGTTCACTAGCCTTGCGCTTCCCCCAAATTTTGAAACGGGCTTTCTTTGCCCTCGATCAGGGGCTGGGCCGAGCCAAATTGTCTACACTGGGCGAGGGCGGTGGATTGATCACGGTCATGTTCCACAGCCTATTTGCCGACCGGGCCGAGATCGACTTGGGCCGCATCGACCCCCAGCAGCGCACCACCGTGGCCGATTTTCGGGCTGTGGTACAATCCTTCCAATCCCTGGGCTATCATTTCACCACGCCCGCTGAGGTGCTGGCCGGGCTGGATCCCCGCCGCCGTTATGTTATGTTGACTTTTGACGACGGTTATTTCAACAACCTGCGAGCCCTGCCGGTGCTCGAAGCGCACCGCGTCCCAGCGGTGTTTTTCATTACGGCCAACCATGTGCTGCATAACAAGTGCATGTGGTCGGATGTGCTCTACCGTGAGCGCACCCACCAAGGCCACTCTTTGCCCCAGATCCGGGCCGAGCAAGAAAGCCTCAAACACCTCCGTTCGTTCGAGATTGAGCAACACCTCCAATCTTTGTTTGGTCAGGCTTGTTTCCGGCCCCTAGGCGATCTGGATCGGTTTATGACCCCGGCCGAGCTGCGGCGATTTGCCGCTAGTGAGTGGGTGGTGATCGGCAACCACACCCAGGATCACGCTATTTTGACCAACTACGATCTGGCAGCCGTGCGCCGCGAGGTGGCCGTTTGCCAGCAGAGTTTGGCCGACATCACCGGGAGTGCGCCCGAGAGCATCGCCTACCCCAACGGCAACTACTCGCCCGAAATTGTTCGGGTTTGCCAAGAAATGGGGCTGCGATTGGGCATCGGGGTGTTCAAGGGCAAAAATTACCTGCCCCTGCCCCAAGGCAATGAAATGGCCCTGCTCCGGTTTACCTTCTGGGGCGATCGCACCCTGCCAGCACAAATAGCGACCTTCCGCCGTGACTCGCCCCTGTGGAAGTGGTGGCAGGGCTATTAGAACTGGAAGTAGATAAATTGGCTAATGGGCCTCAAAAAAGTGAAAACCAAGATGATGACGATCGTAAATTTGACAATGTCGTACGCGGTTTAGAAGGCACGAATCCACTCATTTTTTGGGACTTATAAAGTTAATATTGCTTGGCTTTCCCGCCATTACTCACCCAGTCAAAGTGCCAAGGTGGATAATGGTGGGAGAGCCTAACCGCAGCCGAAAATTGTTGCCATCGGCTACTTCATTTGGAGCAATTGGCCTACCGAGCCTACCGCCGAAAAGCGCCGACTTCAGCGTTTGGTGCTATTGACAGTATTCAGCCGGGCCGTTGATGGTTGTTGGCCAATCCTTCTATATTTGTGCACTCTTTCGCCTAAAAGTAGTGTTGCCTAGAGATTTAACTTGACTTATTAAATTGATTTTCAGTATTTTAACTTTTGAACCATTGCTACCCTCATTTGGTTTGGGCATAACCATTGGCCGATAATTTATTGCAATTAAAGGTTGGGGGTTACCCTTAAAAAATTAAATTCATGGATTTTAAAGAGAAACTTTACCAAAACTACCGCACCACCCACAATGACCTGTTGCACGGAACATTGACGCTGGAAAAACTAGAAAAGATGTTCCCGGTCAAAGATTTTTATTACGCCAAGCTCTTGCCACCGGCCAAAACCGCCGCTATATTGGATGTTGGCTGCGGGGACGGCAATTTTGTTTATTACTTGCAGAAAAGGGGCTACGCCAATGTCGAAGGCATTGACTTATCCTCCGAGCAGATCGAATTGGGCAATAAATTAGGGATCGAGGGCCTACATCAAATCAGTTTGCAAGATTTTTTTAAGGGCAGTGATAAACAATACGACTGCATCATTGCTCGGGACGTGGTGGAACACCTGACTCGGCAGGAAGCATTCGATGCCCTCTGCCTGATTTCGGCTGCGCTGAAGCCCGGCGGGTGTTTCTTGATGCAGGTTCCCAACGGGCAGGGCCTGTTCTTCACTTCCATTTTTTATGGTGATTACACGCACGAGATGCCTTACACTGCCCAAACCGCCCGTCAATTATTTTTGAATACTGGGTTTTCAAGAGTTGATGCCTATCCATATAATCCGTTCCCTGGGACTTGGAAGGGAAAAATCAGATCGGTGCTCTGGAAAATTAAGGTAGTCGAAACCCGCTTTTGGAAAATGGTGGAATCCGGCAGTCCGTTGGGCATCTTCACCGCCAATTTGATCGCCAAAGGGATTAAGTGATCGCGAGCAACGCGGCGTTTTTACTCACTCCCCACTTTCCAGCTATTCTTTGAACACCTGGGCTTTTTCCCGGCTCACCAGCACCTCCTCGGTTGGGGCGGGCCGCAGGTCGATCATGAGTTTCCCGTTGAAATGCGTGTGGATCTTGCTGATCGCGCCCAAATTGGCCAAAAACTGCCGATTGATCCGGAAAAACCGGGCCGGATCGAGTAGTTTCTCCAGTTCTTCCAGGGTGTGCCCGATCAGGAACTGCTTGCCATCTTGCCTCACCAAGCAGACCATTTCGTTGCCAGTGAAAAAATAGGCCACTTCCCCCACCGGCACGGGCACCAGTTGCTCTTGTTGTTTGACCAAAAAACGGTGCTTGAACCGTCGGCCAGTGGCCTGGGCGGGCCGCAGGTCGAGCAGGGATTCCAGCCGCAGGGCAAAATCGCTGGCCACCGTACGTTGGCTCATTTCCCAGTATTTCGCGATGGCCGCCTGCAACTCGATCAGCTTGACTGGCTTGAGCAAGTAATCCACACTTTTGAGCTTGAAAGCTTTGATCGCGTACTCGTCGTAGGAAGTAGTAAAAATGACCAAACTTTGGATGGACACCGACTCAAAAACTTCAAAACTGAGCCCATCGGAGAGCTGAATATCGGAAAAGATGAGATCCGGCGGCGGGTTACTGGCAAACCATCGGCGCGAAGCTGCCACACTTTCCAGCGTGGCCACCACTTGGATGCGGGCATCAGCCTTGGCCAACAGTTTTAGCAGCCGCTCAACGGCGGGGTACTCATCTTCAATGATGACGGCGGTCATGGCAAATGGATCAGTCTATGTTGTGCACTAAAAAAAGGGTTTGAAAACTCTCCGCAAAATCTCGTTGAAGATCAACTTCTGGGATACTGTAAATTTCCGGTTTGGTCAAGTATGGAGTGGGAGCACCGAAAAACAATATTTCCCAACCCGTGTTATCCTTCACCCAGCAGTGGAAGCCTGACTTTGAACCACTGGCTGCCCTGTAAAATCTCCACTTTTAGCGAGGTGAGGAGCTCATAACGGTCGACAATATTTTGCAAACCCACCTTGGTGGATTGTTCCATCGTGGTTTTCATTTGCAAGTTGTTCTCCACCGACAAATAGCCATCTTCTTCCATAATGCGGATCGTGAGTGGTTTTTCGCGCGAGACCACATTGTGCTTGATGGCATTCTCGACCAAGAGCTGCAAGCTCAACGAGGCCACATGGCGGTGGCTTGCACTTGCCGATAGCTGCTTCTCAACCAATAAATTGTCCCGAAAACGAACCTTGTTCAAGTAGATATAGGCATCCAAAAAACGCATTTCCTCTTCCACTGTCACCGTGTTTTTTTCTCGGCTCACCAGTACGTAGCGGTACACATCAGCCAAGTGATCCAAATACGTTTGAGCAGGCAAATTCTCCTCCTCGATCAGGGCGGCCAACGTATTGAGGCTGTTGAACAGAAAGTGGGGGTCAAGTTGGTTTTTGAGCACATCCAGTTGTGACTGTACATTGGCCCGGGCCAACGCTTCGGTCTTTTGGATGTTCGCTTTCATGGCTTGAAAAAAATAAACACTCTCATAGGCCATCGTGACACAAATGGTGGGCACCAAGGCAATGAAAAATCCGGTCAACAGCGGGGGCGGATTGCCAAGACCAAAGACTACCCCACAGAAATAGTTAACAACGGCCACCGAAACAAACAAGGTATAAAGTAAAGCGGCGATGGTTTGAAACACTAACCGCTGCCGGGTTTGGTAATAATACCGAAACTTTTGTCGCGAAAGGATGAAAATGAGCCGATTACCCTCCCAAAGGAGCAGTGTATTGATGAAAGAGATGACCAGCTTTTTTGAAAAACGGTTCCGAGGGAGAGTAAAGCGAACGCAATGATCACACTCAGCAGCGGGATACCAATAAGCCTAATTTTGAAATCATTGAGTTGAGCGGGCTGCGTTTCCATGTTTCCGTTTGTAATTGCCAAAGGTAATAGTTCTGTCAGTTTTTGGCCAATAATTGGCTCAATATTGGGAATGGGCTAACTAGACCGCAGTTCCGGCTGATTTGCCCCTCAACCGATCGGCAGATTATCTACTTCACCACCTCTGTTGATTATGACAAAATTTTTGTTCGTCTTCAAATGTTTATTGGCTAATTTGGCCATTGCCATTATTGTCGGGTTGATGGCCGGCGGCCTTGCTGGCCAGTTTGCCCATGAACACCCGCACCAGATCTTCCCCACTTGGCTGGTGATCACGGTATTGGTCGGCTTGGCTGGGCTGGTCGGCTCCCTGCTGATCTCCCTGGGCTTTGTTTTGGCCAAGCAAGTTGGTGAATTTAAACGCGTGCTCGCGGCCAATGCCGCCCTAGTGCTTGGCTGGGCGGGCTTTCTGCTCGTCTTTTTCATTCGTAAATAATTCGACATCCACTGATGAAACTGACCAATGGGGCGGCTCCGGGAATCGGAGCCGCCCTTGGGCTTGGTAGCTGGTTGGTTCGTAATCAATTTAGAAAGTGTAGCGCACAAATGGTACTGGGAAAAAGCCCTGCTGATACTCATTGGCCAGTTGGTTGGTGCGGCGGTTATAGCTTTGCTGGAAAATGTTCTGGTTGTTGCTCACATTCTGGAGATCCAGGGCAAATTCCAAGGTCCTCCGCTGGTACTCTTTGCGGTAGGCCACCCGCAGATCCACGCGGAAATAGGGGGTTTGGCGCTCCGAATAAGCCAGTTGTTCATCATATTGGGCTTGACCAGCAGCCCGGGAAGCGGCTAGGTTGAGCGGGGTAAAATAGCGGCCCCCCACGGTCGATACCCGGAAATTGAATACCAGCACACTGGTTTTGGCGCGGCCCACCTTCCATTCTTTGCCGGCCAGCGCATTCACCACATAATTGGTGTTGAAGGCCGTGTTGCGCTCCACGCCGTCGCTGCCCACGTAGCGCGAGTTGAAAAATGAAGTGGTCACCAAGAAATAATACCCTTTGTTGAAATACCGCTCCAGGGTCAGTTCAAGCCCATAATTGCTGCCCGTCCCGGTATTGGCCAAGCTGTCGGCCTCGTTGGGCGCAAAGCTCGCCCCGGTGTTGAGGGCCGAGAACGAGGTGGCGCGGCGTTCCACCGGGACATCAGACAACGACTGGTAATAAGTCTCGGCCTTGAACATCAGGTTGTCGCTCAGGTTGTTTTCGTAGCCCAGCACCACGTGGTGGCTGCGGGTAAAGCCCAAGTCTTTGTTGGTAAACGCCGCCCCGCCCGAGCACAGGGGCGTTTGTAAGTAGGAGGTGTAAATGTTCTGGGCCTGGCTGTGCAGCCCGTAGCCCAGGCTCAGGGCCTGTTTGCTGCCCAGCAGGTATTTGAGGCCCAGGCGCGGCTCAACTACTGCTTGATTGCTGAGGCTGTAGTGCTGCACGTGCACGCCCGTATTGAGGGTGAGCCGCTGGCCCGCCCGGTACTTCCATTGGGCATAGCCTTGGGTGAGCACGTTTTGGTCGGTGATGTTCACCCGCACGATTTCCCGGGTGCCCCCTTCATAAATGTCCTTGTTGAACAAATTAAAGTCCAGCAAATCCACCAAAAAGCCACCGGTCAGGCTGTGCTTGGCATTGAACTTGTGCGAGAGCGACCCCACCAGCGAATACTTGCGGGTGATGAACTTGGCCTGCCCGCGCTGAAACTCCTCCCGGGTGATAACGCTGATGGAATCGCCCCGGAAATTCTGTTGCGTGCCGCTGGCCCCTAGTGTAAGCTTGAGGAACGTGCGGGGGGTGAGGTTGTGCTCGTAGCCCGCTCCGAGTACGCCGGTACGGAAATCGACAATGGTGTTTTCGTTTTCATTGGCAAAGGCATTGCCCTTGGTCGTGTCGGCCTTGTTGCCCAGAAAATCAACATTGCTCGTGCCGCCCAGACCAAACAAGTAGAACCGGCCCTTACTGCCCACTGGCGCGTTGATCTTGAAGTTGAGATCTTGGTAGTTGGGCGTGGCACTGCCCGTGCCAAAATTGACCCCCACGTTTTGCAATAGGGCCAGGGTAGAATAGCGGTAATTGATCAGGTAAGATGCTTTTTTATTTTTGCCAAGGGGCCCCTCAGCACCTGCCTCAAAGCCGTTGAAACCGACTTGGCCCAGAAACTCGTGCCGTTCGTTGTTGCCATTGCGGATCCGCAGGTCAAAGGCCCCCGCCGTGGCATTGCCGTACTGGGCCGGGAATGCGCTCGTGAGGAAATCCGATTTGTCCAGCACGTTGTTGTTCAAAATGCTCACCGGGCCGCCCGTGGTGCCCAGTGCACCAAAGTGGTTCGGGTTGGGGATGTTGAGCCCTTCGAGCTGCCAGAGCATGCCGGCGGGCGAGTTGCCGCGCACCACTATATCATTGCGCGAGTCGTTGCCCGATACTACGCCGGCAAAGTTGGCCGCCATGCGCGAGGGATCGCCCAGCGCCCCCGCATAACGCTTGGTATCATCCACATTAAATGTCCGGGCCGACACACTGATCAGTTCATTATTGGTGCTGGTCTTGTCCTTGCCGCGGTCGTATTGCACCACTACTTCGTCCAACCGGCTCACACTTTCGGTCATGGCCGGGTTTAGCACCACTTCCTTGCCCGCCGTCACCACCACATTGGGATGGTGATCGGTTCGTAGCCGATAAAGGTAATCTTGATCGTGTGGCGGCCCACTGGCACTTGAGTGATTTTAAAATCACCATTCCCATCGGTGGCCGCCCCGATGGGGGTTTGGCCAGCGGGCACGGCCACCGCCACATTGGCCCCGATAACGGGCGATTTGGCCACTGCATCCACCAGCCGGCCCCGGATAGTCTGGGTGCCGTTTTGGGCTAGGCTGCCCAGCGACAGGAGGTTGAAAAAAGTAAGGAGGCTTAAAATTTGTAAAAAAATGCGCTTTTTCATAAAATCTTGTTGGTGATGGGGCAAAGGTGGGCAGGTGGGCCTACTCCCCAAAAGCGATCGGGGGTGAAACGGCGACGGGCAAGGGTGAAGCGGAAAAAGGCGGGCGTGGGCTGGCCGCCTGCGCGGGTGGGCTGGGGCAGCCTATTTGCCAGCATTCGTTGGGCAAACAAAAACCCAAGCGAGCTTCAACGCCTTCAACTTGTCCACCTGCTTCAACGGCAGTGCTGCAACCAATCAAATCTGGTTTTAGGTTTGGGACGTGAAAATTTCAAGAAACAGGGGAATTTGATCCCTGCTTAAACGTTTTTGTGTGTTCAAAAAACAGGGCTGGATTCTTTAAAATCCCCAAAACTTTCGGTGAAAGCGGTGAGCTATCACCTTCCTTCGGGCAAACTTCCCGCACGGCCATCTGCCCGCACCATGCCCAAGTACGGTGGGCATTGATCATCCCATCGGTGCGGAGTATCACCGCCCAAGGCCGACACTGGCAAGGCCCCGGCTTAGCTGGGCAGAAAAAAATCTTAAAAACCAATCCCCTCGGCAAATTGGTGCGCGCAGTACCTTGTCAGTGGCCCAAGTCGCTTTCGGCCGGGACATGCGCGGTCAGTTGTTGGTACTTCGCCGGACAAGCGCGGCAGAGTGCCAATAACAGTCCCATCTGACCGCAAAGCAATCTCAAATCAATAATCCCCCTATCACAGTATAAAAAAGTAAAACATGGATGGTTTGGCAGCAGCTAAGCAAAAGATCGGGCATTAGGATCTACCTAATGGCTGACATTGACCCGATCATTGACTCAGTTTTGATCAAAAAAAGCGGGTACCAATAAAACCCCCAAGGATTTTTGGAATTCTTGGGGGCTGGCGAGCCAATTATTTGACAAGATAAGTATAAATTATTTTGTCAATTGTTCACTTATTTACTAACCATTCCTAGGTGGGGGCCTACCGTGAATCGGTCAATTGGTGCTCATTGATCCGCGCTTTGGCGGTTGGGTTGACTTGGTAAGTGGCAATGGCCCCGTTTCTGGCCACTTCCACCACCCGGTAGCCAGTGTAGGGAGTGCCCCAATTGCCCCCGAAATGGCCATCGAAAAGATGGGGGACAGCACCAACATTCTTTAGTCCGTCCTGATCGTGTTCGTGGCCGTGGAAAACCGCTCCCACCGGGTGCTTGGCCACCAGTTCATCAAATCCGGTACATTCAAGGCTGTTGGGGGCCCACTTGTGCGGGGGAATGTGGGCGAAAACGAAAACCGGGCCATGGTCTGTTTGGCTGGCCAGCAACTGCTCCATCTGGCCCAAGTCGGGACAGCGGTATTCCCCCGCTTCGTTGGAGGTGTCGAGCAAGACCACCGCGACGTTCTGGATGCTGAGGCTGTGGTTGGTGGGGTAGCCCCACAGGTTGGCCCAGGCTTGATTGCTCACCCGGTCGTGGTTGCCCCGGGTACAGAAATAGGGCATTTTGAGCCGATCAAAAAACTGCTTCGCCTTGGGCATGAATTCGGGTTTGTCGTGGATCAAGTCACCGTTGAGCACCACAAAATCTAGTTTTCGCGGCTTTTTATCGGCATTGAGCCAAGCGGCCAACTGGGCAAAATTGGTTTCGTAGTCCGTTTTGTCCTGCCCGAAATGGCCATCGGAGGCTACGGCAAAACGGAGGCGGGGCCGCTCGCCCGCCCATAGATTGGTGTTGGGCAACAACAGCCCACTCGCAGCGGCCAGCGATGTGCCGATGAATTGGCGGCGGGAAAAGGGAAGGTGTGGCATAGCAATAGAGCGTTAGCTTGATTGGGGCGAAATCCCCCGTTCCAATTATCCCACAACGTTTGGGCCAAGCCGGTGAGCGGATCCGGGGCCAAGTGGTAGCAACATTAGCCTGACCTGGTCGGGTTGGCAAATCCGACTGGGCAAGCCAAAAAATTGGCACGACACTCCAGGGTGGGGCGAAGTTTTGACCAGCAGCCAATGGAACAGTGCCGCTAGCTGGCCAACAGCCGGATAATGGCCGCCGGGCTGACCTGCTCGGTGGGCCGCACCACATCAATGCCCCGCCTGAACCACCACCCGGGGTATTGGATTTTGTGGGACAACGCAGCGTTGAACAAGTCAAGCCTGACCAAATAATCTGCTTTGCGCTTGGGGTCGGAGTGTTTGGCGCAGCCGAGGGCGATCCTCCAGGCTGCCCCCCGGGAAATATTGATGATAAAGTTGGCCAAATTTTCATCCAGACGGCCGGCGAACCTGTCCACCACGGCCATCAGGGGCAGCGCTTGCGACAGTTTGCGCTGTACCTCGTCCACCTGTTCGGCCAGCAACCGATTGATCAGGTCAAAATCATTTTTTAGCTTGCCAAGCGGTTCGCCCGGGACCGTTCGGGCCGCCGCAATGCCCAAGTCGAAGTTGATGTGGGCATTGATCCCCATGGCCAAGTGCTGCATCACCATCAGGTTGTTGTCCAGCCCGGCGGCAAACACCAGCGCCCATGCTTGGGTCGTGGGCGTGCCACTGCTCCCACGCGGACAGGTAACGGGTTGGCAAAAATCACATCCAGCCGTTCCACGCGGGCATTGTCCTCAAACTCTTGCCGGGCGATCCCCGTTTGCACCCGTAGCGTAATGTGGCGGTAAGGGCCGCAAAATAGCCCAAGGGGTTGTTGTCGTGCTCCGTTTGCGCAATGATCTGATCCAATTGTACGATTACTTCGGCGATGGTATGGGCGGGCATTGATCAGTGAAAAAAGTTAAAAGGGTTCACAAAATAAAGTTGGGTTGTTCAAGGTATTACGATCGGATTGGTAACAGTTTCGTTAAGTAAAATAGTAGATAATGAGGCATTTAAAAAATTATGAATTTGTGAAAACAGGTACGTAAATAGTGACCAATAAGTAATTAATTGAGCAAATAAAAAGTTAATGGATTTCATAAAAAAATACTCATTGGTGTCATTCTCAAAACTGGGTAATTTACCGCGAGCCATATTGCCCAAATAGTTGCGAAAAAGTCCTTGGTTTCATTGATAAACCAACTCGCTGGATTGGCCGGATCCAAGTTGGCCTATCCGGGGGCAATTTAACCCAATGAGGCATAAAATTCAAAGGAAAAGAGCTTTTGGCCCTTTCCCCTACCCAATCGCCTCAAACCGACTATCTTTACCAGCGTTTTTCCCTTGACTGCATGAAACCCGAAGAAAATTTTAACCAACTCAATCTCCAACTCCCGCCGGCCCCCAAACCACTGGGAGTTTACAAGCCATTTTTGATCGTGGGCAACCTCGTGTATGTATCGGGCCACGGCACGGTCCAGGCCGATGGATCGCTCATCATTGGCAAAGTGGGCACCGATCTGGATGCCGATGGGGCCAAGGCCGCCGCCCAGCAGGTCGGGCTGGCCATTTTGGCTACCCTGAAAGCCAATCTGGGATCACTCGATCGCATAGGTAGGGTGATCAAGGTGCTGGGCATGGTGAACGCCACCCCCGATTTTGCCCGCCATCCTTATGTGATCAACGGGTGCAGTGAGCTTTTTGCCGCCATTTGGGGCGCGGATCGTGGCGTGGGCGTGCGCAGCGCGGTGGGCATGGGTTCCCTGCCCGACAACATCCCGGTGGAGATCGAGGCCATTTTTGAGTTGGCCAGTTGATTTTTTCAACGGCTTTATTGGCCAATTTTCTGCTTTTCTTCAGCCTTACCCATCTGTCAACTATATGGAAAAAGTTTGGTTTGCGATCAAGGACGACCAACTGATCGACACGCCCGCGCTGGTCGTGTACCACGAACGGGTGCAGCACAACATTGCCGCCATGGTGCGATTGGCGGGTGCCCCCGACCGGCTGATCCCCCACGTCAAGACCTACAAAATGGCCGAGATCGTCCAATTGCAATTGGCGGCGGGCATCCGCAAGTTCAAGGCCGCCACCATTGCCGAAGCCGAGATGGTGGCCCTGGCCGGGGGGACATTCGTGCTGATTGCCCACCAATTGGTGGGGCCCAAGGCCGAGCGGCTGGCCCAGTTGCAGGCCAAATATCCGCAGGTCCAGTTTGCTTCGCTCGTCGATTGCCCAGAAATGGCCGCCCACTTGGATCAGACCTTGGCCCAGCACCAGCTAACGGCCCAGGTTTTTGTGGATGTCAACAATGCCATGGATCGGAGCGGGCACCCGGTTGATCCTGCCCTATTTGCTTTTTATCAATCCCTGGCCGACCGGGCCGCGTACCCGCACCTGCACTGCGCCGGCCTGCACGTGTATGATGGCAACTTCCGCCAATCTGACTTTACGGAGCGGAAACGGGCCATTGATGCGGCCTTTGACCCGGTGGAAACCTTGGTGGATCAAATCGTGGCGGCGGGCCTGCCCCAGCCGATGGTAGTGTGCGGGGGCACTCCCGCTTTCACGGCGCACGCCCAGCGCAAAGGGGTGCATTGCAGCCCGGGCACTTGCCTGCTCTCCGACTGGGGCTATGGTGAGTCGCTGCCCGAGCAGCCATTTGAGTGGGCGGCCCTGCTGCTCACCCGGATCATCTCCAAGCCCAAGCCCGGCTACCTTACCCTGGATCTGGGCCACAAGGCCGTGGCAGCCGAAAACCCGCTGGACAAACGGGTCAAGTTCCTCAACTTGGACGATTATCAGGTCATTTCCCAGAGTGAAGAACACTTGGTGCTGGCCGTGGACGACTGGGATCGCTACCAAGTCGGGCAACTTTTCTACGGGGTTCCCTACCACATTTGCCCCACGGTCAACCTGTACAACGAGGTGTCGGTGGTAGAAAACGGCGCAATCGTGGGCCAATGGCCGGTGGTGGCCCGCAACCGAAAACTAACCGTGTAACAATGAAACGACTGATTTTTGATGCGCACCTGGACCTGGCCATGAACGCGCTGGAGTGGAACCGCGACCTGGCCCAGGATCTCCGCACCCTCCGCGAGCGGGAGCAGCACCTGACCGACAAACCCGACCGGGGGCGCGGCGTGGTCAGTTTGGCCGAAATGCGCCGGGGCCACATCGGCCTGTGCGTGGCCACCCAGATCGCCCGGTACGTCGCGCCCGGCAACCCCCTCCCCGGCTGGCACTCGCCCGCCCAAGCGTGGGCCCAGACCCAAGGCCAACTGGCTTGGTACGAGGCCATGGAAGCCCAGGGCCAACTGGTCCAGATCCGCGACTGGGCCGGGCTGCAGCACCACTTGGGGCTATGGGAAAGCCCGGCCGATCCCGGCCCACTGCCCATTGGATACCTCTTGAGCTTGGAGGGGGCCGACTCGTTGGTAGAAATTTCTTACTTGGAAAAAGCCTACCGCGGTGGGCTGCGGGCCGTCGGCCCCGCCCATTACGGCCCGGGCGTATATGCGCACGGCACCGCTTCGGAGGGCGGCATTGGGCACCGGGGGCGGGAGCTGCTGCGCGAAATGGAACAGCTCCACCTCATCTTGGATGCCACCCACTTGTGCGACACCAGTTTTCGGGAGGCGATGGATCATTTCCGGGGGCCGGTGTGGGCCAGCCACCATTTGTGCCGCCAAGTCACGCCCAACGACCGCCAGTTTACCGACGATCAAATCCGGGAACTCATTGAAAGAAAGGCCGTTATTGGGATGGCCTTTGATGCATGGATGATGATCCCGGGCTGGGTGCGGGGCCAGAGCACCCCCCAAAACACCGGCTTGACCTTGGCCCACATTGTCCCGCACATCGATCACATTTGCCAGTTGGCCGGCAACTCGCTGCACGTGGGCATTGGCTCCGATCTGGATGGGGCCTTTGGCCGGGAGCAGTGCCCCCAAGATCTGGAGAGCATCGCCGACCTGCAAAAACTGGCAGCCATTTTGCAAAATCGCGGCTACTCGGATCAAGACATCGACCAGATTTTCCACCAAAACTTTTTGCGCTTTCTGGCCGGGGCGTGGGGAGCGGGCGGGTAGGTGAATGGCTGCCAAGCAGGATCCCATTTCGGCCAAAGGGGGCAACGGCCGCAAACTTCGCCCAAGTTTGCGGCCGTGGCCCAATCAAAGTTGTCTGGTCAGGGCAGCTTATCTGACCTTGGGCGGCCAAACGGACCGCTCGGCCAGCAACTTGGGCTTGAGCATGCTACCCCGGAACTCAGCATTATGGATTTTCTGCATGGGTTGGCCCATGAAATTGTACAGATCCACGCTCAGCCGGCCCGTGATCCACAAATGATCGGGCGAGGTGGCATGTTGTTCCACCTTGGTGATCTCTACGTAGTTTTCCGGCCCTTGGGGGCCCGTGTTGGAGCGAAATGTCCCGGTCGATGAGGATGGGACATTGCTTGCCCATTGGCGAACAATTACTCCTTTAACTGGTGCCCTAACCATTGGGGCATCAGGCGGTCTGGGGCTATCGATATGCCCCCAAGCTTGGCGACCGGGCACCAGCTCCCAATATTCCTCGGGCCGGGTTTCCCCGTCGGCTTCTGGATCGGGGTAGAGAAAATTGACCTGTAATGCATTGAAGCGGTAATCCCGGCTGCTCCAATTGTAACCGATAGTCGTTTCGTATGCATCGGGGCGGGGCTGGTCGCGACGACCATAAACGGCGTACCCGGTCGTTAGGGGTGCTTCCAGCGAAACGGCCACGCACTGGCCGCCCACCAGCCCGGCAAAATAACTGCTCTGCTGGTGGTCGGGCTGGCAACTAGCCGCCAGTTCGGGCCGGGCTGGCCCGCAGGCTGAAAGCAGGGCAAGGCAGGCGATACTGAGAAATAACAAGTACTTTTTCATGGCTGGGATGGGTTAAATGGAAACAAAAGTGGTATAAGTTAAATTGAATGAGCCGTACGTATTGCGAATGGCGGTGTGCGTCGACACCGCACTCACAAAAGTCCGGGAGCTGTTATAGATTTCATAATTGACTGAGGCAGTATTTGGAGAGCTTAGGGAAACTGGACTTGTAACATTGGTAATCAATGACGACTCTTATTTCGTTCATCACTACTGCTTGCCAACCAAATAAAACATGCCTGGCTTGTGCGGATGAATAGGTATCGCTACAGGTCATATCGGTGTAACCTATGATCGGATAATTGGGATAACAATACCAAGTATCACCATTGCAAGTCCAATAAGGCTCTTGAGTGTAGTCGTAGATTGGTATTTGATAGTCGGTTGCACTGATAGCAGTGTAGAAAGATCCAGCATTGTACCAAAAAGTGGGGGCAAACCCTCTTTCGTCATCGTCAAAAGCATTTTGTTCCGTCCGCCCCTGCCCCAGCGGGCGGGTGGCCTTTTCCACGGGCAGCACCACAATGCCGTTGGCCTTGTCGGTCTGGTGGGTGCTGGCCAGCAAGGGGATTTTCCGGTCGTCGCCACCAGTGACGACCTTGATAAAATCCGGCCCGTACTGGAACAAGTGCCCCGCAATCCTAACGATGCCCTCGGCGTTGACAAACTTGGCCATGTGGGCCAGACCGAGCTTGAGGGTTATGTGGCCGTTGGTCACGGTGAACAATTGGGCGTTTTGGGCGAAAAGAGCTGAGCGCGATTCGTCCCGGATCCCCAAGTTGGCGGCTACCTTGGCCTCAAAATGGCGTTGTTCAGCGATCCGTACTTTTTTCAGGGTACTGCGCTGTGAAACAAAACCGCTGAACTTGGCTTCCCAGCTATCCAGCACGGCTTGTGGTTGGTTGGTCAAGTCTTGGCGGAGTTTTTCAAACACGGCTGGGGTAGAAATTTCCAAGTAGCCATTGCGCTGCCGCACTTCAAAAAAACGGGGATCCTGCCGTACTTTGGCCTCGTTTTCCGCCACTTTCCCGGTACTGGCCGGCGTCAAAGCCGGTACTGGCCCCGTTGGGCCGGGCTGATCCCGGTCTTGCAGCCCCAATGGATTGCAAGCGGCAACCATTAGGCCCAAAGCTAATAATTTAGTGAAGAATTTTGGAATTTTGGAATTTTGGAATTTGTTTTCATAATAGCGTTTTAAGGTTTCGTCCGACGAATCTAGGTAAATTAAAAATAAAAACAAATAGTTTGTTCCTATTTTTTCATCATGTAGGGCCCGTGTTTTAATAGCGATCTGAACGACCAGATTTTCCACCAAAACTTTTTGCGCTTTCTGGCCGGGGCGTGGGGAGCGGGCGGGTGGGTGAATGGCTGCCAAGCGGGATCCCCATTTCGGCCAAAGGGGGACAAAGGGCCGCAAACTTGGGCGAAGATTGCCGTCTATTTTCCGGCTGGCCAACAATGCGGCCGGGCCCCTTCTCTCAACGGTCAATACCACGTTTACCTCCCCATCCACCCGCCATCAACGGTCACGATGGTGCCATGCACGTAGTCGGCGGCGCGGGAGGCCAGAAACACCACTGCGCCGGCCAAGTCTTCTGCCTCGCCCCAGCGACCGGCCGGAATACGGGCCAGAATGCCCGAGTTGCGCACGGGGTCAGTCCGCAGTGCCGAGGTGTTGTCCGTAGCGATGTAGCCTGGGGCGATGGCGTTGACATTCACGCCTTTACCGGCCCATTCATTGGCAAGGGCCTTGGTGAGCGAGCTAATGCCAGCCTTGCTCGCGGCGTAACTTGGCACATTGATCCCCCCCTGAAAAGTGAGCAGCGAGGCCGTAAAAATGATTTTCCCCTGCCCTTTTTCCAGCATTTCCTTGCCAAACTCACGGGCTAAAATGAACTGCGAATTCAGGTTGATTTCCATGATCTCGTCCCAATATTCATCGGGGTGTTCGGCGGCAGGTTTTCGTAAAATGTTACCCGCGTTGTTCACCAAAATATCAACCGGGGGACAGTCGGCTTTTACCTTGCCAATGAAGTCGTACAAGTCGGGCCGATTTTTAAAATCGCATTGATAGGCATAAAATTTTCGGCCCAACGAATTTACCGCTTTTTCTACCTCACTATCAGCAAGTTCCAGCGAAGCAGAAACACCGATGATGTCGGCGCCGGCTTCTGCCAAAGCAATGGCCATCGCCTTGCCGATGCCACGTTTGCAGCCAGTAACTAGGGCAACTTTGCCGTCCAATTCAAAAAAATGTAGAATGCTCATGGT
>JBBQXF010000010.1:0-61452 GCA_038209965.1 Cytophagales bacterium | reverse complement strand
GGCCAAAATCTTGGCGGGCAATTGCATATTGCCCACTTCGGGCATTCCGGGATAACCCTTGGGCCCCACATTTTTGAGCACTAGGATCGAGCTGGGCTCCACATCCAGCGCGGGATCGTCAATGCGGAGTTTATAATCATCAATATTTTCAAAAACCACCGCTTTGCCCGTGTGCTGCATGAGTTGGGCCGAGGCGGCCGAGGGCTTCAAGATGGCCCCGTTTGGGCACAGGTTGCCGTGCAGCACCACCACGCCCGAATCAAATTTGAAGGGGTGATCAAGTGTGCCAATCACTTGGCGATCATAGCATTGCGCATTTGCAATGTTTTCGCCCAGCGTCTGGCCGGTCACAGTTTTGGCGTCCAAGTGCAGCAGGGTCCGCATCTCGTGCATGACGGCGGGCAAGCCCCCGGCGTAAAACAAATCCTCGACAAAGTGCTCGCCCGAGGGTTGGACGTTGGCCAGTAGGGGAATCTGGGCCGACAGCCGGTCAAAATCATCAATGGCCAAGTCCACGCCCACGCGCCCGGCAATGGCCAACAGGTGGATAATAAAATTGGTGGATCCGCCCAGGGCAGCATTGACCATGATTGCATTCTCGAAAGCGGGCCGGGTGAGCAGGTCCGATAGTTTGAGCTGTTCGCGCACCAAGCCCACGATCCGCATTCCGGCCAAGTGGGCCAGTACTTTGCGCCGCGAGTCGGCAGCGGGGATGGTGGCGTTGTCGGGCAGGGCCAGCCCCAGCGATTCCACCATGGCCGCCATTGTGGAGGCCGTGCCCATGGGAGCGCAGTGGCCTTGGGAGCGGGCCATGGCGGCTTCGGAGGCGGTAAATTCCTCTTGGGTCATCTTGCCCGTTTTGAAGTCCTCGGCAAAGCGCCACAGATCCGAAGTGCCGATTTTGCGGCCTTTGAACCGGCCGGCCAGCATGGGCCCGCCAGAGAGCACCAGCGTGGGCAGGTTCACACTGCACGCACCCATGAGGAGCGAGGGAGTGGTTTTGTCGCAACCGCAGAGCAAGATCACCCCATCAATGGAGTTGGCCCGGATGCTTTCTTCGACATCCATGCTGGCCAAATTGCGGAACAACATGGCCGTTGGTTTGAGCTGGCACTCCCCAAGCGACATTACCGGGAACTCGAGCGGAAAACCGCCCGCCTCCCAAACCCCCCGCTTGACGGCATCGGCCAGTTCACGGAAGTGGGCATTGCAGGGTGTGAACTCAGAGTAGGTGTTGCAAATCCCGATCACAGGTTTGTCCTTGAATAAATGATGGGGAAATCCTTGGTTTTTCATCCAAGCCCGGTAAATAAAACCGTCTTTCCCAGTGCGGCCAAACCATTCGGCGCTTCTTAATTTTTGCTCTTCCATGTTTTCCCTTGTCCCATTGGTTTTATGGGTAGCCAAGTTAGCAAAACTCCACACTTGTGCAAAACATTTTTTGGTTGGCTCTTCCGCTGGTAGTGGATAACGATGGTGGCAATTTGATCGGGAGACACCGCCAAAATTGGTTCGGAGCAATAAAAGGTGGGCTATTCAAATCGGGGGCACTCATTCTACTACCAGCAAAACCTTTGGCAGTGAACCGGGTGATAGAGCACTACGCTAGCTACCTGGCCGCCAAAATGCCAATTCCGACTGGGATCCAGCGCCATTAGTTGGCCTTGGGAGTATATTTGTACGGACAGAACGATTGCGAGTTGGCTACTGTAGCTTGATCCGGGGATCGATCAGGGCATAGAGCAGGTCCACAAAAATATTAACAAAGACAAAAAAGATGGCCACTACAATGGTGGCGCCCATTACCAATGGTAGATCCTTGTTTTTGACCGCTTCAATCGTGTCATAGCCCAGTCCGTGAAAATTAAAAATATATTCCACAAAGAATGCGCCGGCCATGAGCGAGGCCAGCCAGCCAGTCACGGCCGTTATGACCGGGTTGAGGGCATTTTTGAGGGCATGTTTGAAAACAATGCTCCACTGGCCGGCTCCCTTGGCCTTGGCCGTGCGGATGAAATCTTGGCTCAGAACGTCAATCATCGAGTTGCGGGTGATCTGCATGATAATGGCCAACGGACGAATGCCCAGCGTAATGGCGGGCAGGATCAAATTCTTCAAAAATAGTTGTGACACCCCATTGGCATCTTTCTCGAACAGCGAACCGTGGCCCGGCAGGCCAGTCCACTCGGACAGGTAATAGCCAAAAAACACTTGGATGACAATGGCCGTGATGAAAGAAGGGGCTGAAATACCCAATACCGAAGTGGTGATGAGCACGTGATCGAGCCAGCGGGACTGGTGCAGGGCTGACACCAGCCCCAGCGCAATGCCAAAAAATGTGGCAAAAGTCATGGCCGCTACCGATAGCCAAAAGGTACCTTTGAGATCGTTCAGGACGATGTCGGTCACGGGCAAGTGGCTCTGGAACGACTCCCGCAGGTAGGGAGCCTTCCAAACCATCACCTTGTTGCCAAATGGAACCAACGGGGTAAACCGGTATTTTTGTTGGGCCTGAGGCGTGTTGTCGTGGAAGGAAAGAAAAGATACATCGTTGAAATAGAGGATCAATTGGTAGAGCACCGGCTTGTCCAAGTTATATTCTTGGCGGATGCGCTGCCGGTCTTCTTCCCGGCGCATCCGGCCCGCAATGGCATCGGCCGGGTCGCCGGGGAGCACATGGAAAATCAAGAACACCACAATGGTGACCCCGATGATGACCCAAAACCCGTAAAACAACCGTTTGATGATAAATAACAACATATTTTGATCCTATTGTAGTGCTTTTTCTACCTCTTGGGCACTGGGCACATCGTTATAGTGCCATTTTCCTTTGACCGAGCCATCTTCCAACAAAAACAGGCCCGGATCGGAACGCATGATGGTTTTGAGCATTTTCCCGTCGGCATAATAATAAGGCACGGCCAGTTGCACTTCATGCCTAAATACCTCAAACTCCTTGCCATCTGTGGCCGTATAAACCACCACTTCCACGTTTTTCAACTGGGCCACCAACTGATTGATGGCAACAAAACTGGCTTTGTTGGTTTTTTGGGTGTTGTTGACCGTAATGATCAGCTTGCGCCCGGTCAATGACCGCTGGGTGTAGTCGGAGGTGTCGTTCCAGGCCCGGTAATCTTGGATCTTTGGGGTGCATTTCTCTTGGTTGACCGTGATCATGGTGTCAAACTGGTAGCTTTTATCGGTGGGGTATTCGCTCAGTTCCACTTTTTTGCCGTCCTTTTCCATCACATACACAAATTGGCAAGGCTCTTCGGGTTTCATCAGCGTGGGAAGGTGGTTGCCCACTTTGTAATTGCGGAAATCGATGGGTGGCAAATGTTGAATGGCATAGACTGCTAAGCCCAATGCACCGGCAGTTGCCACCCCGGTGAGCCAACTGCCCACGGCGGCGTTGCGCTGATTTTTGGCCTCGGGTTGGAAAAACAGCCACAAGATCAAGACTGTGAGCACGATGTCTTTGCCAAACGACTGCCAGGGAGTCAGTTTGATGGCATCGCCAAAACAACCACAATCGGTTACTTTATTGAAATAGGCCGAATAAAAAGTAAGGAAAGTAAAAAACACTATGAGCGAGAGCAAAGCCCAGCGGGTAAGTTTGGGCCGAAATCCTGCCCAGAGTGCCACGCCCAACACCACCTCCATCACACATATAATCACGGCAATGGGCAGGGCGTAAGGGATGAAAACGTGGAAAATGCTCCCAAAATCACTGGCAAACACTTCAAAATATTCCTCCATTTTGATTTGCGTGCCCACCGGATCATTTATCTTGATGAGGCCCGAAAAAATAAACAGGCCCCCAACGAGAAAAATAATGATTTTATTGACTGCTTTCATGCGTTTTTGATAGTTGATAAAAGATGAAACCTCCTGTTGAACGGCAAAGTTGCGGCTAATTGTTCTCTCCGTCCCCAAGCAAGATCAAGGCATAAACTGCGTAATTGATCATATCGCGATAATTGGCATCCACTCCTTCCGAAATCAAGGTTCGGCCGGCGTTGTCCTCGATTTGTTTCACCCGAAGCAATTTCATCAAAATAATATCGGTGATGCTGGATACGCGCATGGTGCGCCATGCCTCGTCGTAGTCGTGGTTTTTGTCCAATTGTAGGGCTTGGGTCACGGCTATGGCTTGGGAGTAGGCCTGCTCGGTCTCGTCGGGCGAGAGCTCCAGCGGTGCGGTTGGCGGCAATCCGAGTTGGATCAGCGCAATGACCGAATAATTGACAATGCCCATGAACTCCGAGGCGATGTTATCCCCCACTTTCTGGGTGCCCTTTTCTTGGATGGAGCGGATCCGCTTGGCTTTGATATAGATCTGGTCGGTGACCGAGGGCAGCCGGAGAATGCGCCAAGCCGTGCCATAATCGCGCGTTTTCTGGACGAAAATCTTGCGGCAATGGTCAATAGTCCGCGTATATTGGGCAGCAGTAATGGCAGACAATAGCTTTCTGGTTTGGGTTGACAATAAACTACTCAGATGGAACGGACTTGCGCAACGTGATCCCCACCGAAGCCACCCCAATCAACATTTCTTCGCGGGTATATTGCTGGAGCCCGAGCGAATACCTCCCCCGGTGCGGGAACCGATACTTGGTCAATAGCGGCACTTCATGTTCAAACAAATCGCCCAAGCCCCGGCCCAGCGGTTCACCCGTAGTGGCATCGAACAAAAAGGTGGCCTTCATCCCAGTGGCCACCACCTTGCCCGCGCTGTCTGTGAGGACAAACTTGACATGGATCCGGTCTTTGGGGTAGCTGGCCGTGTTGCGCAGGTGATAGCCCAGTTCGTAGGATTGCTCCGCCATGGGCACTTCAAAGGAAAACACCGCTAGGCTGTCCTTGGCCCATTGATAGTTGGGCAAATCGCGGGTGGCTTCAAAAGTGGCCCCAGATCCGCACGCAGCCAGCCCAAAAATGGCCGACCCCAAGCATAGACCTAAAAAACGATGGGTGCGCTGCATAAATAGTGGTCAACTGACTAAAACCGTAAAAGTAGGATAAATTTTGCCTTACAACTTTCTTTTTTGGTTTACGTTCGAGTTTCTATTACAAAATACCACCACCGACGGGCCTAGTCCCCAAACCTTTATTGTCATGATTGATTACTTTCTTCATAAGCTCAAGGAGCAAATGAACAATAACCGTGAGAAAGCGGATAAAGTTATCCAAAGTAGTGTTATATGGTCAATGGGGGCGGGCCTCATCCCGATCCCTTTGGCCGATATGGTGGCCGTAACAGCCATTCAGATCGATATGCTCAAGCAGGTTTCCATCATTTACAGCCAAGATTTCTCCGAGGCCAGCTTCAAAAACTGGATCGGTACGCTCACGGGCAGTGCACTTTCGGGGGCCGTCAAATTTTTTCCCGGCATCGGTTCCTTGATTGGCGGGGTGAGCATGGCGGCATTGGCCGGTTCTTCCACGTATGCCGTTGGCCAAGTGTTCCTCGAGCATTTTGAAGCGGGCGGCAGCCTCCAGGATTTTGAAGTGGAGAAGTTCAAGGATTTTTACGCGAAACAATTTGAGAAAGGCAAAACCGTGGTGAAAGATTGGCAGAAAGGTTTTACCCGACAAGATGGTGACAAGGCCAAAGAAGAGGCCAACGAACCGAGCCAGCCCCCCAAAGAGCCAACCAGCAGCAGTGCGGCCCCTTCGGGCGAGGCCAAACCAGAAGTGGATCTGGTGGCCAAACTACGCGAACTGTCCGATCTGCTCGAGAAGGGAATCATTACCCAAGATGAATTTAAGCGCCTCAAAGACAGGTTATTGCAAAGCATTTAGAATTTAACATTTGTAAACAAACTTATTCGTGTTGGCCTACGTTAGATTGGTATGTAAAATATTTGAAATGCGTAAACAAGTTGGTTACGCTTGGGTCTTTTTTCTTAAATCAATAGGGTTAAGTTGTAAGTCAAAAATGCCTGGCGGATTTCGCCGGGCTTTTTTTACGGCCAACCTTTTTATTACTTACTTTAGGGCAGTTAAAATGCGGAGTTTGGGAGATTTTTATCAACTTGCCGCCCAAACTACTGGAAGAAAATGCTGATCCTGACCGAACAAAATTCCATTGCCAATCATTTTATCGCCGAACTGCGCGACCAGAGGATCCAAAAGGACAGTATGCGCTTTCGCCGCAATTTGGAGCGGCTGGGCGAACTACTGGCCTATGAAATCTCCAAAAAGCTGGATTATGAGCCCCGAGTGGTGAACACCCCGCTGGGCATTGCCGAAACCATGCTGCTGTCTTCCCAGCCCGTGCTGATCACCATCTTGCGGGCGGGTTTGCCTTTCTACCAAGGTTTCCTCAATTTTTTCGACAAGGCTGAAAGTGCCTTCGTGGGGGCCTTCCGGGGCCAGCACAATGATCGGGATTTCACTTTTGAGATCGAGATGAACTACATCGCGGCCCCGGATCTGACGGGCAAACAGGTCATCTTGGTGGATCCGATGCTGGCCACCGGCAAGTCGATCGTGATAACTGCCCAGGCCCTGCACAAGTACGGCCAACCTGCCCATGTCCATGTGGTGGCGGCCATCGCCAGCCGGCACGGGGTGGACTATCTCAAAGCCAACATGCAAATGGAATACACCCTCTGGGTAGGCGATTTGGACGAAGAACTAAACAACAAGTTCTACATAGTGCCAGGCCTGGGCGATGCCGGCGATCTGTCTTTTGGCAATAAAATGTGAGCCGAAATGCCTTAAAGTTGTCAGCAGCAGTTGCTCAAAAACCAGCCGGCTGGCCTAGTTGCCATTGGCAAAACAGTAAACGATTTCTTTGGGACAAGGGAGCTTTGCCCCATTTTAAACCGCTATTTTTGACCACATTTTCGCGGAAACTTGCCACCGGGCGTGCCCGCTTATTGGCAAAAGTTGCGCAATGCCGGGGCTTATTTTGGACGCAAGCCAGTAGAACCGGCTTAACTGGCAAGTGCGGCCAAACTGGCTACTTGGCGAATGCCCTCGGTGGGCGCGTTTTTGGGAAGCGAAAAGGTAAACACCGAGCCTTGGCCCAAAGTGCTCTGGACGGACAGCACGCCCCCATTTTTTTCGACCATTTCTTTGGTGAGCAACAGCCCTAGGCCAGTACCACGCTCCCCAGCAGTGCCGAGTTGGCTTTGGTGGAAGGAAGTGAACAAAGTGGCCAAGTTCTGAGGGCTCATCCCCGTGCCGGTGTCAGTCACCGACACCACCCACTGGTGGCCCTGATCGGCCACATCAATGGTGATCTGGCCATTTGTCGGGGTAAATTTAAGGGCATTGCCCAGCAAGTTGCGCAGAATGAGCTGCACATGGTTGGTGTCAGCGTAGACCATGCACGGGCCGACCAAGTGGCTGATCAAGCGGATTTCCTTGTTGCGGGTCATTTCGGTAAACAAGGCCGCTTGCTGCTCCATAATACTGGCCAAATCGGTCAATTGGGGGTGGGTTTGAATCCCCCGCATTTGGGTGAGTGCCCAAGCGAGCAAATCGTCCAAAGTATGATATACTTCATTCACTTCTTTCTGAAGGTGGGCACTCAGGTTCAAGAAATCTTGCTGGCTCAGGCTGCCATTGGCCAATAGGCTGACCACTGTGACCAAACTGCCAATTGGCCCGCGCAAATCGTGGCTGATGATCGAGAAAAGTTTGTCTTTGGTACTGTTTACTTGCAGCAGTTCAGCATTGGCTTTTAGTAGGGCGGCGTTCGACGCTTGGATCGCCCCTTGTTGCGTTTCCAGCAATTGGTTGGCTTTTTTGATTCGTGAGTTTTTGCGCAATAGCAGCCCCAGCAGCAACAGCCCAAGTATGCCTGCGCCCGAACCCAAGCGGATCAATTGGCTTCGGAACCGATTTTCCGACTCTAATTGCTCAAACTTGAACTTTTGCTCCACATTGATGAACTTCTCCTGCAATTCTTGGAAGCGCTCGTTGCCCCGCTGGTTGGTCAGGCTATCTTTTAATTGGGCGGCCAAGCTTTGGCTGGTATAAGCGCGAACAAAATCCTTGCGCACGGCATAGATCCGGTGCAACAATTCATAGTTTGCCAAGACTGGCGGCATCAGGCCGAGCTGGCTGGCCAGCCGAATGCTGCGCTCCGAATAGTCAATGGCAGAATCGTACTGGGCCAAGTGGTATGAGCACTGGGCTATTTGGTGCATTGCCACACTGAGGGCGCGCAAATTGCCATAACGAATGTAGCGGGCTTGGGCTACATAATAATCGGTCAAGGCTTCGCGGTAACGTCCCTGTTTAAGCCGCACATCAGCCAAAAAATTTAAGGCCCCAGATTCGCGGTACGTGTCATGCGTCTTGCGCCTGATTTGTAATATCAGTTGATAATCTTTTTCGGCCAAGTCATACTGGCCCATCTCCATGTGGTATTCGGCAAAAATTGCTTGGCAGTAAGCCAGGCCGTTCTCATGTTTGAGGTTTTTGAAAATGCCAATGGCCCGGTCAAGATAGAACCGTGTCCGGTTGAAATTCCCCTGCCGCAGGTTGGCGCGGGCTATGCCGTAATAAGCGAACGCCATCCGCTCTGGATCTTTGGTCAACTCGGCCACTTGGGCCGATTGCTGGGCGTAGTCCAGCGAAGTGATCAAATCACCCTTTTCCCCGTAGGCAAACCCAATGACATTTAGGGCCCGTGCAGTGTGGGCAGTGGTGTTGAGCTTGGCCGCCAAAGCAAGCACTTCTTTTCCATAACGGATGCACTGGTCGGGGTTGGTGTCCCGACTGATAAAACATAGCTCCATCAAAACTGCCAACCGATCCCGCCCTTCTACATAGGGGAGCCGCCGTTGCAAGCTGTCGATCATGGTCGGGTTGTGCTGGGCCATTGATGCACAGGGGCGACAACACCAAGCCGCGATCACCACCAAAAAAACAATGTGCCTCATTAATCGGTAAAAAAGTTCGATATTGCCATTTAAAGGCCAAACACGAAAAGGAAGAATGATTCGGCAGCCGCGATTGTATTATCTTTGTTTTTGGGTACAAATAATGCGTGCCTTTTCAGTTTACTATCCAAATGCTGCTCCAAACTTATGAAAATGATTTATCATTTTGGCTTAGCCTTTATTTTATTATTGGCCAGCTGTAAAAAAACGGCCACCGTCAGCGATACCCAACTTGGTCAGGGCAATCCGATGGCCAATCCCACGCCATCAGGGGGGCTGTTGTGGTCCGATGAGTTTGATTATACCGGCTTGCCCAATCCCTTAAAATGGGGCTATGATGTGGGCGGCAACGGGTGGGGCAATCGAGAACTCCAGTTTTACACCGATAAAGTGACCAAAAACGCCCGCGTGGAAGATGGCAAGCTTATCATTGAGGCACACCTCGAGTCCACGGGCACGGCCGGTTACACCTCGGCCCGGCTGGTATCCCGGGATCGGGCCAACTGGGCGTATGGCAAAATCGAAGTGCGGGCCAAACTCCCCCAAGGACGTGGCACTTGGCCCGCCATTTGGATGCTGGCCGACAAGCCCAATATGCGCTGGCCCGACGACGGAGAAATTGACATCATGGAGCACGTTGGTTTTGACCCTGGCGTAGTGCATGGTACCGTTCACACGGGGGCCTACAACCACAGCAAAGGCACCCAAAAGGGCGGAAAAATCATTGAACCCAAAGTCATGGATTCGTTTCACACGTATTCCATTGTGTGGTCGGGGGACAAGATAGATTTCTTTCTTGACGACAAGAAATATTTCACTTTCAACAACGAACGCCGCAGCGCAGCCGAGTGGCCTTTTGACCGGCCCTTTTACCTGTTGCTGAACATTGCCGTGGGCGGAGCTTGGGGCGGCCAAAAGGGGGTGGACAACAGTGTGTTTCCCCAGCGGATGGAAATTGATTATGTGCGGGTGTATAAATTGTAAGCGGGCCAGATCGGGATTTCCGCTCGCAATATGCTACTTTTGTGTTTTACGTGTGTAAAAAAGGTGATGTGCACAAGCCACTGCGCTAGCAGTGGCTTGTATCGTTCATCATCTTGGCAATCTAATATCATTGCAATTTATGAAGTTAACCTTTTGGGGCGCAGCCCAGCAAGTAACGGGCAGTATGTTTTTGCTGGAAACCGATGATGAGTACAAAATCCTGATTGACTGTGGGTTTGACATGGAGCGTGAGCGGAACAAAGGCCAAGAGGTTCCGCAAGCTTTTCCGGGTTCGGTTTTTCCCTTCGATGCCAGCCTGCTCAACCTCGTCCTGCTCACCCACGCCCACATCGATCACTCGGGCAATATCCCCAACCTTTACCGCGAAGGCTACGAAGGCCAAGTGCTTTGTACTTCGCCCACCCAGGATCTCACCCACCTGCTGCTGCTGGACTCGGCCATGATCCACAAAAAGAAGCTCAGTGCCATGGGCAAACGCAACGGCCGGAGCAAGAAAAAGAAAGGGGGCGACACCGAACGCCTCACCAATGAATGGTACGTGGACAAGCACGTGAGCGAAGCCATGGATCAGTTTGTGGGCATTGCTTTCAACCAGCGGTTTAAGGTGATGAAGGGACTGGAAGTTGTTTTCAACCCCGCCGGCCACTTGTTGGGGGCAGCCAATGTGGTGATCTACGTCAAAGAAAACGGCGTAGAGAAAAGCATCGCCTTTTCGGGCGACATTGGACGGAACAACTACCCGCTGCTGCCCAACCCGCACCCGTTGCCCCAGGTCGATTACGTCGTGTGCGAAAGCACCTACGGGGCTAGGCTGCACCGCCCCAATGTGGAGATCGAAACTGAACTGGAAAAAATCATCACCGAAACTTGCATTGATATGCCGGGACGGCTGATCATCCCAGCCTTTAGTATTGGGCGCACCCAAGCCCTGCTCTACGTGTTCAGCAAAATGGCCGCCAAGCACAATTTTCCGCCCATCAAGGTGTTTTCCGACAGCCCGTTGGCCATGCAGAGCACCAAGACCTATATCCGGTACAGCCGCCACCTCAATGCGGAAGCCCAAGCATTTTTGGCCAGTTCGGAGTCACCCTTTGATTTTGAGAACTTGGTCTATGTGGAAGATCTGCGCACCAGCAAGGCCCTGTCCAACTACCGCGACCCCTGCATTATCATTTCTTCTTCGGGGATGCTGGAAGGCGGCCGGATTCAGCACCACATCCGCTCAAACCTGGCCAATCCCTACTGTACAATCCTGATGATCGGTTATTCATCAGAGGGCACTTTGGGGCGCAAATTGCTGGACGGCAACAAGTCGGTGGAATTTGGGGGCAAGGAATTTGCCGTGGCTGCCAAAATAATGTACACTGATGCTTTCAGTGGGCACGGCGATCAGAACGATCTGCTCAACTTTGTGCGGAGCCAAGACAAGGCCAAGCTCAAGCAGTTGTTCATCACCCACGGCGAACCAGCCTCCATGCAGATTTTCAAGGGACTGTTGGAGGCCGAGGGCTACGCTAACATTGAAATGCCAGTAAAAGGCCAGACCTATCAACTTTAGGTCTGGTCATACCCTCATATCTTTATTTGAGTAGCTGGATTCAATTCCCTTGCGTGGTAACCTGCAAACTGGTTGTCCAGTGGCCACCCTATTCTTTGCTGACTTTTTGGTGGAGCAATTGCCCGCTTTGAGCCGTGGCCGTCATCAGGTATTGTCCATTGGCCAAATGCCCAATTTCAATTTCCCGCTCCAGTTGGTAGTTTCCACCGTGCTGGATGATTTCGTGGTAGATTTCTTGGCCCAATAGATTGGTGAGCCGCACCACTACTGTGCCGGCGGCCAGATTGGTGAGGCGAAGCATTAAACGATCCTTGACCGGATTGGGGAACACGGTGAGCTGGGCTGCCTGCTCGGTAAAGTAAACCGCTACAATCTTGGAATAGGCAAAAGAGCCGTCGTTGTCCACCTGCTGCAAACGGTAGTAGGAAGTGCCGGGCAAGGGCTGGACATCCACAAACTGGTAGTCGATGCGGCGGGCCGACTGGCCAGCCGCGCCAACTTGGCCGATCGGCACATATTGCCGGCCATCTTTCGAGCGCTCCACCACAAAATACCGGCTGTCTTTTTCGCTGGCCGTTGACCAGTCCAATAAACTCCGGCCGGTTGCGACATCGCTCGTGGCCCGGAAAAACACCAATTCAACTGGCAATAGCGTAAGCGCACAGGGCGAATCATTGATAAATGGGTTGATCTCGGTCAATCCCTCGGTCCCGGGCTGGCCCAAATTTTGGGTGCAACTGCCCGCTATATCGGGCAACCCGGCCACCCCCCCATTTCGTTGGACGATCACATTGGCACTGGGTAGGTTGCTGATCCGGATTACCCCGCCGCCGCCGCCGCCGCCCGGCCCGTGGCAGGCATCGGGGCCACCATTGCTTACGCGGCCCCCTTGGCCACCCTGCGCCCGCACCGTCAAGTTGAAACCTCCCGTTACATTGCTTGAATTGGCTAGGTTGAGGTAGATGCTCCCGCCGGCGCCACCGCCGCCACTGCCATCGCCCCCGGCGCTGAAGCTGCCCAGTTGGCCATTGGCCACGATCTGGCGGTTGGCCCCGCTCACCGCGAGCTGCGAAGCCCGGATCACGATGATCCCGCCGCCGACCCCGCCACCGCCTTGCAGCACATTGCTTTGTTGGCCCGCCCCGCCGCCGCCGCCCATGAATATCCGGGTCGCGCTGGGAGTCAGGGCATAGCCGCCATAGCCACCGCCCGACACCATCCTTGGCACTGGTGTTGGGCCTCCGCCGTTATAAAACTGGAAATGGCAAGTGGCAAAGGTGGTATAGACCCGCCCGCCGCCGCGCCCGCCGGAGGAACGGTTACCGCCGCCGCCGCCGCCCGAATCGTGGGCATTGCCGCCCCCGCCCCCATTGGACCAAGCGCCTTTGCCCCGCTGAAACGCCGCTTCGGTGGGCAAGATCCCCTCGCCCTTGCGCCCGTGAAAATTGGGCGCCACCGTTTCGGGGTAAAAAAACGCATCGTAATTAGCATCAAATGTGCCTAGGGCAATGTTATAGTCGGCCCGGCCACAAGCATCGGCCGACAAGAAGGCTGCCCCGCCCCGAAAACCCTGATTGGAGGCACTGATGCTGTCGGCCAGGGTGAGGGTGCCGCGCACTATCATGGCCACCACGCCCCCGCTGGCCCCGTTCCACGGCTGGGCCATGACAAACCCACCCGTCACGGTGGCCCCGGCCCGGTATTCGGGCACCCGAACCACCTGCACTCGCCCAGCTACTGTATAATTATTGGCCAATTGGCTGCGGAAAAACAAGCGGTTGCCCGTGATGCTGTGGATCTCGTTGAACTCGTAGTTGCCCGCATTTCCCATGGCGGTAATGCCGCCAAAGGCAGTGGTATTAGTTCGATCGATCGTGCCGCCCTGCATTTGGATGATCATCACAAAATCGCCTGCCGCAAAACCAACAGCCGAAGTGACATCAATACTGCTCAAAAAACTGCAATCGACCGCCGCCGCATTGTTGATCGCCGTGACTGCCACATATCGGTTGATCACCCCATTGATGTTTTGGGGCGTGTTGAACGATTGGGCCAGGCCCAACTGCGAAAGACCCAACCCCAAAAACAGGAATGGTATAACAAGTAAATGGATTTTCATAGCAATCGGATATTTAGGGAATAGAAATCGGGCGATAGTGGCAGCTTTGGTCAGTAACTCAAAGAACTGCCGATCAAAAAAAGTGCTTGTTAAAAAAACTTGCGAATCCGGCCTGATGGACCGCAGAAGGAAGTACCCAAAAAGCAGTGGGAGCAAGGGCTATCTACCCAAATAAACCCGGTTAAGCAGATGCGAAGGGATAAGGTAATAGATCGTTGGGCGTTTATTAGGTGCGTTTGAAGTCCCGAAACTGGATAGATAGAACCAGTGTTCGCCAATAAATAGACGATAATCTTACACGAGCCAGATTTGGCCGCATTATGTAGATACCTCCTTCTTGGTGAAATTCTATTGAGACCAAGCCGGGCTTTCCATAACCAATCTCAATTATTGCGTATTTTGCGTTCTTAACTTCAAACCACGATTAAAAACAATGAAACAGGCATCTCTACTGTACGTATTCTGGAATTGGGTTTTGTTTCTGGGGCTAAGTTTGATCTGGGCCTTGCCCAACGCCGCCCAAACGTTGGACATGACCAAACTCCACGGCCTGAAAGCCCGGAGCGTCGGCCCGGCGGGGGTCAGCGGGCGCATTACGGCCATTGATGTGGTACTAAAAAAGCCGGATGTCATCTACATTGGCTCGGCCTCGGGTGGGCTGTGGAAAAGCACCAGCGGGGGCATTACCTGGAAACCCATTTTTGACGAGCAGCCCGTGGCTTCTATTGGGGCCATCAGCATCTACCAAAAAAACCCTGATGTGATCTACGTGGGCACGGGCGAAGGCAACCCGCGCAACAGCCAGAACAGCGGCAACGGCGTGTACAAGACCGAGGATGGGGGCAACACTTGGCAATACCTGGGCCTGCCCAATAGCCGCCAGATCCACCGCATCTTTGTCCACCCGGACAATCCCGATGTGGTGTATGCTGGTGTACAAGGCTCGGCCTTTGGCGACCACCCCGAGCGCGGGGTGTACAAAACCACTGACGGTTGCAAAAACTGGAGCCAGATCCTCCAGCCCGGCAACAACTCCACCGGAGTGGGCGAAATGGTGGTGGATCCCACCAACCCCGACAAGATAATCGTTAACCTGTGGGATTTTCACCGTGATGCCTGGACCTTCCGTTCGGGCGGCAAAGGTTCTGGCTTGCACATTACCCACAACGGCGGCAAAACGTGGAAAAAGCTCACGCCCGAAGATGGCATCCCCGAGGGAGACTTGGGCCGGTGCGGACTGGCCATTGCGGCCAACCAGCCCAACATCATCTATGCCCTGATCGAGTCCAAGAAAAACGCCCTCTATAAATCTGAGGATGGCGGGGTGAAATGGACCAAGGTTTCGGAACGCAACATTGGCAACCGCCCCTTCTATTACGCCGAAATTTATGTTGACCCAAAAAATGAAAACCGGATCTATAACCTGTATTCGGAAGTGACCGTGAGCGAGGACGGCGGCCGGACTTTCCGCCCGATATTGGATCAACAGATCCACTCCGACCACCACGCGTGGTGGATCCACCCCGAAAATTCTGACTACATCATCAACGGCAACGACGGTGGATTGGCCATTTCCCGCGATCAGGGCAAAACTTGGTTTTTTCCCGAAAACCTGCCCTTGAGCCAGTTTTACCACATCAACGTGGACATGGCCACTCCCTACAAAGTGTATGGTGGCATGCAGGACAATGGTTCGTGGGCCGGCCCAAGTGCCGTGTGGCGGCGTGGCGGCATTGCCAACCACGCTTGGGAGGAAACCAGTTTTGGCGATGGTTTCGATGTGCTGCCCGACCGCAGCGACGAGCGTTTTGGCTACTCAATGTCCCAAGGGGGCAACTTAGTGCGCTATGATCTGGCCAATGGGGACACCAAATTCCTCAAACCCCAGCACCCCAATGGCACCACGCTCCGCTTTAACTGGAACGCCGCCATTGCCGCTGATCCGTTTGATGCCAAGTCGGTTTATTATGGCAGCCAGTTTGTTCACAAAAGCACCAACCGGGGGGACAGTTGGGAAGTTATTTCGCCCGATCTGACCACCAATGATACCAGCAAACAAAAGCAATTGCTGAGTGGTGGCTTGACCCTGGACGTCACCGCTGCCGAAAACCACACCACCATCTTGGCCATTGCGCCCAGCCCGGTCAAAGCCGGGGTAATTTGGGTCGGAACCGACGATGGCAACTTGCAAGTGACCACTGATGGCGGAAAGATTTGGACCAACGTGATCAAGAATTTAAAAGGCGTGCCGGCCAATACTTGGATTCCCCAGATCCATCCTTCGGCCTACAATGAAGGGGAAGCGTTTGTCGTGTTGGACAACCACCGCCGCAACGATTGGAATTGTTATGTCTATCGCACCAAAGATTTTGGCAAAAATTGGGAAAAAATTACCAATGATCCCAAAATCACGGGCTTTGCCCTGTCGTTTGTGCAAGACCTCAAAGAGCCCAATCTGCTGTTTTTGGGTACTGAGTTTGGCCTGTTCGCGAGCGTGGATGCGGCCAAGACTTGGACCAAATGGACCGTCGGCTACCCGCACCACGTATCCACCCACGACATGGTGATTCACCCCCGCGAGCACGACTTGGTCATCGGCACCTTTGGGCGGTCGGTGTATATCATTGATGACTTGCGCCCCCTGCGCGAGCTGGCCAAAAAAGGCGTGGCCACGTTGGACAAACCCCTCCGCGTGTTCGACATCCCCGATGCAGTGCAGGCGAACTTTCGTTTTCCGGCCGGGATGCACGATTTTATTGCCGATAATATTTATATGGGCGATAACAAACCCGATGGGGCCATCATCAGCTTTGTGATGAACCCCGCCGATGCCAAGAAAAAGACCGACACCGTGAAAGTAGAGATTTTGGCGGCCAATGGCGAAGTGATCCGCACCTTTCGGGCTGGTGGCAAGCCCGGCCTCAACCGGACGGTTTGGAATTTTGGCCGCAAAGGGGTGCGGTTTCCGGGCCAGCCCAAATCCCTCAACCCCAATGCACCCGAACCCGGCGGTGGCGGCGATGCCCTGCCCGGCACTTATTTGGTCAGGATCAGTTATGGTACCCACAGAGATTCTGCCCAGGTCAAAGTGCTGCCCGATCCCCGCACCGCGGTCAGTTCCGAAGCGATCGCGGCCCGCGAGCAAGTGCGCCATGAAATGATGAAAAAAGTGGGCATGGCCACTGAAGCTGCCGATCGTCTCCGGGCTGCCCAGGACAAAGTCGGTCTGTTGGCCCGCCAGCTCGGTTCCCGCGAAGATGATAAAGCCAAAGCCCTCAAGAAGCAGAACGAAGACATGCGCAAAAAGTTGAAAGATCTGCTCAAGGCCATCAACGGTGGCGACGACGACCTGCAAGGGATCGTCCGCCGGCCCGATGCCCTGTCGGCGGTCTTGTCGGAAGCCATGAACTACCTGCGCAGCAACGATGGGCTGCCCGGCAGCACCGAAATGGCTGCCCTGAAAAAAGTGGACGAGTCCATGAAAAAGCTCATTGGCGAAGTCAATGCCTTTTTTGGCAAAGATTGGGAAGAGTACAAGAAAACCGTGAATGAAACCGCGATTACCACTTTTGAGGAGCTAAAGCCACTAAATCTGGAGGGCGAATAATTACAAAAATGTGTGTTGATCCCAATCATATTGGTTTTCCATTGACCTAAAGCGTCAATCATTCTAATTTTGGGATCGTTCAAAAAGCCCCATCAAATGGTCTATTTGGTGGGGCTTTTTTGTGCTGGCCAGCGCTGTTTCCGCACTAACTTTTATACCAAGATTGAAATGATTTTGGTGTTTTTCATAATTAGTATAATTAGCGTTTTATACATTGATGATCAATTGATTAAACAATTATACCAATGGAAAAAATAAATTAATTTCCTACTTATTTCCCAAAAAATAAAAATATTTTGATGCGCTAACTCATGTTATGCAAAAGTCTGTAATAATGATAGAAAATAAGGTAGTTGCGACACCAAAAAATTCCCCAATGAATGGCATCCTTTCAGGATTTTACATTGGGTGGCTATTTTCCCATCATCTTTGCATCGCTTCGGGATTTCAAATAGTTGTGTAATATCAGTTATCAACTTAATTTTTAATTATTTGTACTTCTGATTAACAAAAACTAATGGTGTTTAAAGAGAATGATTGCCAATTCATATTGTTGGGTAGAGCACACTGGCCTTCGTCAATTGGTTTGTCGAGCCAGTCGCTATTGCTGATTTCGGCCAATCAAGCGTGATTGGGGGTTATCTCCCATTTTGGGGTTGATCAAAGGAAATATTTGGGATTTACCCACCCTGAGCGTATTATTGTCGGGAAGATAAATAAAACTATTTTCAGATCCATTGAAATCGCTCGGTGCCTTATTGTTGGTCGGTCTGTTGCTCTGCCATTGGGTGGGGTTGACGGTGGCTGTGCACCGGTTTGAGGATGCCTACCGCCAAGCTTCACCCTTGGCCGCCAATGATGAATGGCTGGAGGTGAAAGTCCCGTTGGCCATTCCCTATGCCCAGCCTTGGGCCAACCCCGAAGGCCAAGAAGGGTTATTGGAGGTAAATGGACACTTTTACAACATCACCGAGCAGCGTTACGAAAACGACACTTTATACACCACCCTGAAAACCAATTTGGGGGCGCGTGAACAGTTTTCCCAACTCTCTGACCAGATCAACGGGCTAATTGTTGGCCAGACCGAGCCTTCGCCCGAACCGACGGGCGGCACAACCAAGTTGCTCAAAGATTTTTTTAAAGTATACGTAGCCTTTGCGGCGCCCGGCTTGCCTGAGATGGGCGTCGCCGAAGTACCCGCTGCGAATGCTTGGGCCCGATATGCCCGCTTTGCCCCAGACCCATCCCTTTCCTCCCCCACGCCACCGCCCAAAAGCTAGCCAATCCACCAAGCAACCGTTATTTCTTGGGCCAATGGCCACTCGGTTGATCAAAAAAGCTGCATTTGACCCCAGTGGGCCAAGCCTGCGGCCTCTTCTATTTTAGGTTTCCCTAGTTTACCCTGCCCGATTGGGCAACAAAACGATATTGATGAAAACGAAACGCTACTTCTTGTGGGCGGCCCTGACGGTGTTGGGCAGCTTGTCGGCTCAAGCCCAAACCTTGACCGACGGCCACTTCATGAACAAAAAAAATATTTGTGGCGGGCCTGTGTATGTGCGCGATAGCTGGACCCACTATTGGGAGGGTTCCCTGCGCCGCGACAACCCCAACTTGGGCTCAGTGACCACCCAAGCCGTGGCCCTGATGGCCAATTATGGGATCACGACCAACCTCAACGTGATTGCCAGCCTGCCCTACGTGGCCACTAGGGCCAGTGCCGGCAATTTGGCCGGCCAGCGGGGGTTCCAAGATCTGACCTTGGGCGTCAAATACCGCGCTTGGTCGTTGCGCAAGGAAAATTACAAAATGTGGCTATCGGTGGTGGGCGGCTTTTCGCTGCCAGTGAGCGACTACACCCCCGACTTCCTGCCCTTGTCCATCGGCCTGCAAAGCCGCACTGGTTTTGGCCGGGCCATTTTCTTTTTCCAGACCAAAAGCAACTGGTCGTTTACCGGGCAAGCCGCCTACCACTACCGGAACAATGTACAATTGGATCGGACTAGTTACTACACCGACCGCCAAATCTACGCTTCGGAAGTGGCCATCCCCAACTTGCTGACTTACTCGGCCAGGGCTGGATATTATTCCTACCGCTGGGCATTGGAAGGCACAGTTGAGCGCATGGACTGCCTCGGCGGTAGCGACATCCGCCGCAATGACATGCCCTTTGTGGCCAATCAAATGGATGCCACCCGTATCGGGCTGGTGGGGCACTATCGCATCAAACCGCTGGCCGATGTGCAAGCGATCGGGATGTACCAATACACGGTGGCGGGCCGCAACCTGGGCCAGTCCCAAACCATCACACTTGGCCTGATGAAGGTATTGGATTTTAGCAAAAAGGCAGCCCAGTAAAAATTTTCAACCCCAATTTTCAACAACGAAAAAATGAAAACGAATAATATCTTGATTGCTTTGTGCTTGTTGGCCATGAGCGGCTTATGGACTGCCTGCTCCAAATCGGTGAACGAAATGGGCGATTTGGCCCCCCAAGCCCCGGCCAGCTTGGATCTGGACGCGGGCCGGTGGCGGCCGGTCCTGCTACGCAATGGCGGCGAAATGGCCCTCGAGGCCCCGGCAGCCCCCAACTCTGCGGATTACGCCCGCGAACTGCAAGCCGCCAAAACAGCGGTGGGCCAACTGACCGACGAGCAGCGCAACATCATCCGCTATTGGGAAGGGGGCGGCATTTTGCGCTGGAACCAGATCATGCGCGAACTGGTGGCCAAATACAACCTGCCCCCGGTGGCCAACGATGATGGCACTTACCCGGTTCCTGAGGCCAATAATCCCTTTGCCTACCCGGCTTTTCCGTTCGCCAACCCGCCCTACGCGGCCCGCGCCTACGCCTATGTGACGGTGGCCCAGTATGACGCCATGGTGGCCGCTTATTTTTACAAAGCCCAGTATGGCCGCAAAGCACCTTATCAATACGACAACAGCCTCCAGCCAGCCACCCTTAAATCAGAGTTGCCGAGCTATCCCTGCGAAGATGCCGTGATGTCGGCTGTGACCCTAGAACTGATGAAACTGCTGTTCCCCGCCGAAATCCCCTATTTGGGGGCCAAAGCGGCCGAGCAGCGCAATTATAAACTATGGGCCGGGGCGGCAGTGCGCAGCGATGTGGAAGCGGGCGAAAAATTGGGCAAGGCCGTGGCCGAGAAGTTTATGGCCCGCGCCCGTACCGACGGGATGCGCAATGCGGTGGGCACTCCCGCCCAGTGGGACAGCTTGGCCCGGGCTGCCCGCGAGCGTGGCGAAACCCCTTGGCTCAGTTTGGAAACGCCCGCCCGCCCGCCCATGTTGCCGTTTTTTGGCCGAGTGGGACCGTGGTTGTTCGATGCCAACACCTTGGTTGAAATCCGTCCGGCGGCCCCACCCAGCACCAATTCCGAGGCTTTTCGCCGCGAGTTGGAAGAAGTAAAACAGGAAGCCGCCAAAACCATCGGCAACCGTGAGCGCACCGCCATTGTCCACTTTTGGGCCGACGGAGTGGGCACCTACACTCCCCCCGGCCACTGGAATGCCATTGCGGCCGATCTGGTGTTCGGGGCGCGGCAAAGCGAAATCCGAGCCGCCCGCACGTTTGCCCTGCTCAATATGGCGGTAATGGATGCGGGCGTATCCTGTTGGGAGACTAAAAATTACTACTTCAATCCCCGGCCATCGCAAATGGATCCGAGCATCAAAACCATGACCGGAGTACCCAATTTCCCGGCCTATACCTCCGGGCACGCCACTTTCTCGGCAGCGGCGGCCACGGTGCTGGGCCACGTTTTCCCGGCCGATAAGCCCCGGCTGGAGCGCATGGCCACCGAAGCCTCGCTGTCACGGCTTTACGGGGGCATTCACTACCGCAGCGACTGCGAAGCGGGCCTGCGCTGCGGCAATATCGTCGGGGCCTTTGCCGTGCGCCGTGCCCAAACCGACGGGGGCAACTAACTGGCAGCAGCCCAAGCCCAGTGGCATTTGGCCGTTGGACTTGGGTTGTTTCTTAACCGATGAAATTGTCAATTATTGAACTCGATCCACCACGATCTTGGCCAGCCCTTTGACGAACCGCCGGCCAGTTTTGAAATCATTGGGGGCAATGAAGATAATCCGATCTTCTATTTCTGTCAATAGCTCGCCTGCTTTTTCGGTGATAAAGCACAAGTTTTTTCCCGTGGGCGAATTGAAAACTTCGTTCCAAGAAAAGACTACTTTGTAACCATCCGCGCCAATAAATGTCAAATAAAATTCGCTCAGTACTCTAGGCGCTTCGGCCTGAAAATCAAGGTTTTTGAGTACATCCAGGACTAACACTCCCTTTAATTACTTGGCTACGCTCTTTTTTTCGCCTAAGTGATTGGTGATGCTAACGGTTTTTAGTTTTTGGGATGGATATTTGCTCAAATCAGCCAACATGATTTTTTTGGTAGTTTTTACTTTTCCAACTATTTCAAATTCATCTGTGGTGGGAGCAATTTTTTGTCCATAAACGGAAAAACAAGCACACAACGAGCACCAAATAATGAAGTTTTTCATGGTATCAATGGAAAAAAGTAGTAAAATAATCTCTCTGGCAAAAGTGAGTACTTAGTGCAAAAGCAACGTAAAAATTTGTTGATCCAGCAAAAATAACTGCATAGAATGGAGGCCAAAAAGTTGACAGGCCAGTGCTAAACTTGGCAGTGCCGGGCTGGAGTTTCCAGTTTGGGAGGTCATTTATACGCTGCCTTTGCGCACATCGCTGTCGATCTGACCATCCACGATCTCGATTCGGCGGTCGGCAATATTGGCCAAGGTAGCATTGTGGGTCACGATCACAAACGTTTGGCCCATCTCGTCGCGGAGCCGGAAAAAGAGCTGGTGAAGTTCCTCGGCGTTGCGCGAGTCGAGGTTGCCACTCGGCTCGTCGGCAAACACCACCAGCGGGGAATTGATTAGGGCGCGGGCCACGGCAATGCGCTGCTGCTCGCCCCCGGAGAGTTCAGCCGGTTTGTGGTCCAGCCGGTGGCCAATGCCCAACAGCTTGGCCAGTTCAGTGGCCCGGGCCTCCACTTCGGCCACTGGTCGCCTGCCAATAAAGCCGGGAATGCAAATGTTTTCCAAGGCAGTAAATTCAGGCAATAAATTGTGGAATTGAAACACAAAACCAATTTTTTGGTTGCGAAAATTGGCCAGTTTTTCCTCGGGCAGCAAACCAAGATCGGTGCCTTGGATGCGCACTTGTCCCTTGTCGGGGCGGTCCAGCGTGCCCAATATATGGAGCAGGGTGCTTTTGCCCGCCCCCGATGGCCCAACGATGGAGGTAATCTGCCCTTGGTCAATGACCAGATCGATACCTTTGAGCACATGCAAGTGCTGGTAACTTTTATGGATACCCAGTGCTTCAATCATACTGCGAAGTAACACATTTTGGCTCCGTTGGCCAAATGGGACCGGCGCAAATCAAGCGGCCAGTTGACTGATGTATTTGACCAATACCCGCTTGGCAATGGGCAGCAGTGACTCTTCCAGTGGGCAGGGCACTTTGGCCGCCACCACAAAGGCCGCTGGGTTGGGCAGTTTGCGGTATTTGCGCACCAGTCCCAACTTAATGCTCTCATACGTTTCCCCCAAACCTTTGCGGATGGTTTCAATATACTCAATATTGATTCCCCGATATTTTTCCCCAATTTTCTCGAAAATGGTGATTTGATATTGATAAATGATGATCTGGTTCATCAAATATTCGTTCAAAAGCAGGTAGCCCTCGCCCGAGTAGATGGGCAAGAGGCCCACGGGAATGATCTCAAGGTGCTGCTCAATTTCATCATAAATTTCTTTGCCATTGGCCAAAACGTGGTTTATCCGCGGAAGGGCATATTGTACTATGTTTTCAATCTCGCGCATGGCCTCGTCGTCTTCCACTATCCGTTTGTAGGCAATCTGGAGTTTTTGAAAATCGGCGTGGCTAATCTGCTGCGGAAAATTATCGTACAACAGCTTTTTGTTCTCCCGGATTTGGGCCAAGTTTTGGTAATGAAAAACTAAATCGGCCAAAAATGGATATAATTTTCGGCCATTAAATTCTTCATTCACATTTTTGAGATAGGCTAAAAGTACGTACTTTTTGTATTCAAAATCAATCAAACCTTCGGTTAACCAGTTGGGATCGAGTTTTTTCATGGGCAAAAAGCTAAAAAGTGGTTGTTGTAACCGCCATACCGTCCAAATTAAGCCAACAGATTGGATTTTGCAAATTTCGCCTGTTAAATCGCAAGGTTTATTTTATTAGCAACACGGAACAAAAACCAGTAGTGTGCCAATAGTTGCTCCATCCTTCGGGTGGGCCCTTGGCAGCTAGGCCCACCAGCACCCAGTCCAGAAGGGGTGTTGTACCCGCGCCCGGCAGCTAGCTATTGCCCCATCCGGGCTGACCTTGACACTCGACAGCCCGGTTTCTGCGCTGGCAGACGTATTGATAAAAAGGCGATTGAAATTGCGAAACATGCAATCACAAAGGTTTCTGATAATCAGTTTATTGCAGGTATTATAGGTTTAACGGTTGAACAAATCGCGCAGGTGCGAAACGAAAAAGAATGAAATTTGTGTCCAATGTTATATTTGCAAAAAGGCACACTCATGTACCAACTTGAGCATTCATGCTTCGTACCAGTTCAGTTCTAAAAGATAGTTTGGTGCCTAAAATCCCCTTCTTCGCCAATACCCAAACCGTTCGCATTCTCTGCCGACATTGGTTTCGGCCCGATCCAGACAATAAATTATTGGTAATCAAGGGGATAATCCATCATTGCCCCGAGCCGGGCTTTCATTTTGGGACAAATTCGCGTATTTTTGCCCAATGAAGAGGATTTGCCACTGCCCCGGTTCGCGCTGGACAACTGACTGGATATGGTTCGTTTGGGCCCTGCTGGCGCTTGGGGCTTGCCAAACCGATGGCGATAGTGCCGGCATAAACCAGAACGACCAAGTGCCGGTGGCCCGCGTCCACGACTCGTACTTGTACCAAAAAGATTTGGCCGAAGTGGTGAACCAAGCCGCCAATGGCCAAGACAGCGCAGATATGGTGCAGCGCTACATTGATTCTTGGATCAAGAAGCAACTGCTGTTCTACGAAGCGGTGCGCAAAGCCAAGCTCGATAGGACCGAGCTGGAACGCCGGGTGCAGGAATACCGTTATCAATTGCTTACTTACGCTTACCAAAAGCAGTATATGGACGAGCAACTGGATACCGTGGTGACCGATGATGAAATTAAAGCCTACTACGCCCAAAACCCCACCAATTTTGAGCTCAAGCAGAACATAGTGAAAGGAATCTTGATGGCTGTGCCGGTGGAAGCCCCCAACTTGGCCAAGGTGAGGCAATGGATACGGTCGGGCAATGCCGATGATCTGGACGAGCTCAAATCGTATGCCTACACTTACGCCAACAACCCACTGGTGAGCGATTCGGTCTGGATCGATATCGAGAGCCTGACCTCCGGATCGCCCTTTGCCGATCAGAAACAAGAACTGTTTTTGGTCAAAGGCCGCACAGCCGAGGAGAGTGCGGGAGGGACGATTTACCTGCTCAAAATATTGGAGTGCAAAATCATGGATCAAATTTCGCCATTGGACTTTGTAAGGGATCAAATCGCCGATATCATTATTAATCGCCGAAAAATGGAACTGCAAATGACCATGGAAGACCAGCTCATGGAAGAGGCTGGCAAAAAGAAAGACTATGAAATTTTAATAAAGCAACCTTAATGCGTTATTTTGTATCTCAAATTGCTAGACATTTAGCCCAATGAAACATTTGCTCAAGTTTGTATTTTTATTGTCAATCGTTGGCCTGCCCCATTTTGGGCATGGGCAAACCCCCGCCGAGGGGATTGTAGTTGACAAAATAATAGCCAAAATAAACGATCACATCATACTTAAATCGGAACTGGAAGCCACTCAGCGGCAGTTTATCGAGCAAAACGGCACCGAAAACCTGCCGCCCAACCTTTACTGTTACCTGCTCCAGCAATTGATCGTCAACAAAATGATGGTGGCCAAAGCCGAAATCGATTCGGTCGATGTGGATCTGGTTCAAGTGGAAAGCAACCTCAACCGCCGGATGGAATACTTTCTGTCGCAGTTTGGCAGCCCCGAGAAACTCGAGCAAGCCTATGGCAAAAGCATTGCCCAGCTCAAAGAAGAATTGCGCCCCCAGATCCTCGAGCAGATGACGGCCCAAAAAATGCAGGGTGAAATTACCAAGGATGTTAAAATAACCCCACGCCAAGTGAAACGTTTTTTCAACGGCATTCCCAAAGACAGCATCCCTTTTTTGCCCTCGGAAGTGGAAGTGGGCCAAATCGTCAAGTATCCCACCGTGAGCAAGTCAGTCAAGAATGAAGCCAAGCGCAAGCTCTTGGAATTTAAGCGCATGGTGCTGAGCGGCGAAGCCAACTTCGAGGATCTGGCTTCCAAGAATTCCGAGGATCTGGGGTCGGCGGCCCGAGGCGGCAACCTCGGGTTCATGGGCCGGGGCGAGTTGGTGCCCCCTTACGAAGCTGCCGCGTTGAGCATGGAACCGGGCCAAATTTCCGAACCTGTCGAATCTGATTTTGGGATCCACCTGATCCAAGTGATCGAGCGGCGCGGCAACCGCTACAATTCCCGCCATATTCTGCTGCGCCCCGAACCTACCGCCGATGACATCGAGCAATCGGTGCAGTACTTGGACAGCATCAGGGGCCTAATCTTGCGGGCCAACTATACTTTTGAGAAGGCGGCCACCGAATTTTCGGACGATAAAACCACCAAAGTACAGGGCGGCATGTTGAAGTCGCAAGACGGCAGCACTCGATTGGCCAAGGAAGATTTGGAATATGCACTGTTCATGACCGTGGATACCATGCGCCTGGGCGGCATCACCAAGGCGGCCCAGTTCCGTACCGAAGACGGCAAGACGGGAGTGCGGGTCTTGTGGTTCAAGGACAAACTGGAGCCCCATTCGGCCAACCTCAAAGACGATTACCAAAAATTGTTCTCGGCTGCTCAAAACAAAGAAAAAGCCAAGGTGCTGGATGCGTGGTTTGTCAATACCCGTGGCCAGTTGTTCATCGACATCGACAAAGACTATGACTACTGCGGCCTGCTCCAAGAATTTGCCAAAGGTGGCTCCCAGTGAACCGATCCAGCGGTGGATAGTTGCCATCCGTAGCCTGATTTTATGATATACTGACCTGATTTTCAATGATCTGTCCGGCTGGTTAGCGGAATACCAATGGGGAATTGAGCAGTTTATCGACAGTTCATAAAAAATAGCGATTATAACTGGGGCCGATCAGGCCAACTCGGATGAAGCTGAATTTAAATTTGGCCAGGCCAGCAATGAACAATTAGGCAACATTGCCCGCTGCGCTTGCAGTTACCAACAAAAAAATCCAAGATTTTAGGGTCTTTGGTTTTTTTTTGCGCGGAGAGTTGGCTCGGGCTGGGGACATTGACCAAAAGAAATTGCCCCGGCTTGATTGGGTTTTTATAAATTTGCATCTGAGCGTCAATAAGTGGGCCAAACGAACGTTAGGAAACGGATGGCCAGAATGCCAAAATTGGATACGCCAATCATGAGCTTGAAAAATTGTCAATTGTTGTTTTGCGGGTTATTGTTGCTCTGGTCGGCCACTGGAACGGCCCAGTCGCCGATTCCACCGGGAGCCTATGCGCCGGTGGGCAAGTTTCTGGCCGACACAATGAAGATCGGTCAAGATGTGCAGTACAGCTTGGTTCTTCGCCATCCGGCTTGGTTAGAAGTGCGGTTTCCCGATTCGATCAGTTCCTATGCCCCTTTTGAGCTCAAGAGCAAAAAGTACTTCCCAACCGTAACTGGACTGGATGGCAACAGCATTGATAGTGCGGTGTACACCCTGACCACCTTTGACAGCGATAGCATCCAACGGCTGGCCCTGCCCGTGATGGTGCTGGCGGGCACGGATACCTCACTGGTGGCCGGCACAGTTGATAGCATCCGGCTGGCACTCACGGTATTGAACTCGCCCGGCCCAGATCAGTTGATCGCTCACGCCAACTATATGGAAGTGCCCAAGGGGATCAACTACCCGCTCATCGGCCTAGGACTGTTGGGCGTGGTGGTGGTGGCCCTGGGGATCTACTTGGTATTTGGTGAGCGGATCCGGCGCTCGTTCCGCCTCCAGCGCATGAAACGGCGCTACGAACGCTTTTTGGCCGAATTTGATCGGCAAAACAATACCCGAAACAGTACCATGATGGAGCATGCCGTGGCCGTTTGGAAAGCTTATTTACAAGGGCTGCACGGCAAACCATATACCAGTTTCACCTCCAAAGAAATGGCCGAGGCCATTGCCGATGAACAAATGATCCATTCGCTCAAAACCATTGACCGGGTCATTTATGGCCATTTGGACAGTGAAGCGCCCCAGCAGGCATTGCTGATCTTGCGAAAATTTGCCGAAAATGCTTACCAACAACAGATAGGGGAGGTGCGCAATGCTTGATTGGCTCGACATCAAATGGTTTTTGCCCGCTACTTTCGAGCAATTTGAGTGGGGGGCCAAGCCCTACCAAGATTACTACTTGTTCGCCATCTTGTTTATGCCATTGCTCTATATTTTGCGTTGGTTTATCCACATCGGGCGGCGGCAAAAGTTGGAGATTGCCATTATTGAGCGCGAAGCAGTGACCAGTCCCTGGGCTGTCTTGCGCCACTTGCCGAGCCTGCTGATGGTCATGGTATTGTCCTTGGTTCTGGTGGCATTGGCCCGCCCCCAGGTTTCGGATGAAAGAGTGGAACGCTGGACAGAGGGCATCGATATCATCCTTTGCCTGGACATTTCGGAATCGATGCAGATCGAGGATTTCCGGCCCAACCGATTGGAGGCGGCCAAAGAAGTGGCCCGTAAATTTGTGGAGGGCCGGTTTCAAGATCGGATCGGGCTGGTGGTTTTTTCCGGCGATGCGTACTCGCTCTCGCCGCTGTCCACCGATTATGCGCTGCTCAAAAACTACATCCAAGAAATCAATTTTGACATGATCCAAAACCGGGGCACGGCCATTGGCAGTGCGCTGGGCGTGGCGACGAACCGGATGCGCGAGTCGGAGTCCAAGTCCAAGGTAATTATCCTGCTGAGCGACGGGGAAAACACGGCGGGCAGCATTGACCCAATCACGGCGGCGGAGTTGGCCTTTGCCTACGGTTGCAAAATTTACACCATCGGCGTGGGCAAAGAGGGCAAGGTGCCGTTTGGCCAAGACTTGTTCGGCCGCCCACGCTACGTGGACAATAGCATGGACGAGAGTACACTGCGCAAGATTGCCCAAATCGGTGAGGGGCAGTATTTCCGGGCCACCGACCAACAAGCTCTAGAGGAAGTGTTTGACCGGATCAACCGCTACGAAAAAGCGGAAATCAAAGAATCGCGCTATCGCGACACCAAAGATTTTTACCAAGTTTATTTGACTTGGGCCATCTTGTTCTTCTTGGCCTGGCTGCTGCTCAAAAATACTTTTATTACCAATGCCCTAGAAGACTGACCTTTATTTGCTCGCCACAAAAGTTAGTTTTTTGCTCCGGGGATTCACCGCCAGCCGGGTTACTTGTTTGATGCCCAGCGCGCCAAAATCGGCCACTTCGGTCCAAGTACGATCCACTTGGGGGCGACTCTGGTAAACTTTGCTCCCCTGCGACAACAAAATGGTGCCGTCCTTGATCCAAGCCAAGTCTTCGCAGCCGGGCAAGGTCTCGATCAACGGGGTAATTTGCCGGGTTCGCAGATCCAGCCGCTTGATCACCCACTGTTGCGCAGATATTTTGTGGACAAAACTGACCCCGTACTTGTCGCCCGGAATGCGGTGGAACGAACGCCCTACGCCACTCTCGAGCTGGGTAGCTTGGCCAGTGCTGGCATCGGCCACATAGAGCGCGTTGGGCTCGCCCAAGACGAACAAGACCAACTGATCAGCGCCCTGCCACACATAATAGCCCACTGGTTTGAGTTGCTCCAACACCAATGCGGCCTGCCCTGGATCGGCCAATTGAAATTTCCACAGGCGCTGCGTGCCGTCGGCTTCTACCCGGATGGTGGAAAACCATTTGCCGTCAGGGGTCAGTGCTGCTGAGTACTCACTCTCTTTGGTGCGGGTGAGCGGGTTGGCGGTCTTGGTTTTGAGATCGTATTGATAGATATCGGTCTGGCCATCGGCTTGCCACGCCGTATAGAAAAAACTTTTGCCATCGGGCAAAAAATTGGGCTGGTTGTCGTAGCCGGTCCGATTGGTCACATTTTCGGGCGATAAAATACTGACCTTGCCCCGCTTGATTGCCAGATCGGCCAAATAAATGTCTGTTTCGGGGGGCGGTTGGGCCAGCCCGGTACTGGCCAAGCCAGCCAGTAAAACTGCGAGTTGAACGATTTTGGTAGGCATAAAAACTAGTTTTTGTACTAACGAACAGTGGCCAAATAACAAGTACTTCTGCTGGTTGACAGCTCCTATTGCCGCTGACGGGAAAGCTGCTCATTGTTTGGCAAATCGTTGTTGCCCCGGCCAACACTCTCCAGCAAATCCAAGATGCCCACAATGATCCGGTTTACTTCCAAGTTATATTCAGTAGATGAAATAATTGCTTTCTTAGTGCTCCTGTCCAAGTTGTTGAAGCGTGAGCGGAGCAACATAAGCAGGTTTCGCTCATCCGCGTTGAGGTACTTGCTGTCGGTGAGCAGGTTGAAGGCTTTCATTACCTCATTGTGGCTCAACAGGTTGCGAATTTTTTTGATTGTTTTATTGAAATCAGTTTCTTTGCTTTCCCCGTTGTAGTCCAAGTTGAAATAGCGGATCCGGGTAGCAATATTTTCGTAGTTTTTGGAAAGTGACGCCGTAGAAATCCGTTCGGCCTGCTCATTGAACAAGATATTCTCGCCCGTGGAGAACACCTTGTTGTATTCCAGCATGGTATTGCTGATGTATTCATCCACGGAGTTGGTCACGATATTATTGAACTCGGTGTCGCGGATATAAACCCGGTTTCTTTCTTGTAAATCCAACAAAAAGCTACTGATCTGTTGGATGTATATTTCAAATTCACTTTTGAACCGCCCGATCCAATAATCAGCTTTTTCGGATCCACGATCTAAACGCGACAGGATGGGCAAGATATAAGGTTTCCTAAATTCCCCGTTGGTCACATACGGCGATTGGACAATGCTGTTGGCCACCCGCCAACAACCCTCAAAGTTTTGGTTGGTCGGGGCAATGACCAGCACATTGAGCACCGGCATTTGGATGTTGCAAATACCGGAATAATCGCTGATTCCGGTCCGGCTATCGATAAATACATAGTCGTAGTCCAGCGCATTCAGCTTCTCTTTGATAAATTCAATGTAGGCTTTGCCGTCTAGCATTTCATAAAAGTCAAACCAGTCAAACTTGCTTACATTATAGTTGTACTGGTCATCATATTTACCGGCGGCGATCAAGTCGATCTGGCCCCCACTCCGCTCGGAACGGGCCAAGTTGAGCACGTAGGATTCATCAAAAAAGGGCAGGGCCTCTTCGATCAAGGGTTTTTCGCCCCGGGCCAGTTTCTGGTACTCGCCAAACAGTTCGATCAGGCCCTTGTTGATCTCGCTCTTATCTTTCTTGAAATAATAGTGCAGCCCGGGGGCTTCCAGGTCCCAATCGATCATCAGTACCTTTTTGCCTTGGTAATGGCACAAGTAACTGGCAACGTTGACTGCCAGTTGGGTCCTGCCCACCCCGCCTTTGTAGGAATAAAAAGTAACGATCATAGCGTAGGAAAATTTAATATTCTACTTGCCATATCGGCTCTTTGCTCGGCTGCCAACTGGCCAAATTTAATGCGCTTTTCGGGTTGAAGGGCCAAATGCTTGGTAGCAATGTTGGTCAATCGCCGGAAGAGCAGCTCTTTGGTGGGCACGGCCAGTTCGATAAACACACACGAGACATGAAACTTTTTGTGGAACAAGGTATTCAAGTGCGAAAATACGCCAAAAGCCTTGGATTGGAGGTGGGTTTGCAGCTTTGCGTCGTGTTCTTGCCAGATGGGCACGAGGCAGCCGCCAATCTCGTCTTCATCAAACAGTTTGGCCAAGGTTCGGTTTTCGGCAAAATCCAAGGCCATGCTGTCCACCAGCAACACCGTTTTGCGGCGTAGAACGGATTTGATTTCGCTGACAATGTCCAGTTCATTGGCCACATCCCACCCGTCGACAAACAAGGCCTCGACCTTGAACCCTGAAGCTTTATGATAATCCATGATCAGTTGACTAATTTTATCGTCGTAATAGGGCCGCCAATCCTCAGGGTTGGGGCCGTGCTGGGCCAGTACCGTCGGCCAGAACGGTTCGCCTTCCAGCGGTGAGGACAAGCCCTTCAGACGATCGCGGGTGGTGGCCAACACCAATAGATGCAGTATTTTACCGTCATGGTGCAGTGCTTTTATTTCATCAATCAATTGATAGAGCGCGGTATTGTCGGCAGTATTGATCGTAATGGTGGAATTGGTGACATCCACCACTTGGATATTGCCGTTGCCATCGGTTTGCAATCGGTTCAGGTAAGCCATTGTGCAGGTAAAAAAAGGAATTGAAGCCAAAGCTGCCCAAGGGGCACCGTACTGACCGGTAAATGTAATATTTTTTGTTTAACTATTTCCATCGCTACTTTGCGGTAGACAAGCTCAGCTTTTTGGAAAGCTCAAACTTTTGCGCCATTTATGACCATTGTGTATCTTTTATTGGGCAGTAATTTGGGGGATCGGGTGGCACAACTGGCCCAAGCCCGGGCCGCCATTGATCGCTCGGCCGGGAGCGTGCTCCAAGCTTCGGCCATTTATGAAACCGATCCGTGGGGGCTGACCGATCAGCCAGTTTTCTTCAACCAAGCCTTGGCCATTGCCACCGACTTGCCACCCGAGGGGTTACTGGAAACAGTGCTGGCCATCGAGCAAACGATGGGGCGGATCAGGGAAGTGCGCTGGGCCGCCCGCACCATTGATATTGACCTGATTTTCTTTGGCGAGGTGGTGCTGGCCACCCCGACATTGACCATTCCCCACCCGGAAATGGCCCACCGGCATTTTGTGCTGGCCCCATTGGCAGAGATTGCCGCCCAAGTCTGCCATCCGGTTTCTGGGCAAACGGTGGCCGAATTACTGGCAATTTGCCCCGACACCTTACACGCTCGCCCATTGGGATTGCCTTGAATCAGGTGCTGGGCACATAAAATTGCCCAATATTTGCTAATTTTCAAAAAAATATGGTGGCACTATTTCCTCATCCTGCCAAACTAACATCATGGAACACAAGTTCAGTGAGCTAAAATTTTACAAAGAACTGTATATCAATCATATCCATTTGTCTTTCCAAGGCATGGTCTCACAAGACATGCTTACCTTGATCGGCTTGAGCTTGCGGCGCAGACCCAACAGCGAGGTGGTTGCCAAGCGGCTTTTTGGGTTGGTGGTCGAGTTGGCCCAAAATATTTATCATTATTCGGCCATCAGATCTTTTTCCAAAAAGGATGATCGTGAAGTCGGGGTCGGAATTTTGACCGTTGGAGAGAGTGAGCACGAATATGTGGTCTGCTCCGGCAACATGATTGCTGCTGCCAATGGGCCCGGAATCTCCCAGCGCTGCGAGCTGATCAATGCCCTGGACGAAGAAGGCCGGAAAAGATTTTACAAAGAGCAGCGCCGCCAACCCCAGCGCGAGCATTCTACTGGGGCCAATGTGGGCTTGATCGACATTGTGCGCAAATCGGGCAACCCAATTGGCTACCAATTGGAACTGGTCGATGAGCAGTATTCCTTTCTTACTTTTGTGGTAAAGATTAGCAAAAACTTACCTGTTGTAGAATAGTTATTTATGGAAAACTTTCATATCAAAGCCGATATTTTCATTCCTGAAATTGAGTTCAACGCAGGATCGGGCGTGCTCAATATCTCTGGGGAGTCTTACCATGAATATACACTCGAGTTCTACCAGCCGGCTTTCGATTGGCTGAACCGCTTTATTCAGGTTCCCAACCAAACCATCCAACTCAATTTTCGGATGGCCTATTTCAACACCAGCACATCGCGCCGTTTTCTGGAAATCTTTGATCTGTTGGAAACTTACGAAAAAGAGCAGGGCGGATCGGTTGAAGTCAACTGGTATTACAAGGCCAATGATGTGGACATGCGGGACAGCGGCGAGGAATATAGCGAAGATACCGACCTGAAAGTCAACTTGATCGCGATATAGGCGCGGAATACCCAACCTCACCCGACCATCCCCAGAAATGGGTTTTGCCCAACCTATCCTGGTTGCGCATTCGTCCTGTTTCGGCTGCCAATGGCAAAAACAAGTGAAAGCTGCCCTACCTTTGCGCTAAAAATACCAAGCCCATGATTTCTTATCAGCACTTTCAATTGGACAATGGCCTGCGGGTGTACGTACACGAAGACCACAGTGTGCCCATTGCGGCTTTCAACTTGCTCTATAATGTTGGCTCCCGCGATGAAGACCCCAACAAAACTGGTTTTGCGCACTTATTTGAGCATCTGATGTTTGGCGGCTCGGTCAACATACCGGCCTACGACGAACCATTGCAGCGGGTGGGCGGCGAAAACAATGCTTTCACTTCGCCCGACATCACCAATTATTACCTCACCCTGCCGGCCGACAACTTGGAAACTGCGTTCTGGCTCGAGTCCGACCGGATGCTGGCCCTGTCGTTCAAGCCCGAAGTGCTGGAAGTGCAGCGCAAAGTGGTGATCGAGGAGTTCAAACAGCGCTACCTTAACCAGCCCTACGGCGATGTATGGCTCAAACTCCGCCCGCTGGCCTATCAAGTGCACCCCTATCAATGGGCGACCATTGGCAAAGATATTTCGCATATTGAGCAAGCGACCATGGATGATGTGCGCAATTTTTTCTACACCCATTATTTGCCCAACAACGCCCATTTGGTAGTGGCGGGCAATGTGCGGCTGGAACAAGTGAAGCAATTGGCCAAAAAGTGGTTTGAGCCGATCCGCCCCGGCAATGTGTCCCTGCGCAGCTTGCCCGCCGAGCCCCCACAGACTGGGCCCCGCCGGCTGGAAGTGGAAGCCCAAGTGCCCGTGGATGCCCTCTACAAGGTCTATCACATGGAGGAAAAGCAATCGCCGCGCTATTATGCCCAAGATCTGATGAGTGACATCCTGGGCCGGAGCAAGTCGTCGCGTTTCTATCAACAGTTGGTGCTGAGCCAAAAAGTGATGAGTTCGGTCAGTGCCTCGATCATGGGCAGTGCTGACAAGGGGCTGGTCATTGTGCAGGGCAAGCCCGCCGAGGGTGTAAGCTTGGAAACCGCCGAAGCAGCCATTGACCAGATCATTGGCCAAATGCAAACCGACGGAGTGGGCGAAGAAGAATTGGCCAAAGTGAAAAACCAAGCCGAGTCCACCTTGGTCTTTTCCGAGCTGGAAGTGCTCAACCGGGCCATGAACTTGGCCTATGCCGCCGTGCTGGGCGATCCGGAAGGGGTAAACCAAGAGTCGGCCAAGATCCAGGCCGTGACCCCGGCCCAGGTGCAGGCCGAGGCTCGGGCCATTCTCCGCCCCGACAACTGCTCAACGCTGTATTACCGGGCCCAACGCTGAACAGGCTGGCAAAACGGCTGGGCCATCGGTTCGGTTATACTCCAATCATTGAGTCAGTGACCACTGGCTCAATGATTGGAAAACCAAGGTTTGTCATCTCCGACCACCGAAGCAGAAGTTAAACCACCTTTTGTACTTACCAATATTGATCGAGAAATCGCTGACGGTGTTTTGAAAAATTCTACAATTTACTCCGTTGTTGGTGCCAGCAAAACCCACCAACAACAAAGCTAAAAAATCAAATTCTGCGATCAATGTAGCTGCCTGCAGCCCCGACGGGGTGCCGCCTCAGCTCCACAGTAGGTGCGGCCCCTGGGGTGTGACAAAAATATCGGGCCGCAAAACCCGGTTCCCTCAAGTTGGGTATTTTAGATCCGAAGGTTATTTTCAAAGCCCGGTGGAACTTTGAAAATGGAATAAAATCAGCCAAAACGACTCAGATCTTTTTTTGACCCCCAATTTATCGCTGATTTTGTCCCAGAAGACATGATTAATACGGCTTGAATGGCAGGCATATTCAGTGTAGTTTATAATTACATTTGGTTCTCTGACAATTTTTTTGAGGGATGACTATTTAGCTTGATTCTCGTAGACAGCAAATTTTATAAGCACTTTATAGTGAGCATCATAAGTTAGATTCTATCTTTGTAAACGCGACAGAAGCAAACTGCTCCACAAGAATTGTCAGATAACCCATTTTACTTGGCGCTCACACTTGCGCTATGTTTTTTTGTTGGGTCAATGATTGCCCAGGGCAGCTTTGCGCTTGTGGTCTTGGTATTGGATTGCTGCAAAACTACCCAAGGCGATGAGGAGATTATTGTCCAAATCGGCCCATTGGTTTGGGTTAATTTTTGGCCAAATCACCCTGCAAGGGACTTACGTAAGAACAATGCTTGATCCGGATGGGCCAACCGCTCCCGCTGGATATTTTTTTTGACTTTCGGCAATCACTGGTCGTTAAGTTGCGCAGGATAGAAATAGTTTTGGTCACCACCCGCCAAGCGCCGAACAAAAAGCCGAACATTGGCTGGGACATTGAAAGCCAAGGGTTTGAAATTTTAGTACCAACTTTTGAATTTTTCCCTACCTTTAACCCGGCCATTTTTAAAACCCTAAACCGGTCTTGCCAACCCCCAACTTTTACTGAACGATGCGCCGGTTTCTCAAACTTTTTCGGTGGTACTATTTTTTTGGGCTGGTCACTGTTTTTTTGGTGTTGGTGGCCGTGCAGCAATTGGCCCTCCGCATCGATTTTCTCAACCCCTTTGAGCAGGCCCTGTCCGACTACAATGCCACCGATGTGGCCTTCCAAATCCGCCCGCCCCAGCCAGTGGACACCAGTATCGTATTGGTCAACATTGGCGACTTGGCCCGGATTGACATTGCCCGGCAGATCCTGATCCTCAACCACTTCGGCCCACGAGTGCTTGGGGTTGATGTCGAGTTTCGCAACGAAATCGACCCGCCAACCGACTCCCTGTTGGAGGCGGCTTTTGCCCAAGCACACAATTTGGTGCTGTTCAGCAAGCTGGAGCGGGGGCGCAAATTGGCCGACAGTACGGAGGTTTGGGACAGCTTGCGCCGGGTTTTGCCCCGCTTTGCCCAGCATGGGGCCTCGGGGTTTACCAATGCCCTGACCGAAGGGGAAACTCCCTTTGAAACTTGGCGCGAGACTTCGGCCCAAGAGCAAATGGCCAGCGGCTGGGTGGAGCGCAGTTTCGCTACTCAGGTCGCGGGGCAATACGACTCCACGCTGGCCAAAAAATTCTTTACGCGTCAACGAACCTCGGAAATCATCAATTTTCGGGGCAACTCCGACAAGTTTGTCAAATTGGACGTGGACGATGTGCTGGACACACTTTTTACCCCAGAAACCATCCGCGACAAGATAGTGATCATGTGCTATTTGGGGGCCAACTACAACGCCCTGACTTGGGACGATGACAAGTTTTACACCCCGCTCAACCCCAAACAAATTGGACGGACGGCCCCCGATATGTTTGGTGGCGTGATCCACGCCAACATCGTTTCCATGATCCTGCACCAAGATTATATCGATGAAGTTCCAGAATGGATTAGCCTAATTATTGCTGTTATATTGGGATACCTCAACATTGCCCTTTTTGCCAAGATTGATGAAAGCGAACGCTACGGCCTTTGGTATGATTTGATCACCAAGTTTATTCAATTGGCCGAAACGGTGCTGTTAACTTACCTGGTGATAGTTTTGTTTGCCAATTATAACTTGAAGGTCGACCTTACGTATTCAATTTTTGTCATAGTCCTATCGGGCGATGTCTTTGAAATATATGCAACCTTGGTGCGAAATCTAAAATGGCGGAAAAAATGAAAAAATACCTCTTGATTCTTCTTTGCATTGGGTCGTTGCCGGTCTATGCCCAAGAATATCTTTTTCAGGTGCTGGCCCAGAAGGGCGGGGTCACCGTGAATGGCATCTCCCCCAAGATAGGTACTAAACTCAGCGGGACGGAAGAGCTCAAAGTGCCGACCGGAGCTTACTTGAGCTTGGCCCATAAAACGGGCAAAGCCCTAGAAGTGGTGCCCGGCACCTACAAAGTGCAGGCATTGGTGGGGCTACTGAGCAAGAGCTCCAGTACGACCAAGTACGCCGAGTACGTAATGAACGAACTGACCAACCCAGCCCAAAATGTGGCCATTAACAAGAACAAAGCCAAGCACATGGGCAAGACTGGGGCCGTGATGCGAAGTTTTGCCCTACCGATCGCGACCATGCTACCCTTGCGCACCAAAATTTTCGGCGAGGTGCTCGTGCTGCGGTGGTACAGTATGACTGATAGTGCGAGTTCGGCCAATAACTCCTACAAAGTAATCGTGAGTGACTTGAGCGAGACCCAGCTATACACCGAAACCACGAAAGAACTGTCCTTGGTGGTTGATCTGGTGAAGTATAAACTCAACAGATATCCCCTGTTGATGCTCAAAGTGATACCAATCGGGCCAGATGGTAAAGAAAAAGCATCCCTGCAAATGTTCGACGGCAATGCAATAATGCGGGTTTCGCCCAAAGAAGTAAAGGCCATAAAAGGTGAACTCAGCGTGATTGTGGGCAAAGATACCCCCCCCAGTGCCTTTGCCAAGTTGATCGAGGCCCGGTATTTTGAGGAAAACGAACTGTATGCCGATGCTATTTTCGCCTATGAAAAAGCCTTGGAGTATTCGGGTCGGGCCGAGCAATACCAGCGGATCTACCAGTTTTTCATGGATCGCAACGGGTTGAGCAAAGAATCCCGGTCGGAGTAAAGGGCTAGACTTGGGCTTAGCCTGTGTTGGGTGAAACCTATTTTTTCTGTATAAAATTCAACTACTTTGATTATCAAGTAGTTGAATTTTATTTTTGCATAATTCTAGCTAAAGATCCCAGCTCAGTTCAGTCTTTTTCGGAGCGAGTAGTTCATTAATGGCCCGGCCAAAGGAGAGCAAGAAAGTGACTTTTTCGTAATATTGCATCACATACGCGGGGTTGTCGCAGCGGGCGCTGGGATCAAAGTTGATCAACGGGCCGTTCAGCGCAATAGTGATCCGGTTGCCAATCAAGGAAAAATGAATGGCCAGCCCCGAGTCCTTTTTTAACTGGAGCAATTGCTGCCGGGTTTGGGGGGTCAAAATTTGTCGAATCTCCACCACATCGTTGGTATAAATGGCAAAATGGTCGGCGAACTCGTCCTCGAACAATTGAGTGTAGTGGGGGCGGTACAAGTTGGCTTGTTGGATTTTGCGGCCCAGGCGGCCCAGTTGCTGCCGGGTATCGTCGCTCAGCACCACCACTGGGGCGGCAAAATCGCGCCGGAACAGGGTGACAAACAGCAGGCCATCCAGCAAGATGATGGTTTGGCCCTTGGTGGGAGGGTCGCCAGAATCATAAGAAGCACTAATCTCGGACAACAAAAAAGGGAGATCGCCATCTTGGCCCTTGAGCAAATGCCGCCCCCCAAAATTTTCGGGCAAGTGGGTAAAAAACATACTTTCGGAAAAGTACTTGTACGGAATTGATTTTTCCGGATCGTGCTGGGGATCTTTGAACAGTTTGGGCAGCAGCTCCTGGGCGAGCATTTCCTGAATGGCCGTGCCCATGTTCGGGTCAACGAATTTTTGCCGGTACAGATAAGCCGACAAGGCAACGACCGGCAAACCAGCCAACAAGGCCCACCAATACGGCAGACCATAGCCCAAAGTCACCAGCCCAGCAAAGGTGATCACGGCCACGGTGAGGCCAACCAACTGGCGGCGCTGGTGGTAGAGGGTAAAACGCCGTTCTTCAAACGCCTCCAGCTTGGGCTTGAGCGCGGCTTGATAAAGTTCCTCGATTTCGGCAACGGTTTTCACAACGACAAAATAAGGCACTTTTGCCCAAAACCAACGAAAAGCTTTACTCCGCTGGAGGAACAACGCCGCTCCCAAAGTGGCAAGCCCACAACTTTGCCATTTATTAGCGATAAAATTGACTATTTTAATTGATTTGCGCCAACAATACTTGCGGGGCTATCTTTATTTCCCCAAAAGCCCATTGGTTCAGTTGACTTTTAATGGCGCATGGGCATTGGACGGAATGAATCATCCCCCCAAAGCTTTAACTGCCTTGGGGGGACGGTGATGGATCGAACCCAAGCCTAATCCATGTTCACCTGTAAGCCAAAAGTGGTGGTAATGCCCACGCGGATGCCCCAGTTGAGGTATTGCCCGTTTTCAAACGCAGCAATGGCCTCTACCCGGAACAGCCGCAGAATACCGTCCAAGGTGTAGCCCATTTCAGTGTAATTGTTGTTCGGGGTCACCAATTGGTTGACAAACAGGTTTTCTTTCCAGCCAAAGGAGCGCAAGTAAATAAACTGGGTGAGCAAAAATTTGCGGAATTGGAGATACGCATGGCCCTCGAGGTATTTGTCTTGGGTGCTGAACCGATAATAGTCCAAGAGCCGGAAACTGGACACCGGATCGGAAAATTGGACAAAAATCCGGTTACCGTTAAAATGCTTGAAATCAGGGAAATAGACGGTTCGGTTATTGAGAAAAGCCCCACCCGAAAGTGCATAGCCAAGTTTGCCCCGGATACCGATCTTGACTTGGTGCTGCACCCCGACCGAGAGGAAATCGTAGTCCACCCCGCCCATTCCCTTGCGGTAGTTGAGTTTGAATTCCGGCGATCCTTCCGTGACCTGGCTTTTGCGCCCGTTGCGCACCCGGTAGCGCAGAAAGGGCCGATAGTTGATACCGAGCTGTAAAATGGCGGCTCGGTGGGCCAGAAAACTGGTCTCAGACACCTCGATGTTTTCGGGATTGTTGGAGGTAAACGCCCGATCCGGCCAATCGAACACCCGATAGTCGGCCAAGTTGTTCAGCGGTCGCCGCTGGGCCAGTTCAAACGAACCAGAGAAGCGCAGGGCATCGTTGAGTTGATCGCTCCAGCGAATCCGGCCATAGTCACGCTCATAGATTTTCATCCAGTTACGTTCAAAAACCAGCGTGGTGATGGTGTTGAGGAACATGGGAATGGGGTATTCCTCGCTCATCTGCTGAATATATCGCCCGCCGTCGATCTGCAACCTGCCCTGCCGTTTGCGGTTGTAGAGCAGATCGATCTCGCCCTTGCCACTGAATGCCTCGCGGGCCAGGGCATAGCGGCCCAGCCCGGCGATCCGCAGCCGTTCGCCCGATTTGAAATTAAAGGTTTGGATCATCCGTAAATTGGCTGCAAACCCTTCCACCGTATTGTAATTGAGTTCCTCAATCGGGGCCGCAATGCGGAAATTGGAGCTTTTGCCGGTTTTGTAGCTCGCACCCGTGATCAGGTGCCAAGGCCGGAATCCTTTGCTGACCTTGATTTTTCGTTCCTCCCCGTTGGTGGAGTCAACGATGGTGGTGGCTTTTTTCACCGAGTCGACCTTGATCAGGCTATCGCGCTCTTGGTAACTTTTAAGCTCAAACTTGGCCAATGGGATGGGCCGGTTCTCGTTCCAGAAGGCCTCGTCCTGTCCGCGTTTGCGGGCCAGCGTATCAATCGCCGTGGAGTCGTTGCTGACCAGTTCGCTGGGCGGGGTTTCGCCTTTTTTGGTGCGCTGGCGCTCGGCAGCCAATTGTTGCTTTTCGGACTCCTTCAACATTTTTTTCAAGTTCTTGCGGGTCAACTCTTTACCTTCGGCCAACGCTTTGTTCAGGTCTTCTTCGCCCTTGTTTTGTTTGCTCACCGAGGCTGCTTTTTCTTTCTCGATTTTCTCATCAATCAACTTGACCTGTGGGATAAAATTGGGGTTCACTTTGAGTTTGTAATTGCTCACCGAAGCCACGTAGCGAAACTCGCCCTCAAACCCCAAATAGCTGCCCGCCACATTGATCTGGTGGTTGATCGGCATATAGACTTCGTCTTGCACGGGCGAGTAGGTTTGCTGCACCCCGATCTTGAACCCCAGTTTTTCGGTGTTTAGTTGCAGGCTGTGGATGCACCATTTGTTTTCAATAATGTAGATAAAACCTTCCCATACATCGTCGCCCTTGGAGCGGGGAGTTACCCGGATCTTGTTCACTTCAAATCCTTGGTCGCGAAACACGGATTCGAGGTGGAATTTGTAGTAGGCAAAGGCACTGGGGGATAGCGGGGAGACGATATTGCCAATTTGGGGGTCATAAAAACTGGCCTCGATATAGTCCATTGGTGAGGCATTTTTCGGTTCCACGTCACTGCTGCGAATCGAGATCACCTTCTTCACATATTTGTTGGGCTGCTCAAAATGCAGATCCGTGATGTTTTCGGTCAGGTAAGTTTTGCCCTCGATCACCCCTTCTTTCTCCAGCCTTTTGGCCACCACCCACGGGATGTTCAGCACCCGGCCCGTGCCCTTGAGGTAGATCCGGGCATCATAGGCATCGACTTGGAGCTTGTGCACTTTGCTCATGGCAATGGCCTTGCGCATAATGGTGTAGGCCGGGTCTTCGGAGCCCGCCTTTACTTCCACTTCCTTGAGCAAGTAAGTTTGCGGCTCAAGGGTGATGTCCAGCGTGACAAATTCACTGCCCACTTGCACGGTTTTTTCGGTAGTCTTGTGTGACAAATACTGGAACACCACTTCATATTGGCCCGGGGGGAGTTTTAATTCATAGTAGGCCTCGATGTTGGCGGCAGTGCCTGCTTGGGAGCTTTTGATGTAGATAGTGGCCAAGGGCAGCGGATCGCCCAGCGCACTTTTTATCCGGCCCCTAATGCCGCCCGTTTGGGCAAAAGCCAAATTTCCGATGCCCAATACAAGGCAAATCCACAGGAATGTTTTTTTCATGACGATGATCATTGTTCGTTTGTATAAATGGGACTTGGGGGGGAAAGGTTGCGTGCGGACTAAAATTTTTTGGGGGAAAAGGATAAAACTGCAAAAAAAGGGTGCTTGAACCGTTGGATTGGCCAGCTCCCGCCGATCACCCAAAACACGTTTGTGGTGGGCTAGCGTGGCGGGTTGCCCACCTTCCGGTTCCATTTGACTTTCCCGATCAGCCGATTTCTGTTAGTGGGCGGAGCTAGGTCAAGCGCCCGCCCGCCCGTCCGACTGGGGGGCCAGATGCCGGCGCTGGCGTGCCTTATCAAGCAAAATTTGGGCAAAGAGTGGTACTTTGGGGTTCAGGATTAACCGAATCAACTCCATGACCACTCATCAATACTTGGCTTTACTGCGGGGAATCAATGTTGGGGGCAACAACCTCATCAAAATGGCTGATTTGAAAACCCTGTTCCTTGATCTGGGCTTTACCGGAGTGGGCACCTACATCCAAAGCGGCAATGTGTGGTTCAGCAGCCCGGAAACGGATCCCGATCGGCTGGTCGACCAGATTGATGCGGCCCTTTCGGCCAAATTTGGCTACCGCTCGCGCCTGATCAGTCAGGCCGGCCAGAGCTATCTGGCCAAGGTCATTTCGCAGCCGATCTACCAAAAAATAACCATTCGGAATTGGCACACCACTGCCAAGTTGCTGGCCCCGATGAACGCCCAAATCGCCATCTAAGCGGCTTATGGAAGTTGGCCCAATAAAACGGAGCGGTGGTTTCTTGATGGAAACCACCGCTCCGGGTGAAGTTAACCGCTGGGCAAAGTCGCGGACGTTGCCCCCTTGGCCGTTTAGCTGCTCAATGGCATTGAATTGGGGTATTGCAAAATCATGTAGGCCACGGTAGCCTTGATCACATAGCCCACATCATATTTGGGCGGGGTCAGTTGTTGCACCAGTTGGGTGGGGGTGTAGCCGTGGCGGCTGTCGGAAAAGTTGGCCATTGCCCCTGATGCCTCAAAGCTCATGGTGCCACTCCGGGTGTTATAAATTCCTTTTACGTAACTGCTGCCCGATGGAATCCAACGGTAACCTTCGTTGATAGATTGCAAGATTTTTACTTCTACTTCTCCGGAGGCAGACTGTTTGTCGGTCACGGTCAACACCGAACTCATCACCAAGTTGGCCGCACCTTTTGACACCGCTTTGATGTCCACGTCATATTTATTGTTGCCCCGGGCTTTAAATTCAAAGAAATAGGTGATTTTGCCCCGTTCCACGGTACACTTGCGCGTGTCACAGCTAAATGGGCGGCCCGGCTTGGCAGCACTGATTTCGGTGCTGCAATCGCAAGGGTCGGTGGTTTTGGGGGTGGTTCCGTTGGTAAACAGGTTCAACAACGGGATCATTATCAGGCTAAAGATTTTCATACACAAGAAGTGGGGGTTAATATTAAACAGAATAAAGCAAATACTGTACTTAAAATCATTTTCCCGCTCTCGATACCCAAAGTGTTAGGCCAAAGGTGTGTAAGGAAAGCCCTTCATGTGTCATTTTTCGCAGGGGAAAACTCCAATGAGGGCCCACTGCCCCCGCCCAGCGGTTGCCCAAACTCCGGTGATAGGTGAGGGCGATGTCACCCTGACCCGCCAAATCCAAACGATTGAAGGGTTGATAAGTCCACTCATCGATAAAATAGATTTGTCGGCCCAAGGTCAGTGAGTTCACCTGATTGGTAGGTTGGGCATCAAACACTGGTTTGGGGCTGTCAAAACGGTATTTTTCCCGAGCGTAGGTGAAGTTGCGCAAACCAACTGCCAAGCTGAGCGAGTGTTGGCCCCGCTGCCAAAACTCCCACCGTACCCCCACGGGCAGGGTAACAGCCACAATATTGGCCTGAAAACTAGGGGAGTTATCAGAATTGTTGAAGTTTGGCACATTTGGCCGCCCTTGGGCCGCAAAAGGAGCCTTGTAGGCGAAGAAGCCCACTCCGCCACCGATCCAGAACTTGCCACCCACGCGCCGCTCGATCCACAAAGTTTGTTCAGTGCTCACCAACTGGCCAGTACGCTCCCCGATCCGCCCAAAGCTCATCATGGGGGACACTGACAGGGCAAACCGCCAGTTTGACAGTTGATTTGGCGACAATTTTGGCAGCTCGGCAATGGGAGTGGCCACCAGAACGGGCTGCGCAAAAGTATCGGGCAGGGCGAGCAATTTCAGGGGCAAAAGCGGCAGAAAGACAGTTGCGTCGCGGGCCACTGCCAAGTTTGGGTACGCCACCGCTCGCGCTTTGCCAGTCTTTGGTAGCGGGATCGCCCCGTCAACCAATTCCTGTGGCAATGTGAGGCCAGTATTTTTGTTGGCTATGCCATCCTCTTGCGGTGGGAAGGCCCCATCGGCCAATTTTTGCGGCGATGGTGAGCGAGCGCCCTTGATTCTTTTGGCCAGGATTGGGGGCTGTTGCAAAGATCCCCCGGACCCATTGCGCCCCAATGACGGCTCCATTGCCAGCCGATCGGGCCGTGCACCAGATCGGCCTTTACCCAGTTGATTGGGGATTGATTCAGCCCGTACCTTGGTTCCGCCGTCGGTGATAGGTCGCCCCGATTCAATGGTTTGGGGGGGCAACTGGCCCGAGGGTAAGTTTTTGGCAATTTTAGCAGTGGCCGGGGCGTGGCTTGAACGACCAGAAATGGCCCGATCCACCCACCAGCTTCCACCCACCAGCCCCAGCAGGGCAATGGGCAGCACCGTGTAGCGCATGGGCATCCAGTACCACCAGCGCCGGTACAGGGGCATGGCCGCAATCAACCGCTCGCGCATCACTGCCCAGTCGGCGGGTTGGAAAGCCACTGCCTGCTCTTCCAGTTCGTGCCGAAACTTGTCGGTCATTTTTTGGTTCGTGTCCTTGTCAAATTTGCTCATAACTCTTTGCTCCAAATTTTGCCCCGATCATTTCCCGCAATTTCTTTTTGGCCCGTGACAGGTTTGATTTCGAGGTGCCGACCGGGATGCCCAGCATTTCCCCAATCTCCTCGTGGTTAAAACCTTCAATTTCGTATAAGTTGAATGCCAGTCGGTGGGCCTCGGGCAAGGCTTGCACCATTTGCATGATTTCGGCGGCCGTTAATTGGTCAATCGCATCTGCCTCGCACTCCTCGGTGCGGGCATCCTCCAAGCCATCGGTAAGCGTGAGTTTTTGGTTGCGGCGGTAGTGGTCAATGGCCGTGTTCACCACTATGCGGCGCAGCCACGCTTTGAACGAGCGTTTGGGGTCATATTGGTCAATTTTGCCGAAGACTTTCAGAAAACTATCGTTCAAGATTTCGGCTGCTTCGTCCCGCGAGCCCGCATAGCGCAGACAAACGGACATGGCATAGCCATAGTAATGCTTGTAGAGCATTTCTTGCGCTTTGAGCTTGCCCTTCAGGCAGCCTTGCACCCATTCTTGTTCTAGTTCTGACGTAACCAAGGCATCTCCGTTGCGGGTTTTTGGCAACCACCACCTTTTGGCAGTGGGCTGACCAACCCCCTTACTTTCCACAGCCAAGACGCAGACTTTGCCCCGAGGGATGCAACGTTCTAAAAAAAACTGGTGAGAATCCGGGTTTTGGGCGGGCAAAGGTTGATTTTATGGAAGGATTTATATTCCTTCCCGTTAGATTTCACGCCCTAGCCCATTGACCCACCAACATGGTAGTAGCATTTCCGGCGGATTATGCCGACCTTACGCTTCAATTAAAGTCGCGCCACCTCAAAAAAGAGAAGCGGGTGGATATTTTCCTGCCACCCAATTTTCAAGCCGATACCGAATACAGCCTGCTGGTGATGAACGATGGGCAAGATGCGCCCGCGCTCCATTTGAAGGAAACCGTGCAACAGGCCCACGCCCACGGCAATGTGCGTCCTTTCATCTTGGCTGCTGCCCACGTGGACAAGGCCCGGCTCAACGAGTACGGCACGGCGGGCATCCCCGACTATGCCGGCCGGGGCAATTTGGCCGGGGCCTACACTTCATTTGTGTTGCAAGAACTCCTCCCCCAGCTTCGCCAACGTTACCAACTCTCCCCTTTTGCGGCCGACAATGTGTTGGCCGGTTTTTCGCTGGGGGGCTTGTCGGCTTTTGACATTACTTGGCAACACCCCAACGTGTTTGGCAAAGTGGGCGTGTTTTCCGGGGCATTCTGGTGGCGGCGACATTCCCAGAACGATGAACTGGCCATGACCGACCGGATCATGCACGGCGTGGTGCGGGGCAGTGCCAAAAAAGAGGGCCTGAAATTCTGGCTCGAGGCCGGCACCGACGATGAGCGCGAAGACCGCAACCACAACGGGATCATTGATGCCATCGAGGACACACTCGATCTCATTGCCGAACTGGCCATGAAAGGCTACGACGTGCAGCGCGACATCCGCTACATCGAGATCCAGGGCGGCCAGCACAACCAGCACACTTGGGGCCGGATCATGCCCGACTTCTTGGCTTGGGCTTTCGGCAGGTAAGCGGGCTGGCGGACAGGCCGCAGTTGCCCAAGTCTAAGAAAGTGGCTTGGTTGCGCTGGTTTTCGGGGCTGGGGCGACCAATTGGCCTAACGGCTTCTCCTCTCCCTAAAATAATTACCCACCCAAACTTTTAATCGGTCGGCGTATTGGGAATTGCCACTATCATGAACAAAATCTTTTCTTAATGCACTAATTGCATGATCTGAAATATCCAAAAGGTCTAATTCTTGGTAAAATTCAGGATATTTGTTTTCATCAATCAAATCCAACAAGTATTTTTGGTTTACTTTTTTTGTGTCCAAAAGCGTGGCGATTTCTATGTCTTCGGCACTTTTCTCACATTCCCTGGTCCTTCTGCCTTTGGTCTGAAAATTTATTAAGGTCTGATAATCATGTAAATACGGATTATTTTTGAAATCACAAGTGTCCGGGCACACGCAAGGCACTTTTTCGGTCAATTTAGGGTTTTTTAGCTTTTGGTGGATGGCGGCAAAATTTAGGCGAATCATGGCCAAGAGTTTATCTGCCTTTTTTCCAACCACTTCAATGCGGATTTGCTTGTTTACCTCACTGCTGATAATGATTGCTTCCGAATTTTCGTATTGCAGCTCTATGCCGTACTTCCAGAACAACTCACCTTTGATGAGTTCATGCATCCGGCAGATGAAGTGGCTGATGATGCCCTTCGGCATGAAATCGTAGTAGTACTCAAATCGAAGGTGTTTTTGAGAATCAGATGTGCGAGTGTTGAACCGTTCAAAAGTTTGATTCTCTGGCGGTTCCACTGGCAAGCGTTCTGGCACAATGTAAGTTTCACTGTCTTGGAATTGAAAGACCAACTCGAATTTTTTCATCAAACCTAAAAGAAAGGCATGTTTTTCATCAAATTTCTCTTCGGCCCAGATTTTCTCCAAATCGGTGGTGCTAAACTTTCCCTGAACGACAAGATTACTATTCAAGAGTAAATAGGCCGCTTGGGTGGCCCATTCCGGTTTCAGCACCACGGTATCTTTGAGCGTAATATCATTGGGATAGTGTAGCAGCACACCAATGTCATGGAGTCGTTGGCTCAAAAAACCTGCTTGTTCTTTATTAAGTTGTCTTTCTTCACAGATTTTCAAATATTTTTTGTGGGAAAGGTAGTTTTCTGAGCTTTCCGTCAAACCTTCCCGAATGGCGTAGCGGTCTTTGTTCCAAATCTCAAAAGTATGCGGCAGGGCCAACAACTGACTTTTAAGGTCCGCCCGAAGATTTTCAATGCCACTGCCGTTTTGGCAGGAGGTCTCGTAAAATTTTATAATATTGGGGAACTTGCTTTTCCAATCCGCCTGATTGATTTCACCAGTGTAGATATCCGTCTTGTTTTGCACCACCAAAACAGGGGCATTTTCCGAAAGCAGTGCAATTACACTCAACCAATACGCAAACTGGTTAGATTCCTCAATACCCCTGCGGGTTTCCCAGACAAACACATAGACCGAATTTTTGGTGAGGAAAAACTGGTGGGTGCCGTAGTTGATTTCCTGGCCCGCAAAGTCCCAGACATTTACCCGAAAATCAATGCTTTTTGCCTGCCTTTGGCAGTCTTTCAGCGTCCAATTTTTGATGCGAATACCTGGTGTCGTGTCTCTACCTTTCACAAAAACATAATCCGGCTCGCTCAATGCATCGACCAATTCCGACTTGCCCACCTCGCCCACGCCCACGATGATGAGTTTAGCTTCATTGAGTTCTTTTTGGAATTCTTTTTTTGCAATCGATTGAAAATAATCTTGGAGAGCGGGAAGGCAATTGTTATGTTCAAATGTTCCTAAAACTTCCCGAGGAATATCTTGGAGAGGATTTCCGAAAAGGGCTAACTCGCTTAATTTAGGCAGGCTGTTTAGAAAGGAAAGCGAAATATCGGCAACTTTATTTGACCCAAAACTTAATCTTTGCAAATTGGACATTCCTCGCAAAGGAGTAATGTCGGTAACTTGATTTGACCCAAAACTTAATCTTTGCAAATTGGACATTCCTCGCAAAGGAGCAATATCAGCAACTTGATTTGCTTCAAAATTCAAATTTTGCAAATTGACTAATTTCTGTAAAGGGGAAATATCATTGATTTTATTTGACCTAAAGTCCAACTCTTGCAACTCGGCTAATCCACTTAAAGGAGTAATAACGGAGACTCCGTTTGACCCAAAAGCCAAAATTTGTAAATTGGCTAGTCCTATCAAAGGATCAATATCAGCAACTTGATTGGACTCAAAATTCAACGCTTTTAAATTAGCTAGTCCCCGCAAAGGAGCAATATCAGCAACTTGATTTTCTTCAAAACTCAATCTTTGCAACTTGACCAGTAATTGCAAAGGAGCAATATCGGAAATTTTATTTGACCCAAAATACAAATTTTGCAAATTGACTAATTTCTCTAAAGGAGTAATATCGGCAACTTTATTTGACCAAAAAAATAAAATTTGTAAATTAACCAGTCCCTGTAAAGGAGTAATAACGGAGACTCCGTTTGACCCAAAAGTCAAAATTTGTAAATTGGCTAGTCCTATCAAAGGAGCAATATCAGCAACTTGATTGGACTCAAAACTCAACTCTTGTAAATTGGAAAGCCCCTGCAAAGGAGCAATATCAGCAACTTGATTTCCTTCAAAATTCAATCTTTGCAACTTGACCAGTAATTGCAAAGGAGCAATATCGGAAATTTTATTTGACCCAAAATATAACTTTTGCAAATTGGCCAGTTTCGACAAAGGAGCAATATCGGAAATTTTATTTGACCCAAAATACAACTCTTGTAAATTGGAAAGCCCCTGCAAAGGAGCAATATCGGCAACTTTATTTGACCCAAAATTCAACTCTTGTAAATTGGAAAGCCCCTGCAAGGGAGCAATGTCGGAAACTTGATTTCTTTCAAAATTCAATCTTTGCAACTTGACCAGTAATTGCAAAGGAGCAATATCGATCACTCTGTTTCCCACAAAAGTTAAACTTTTTAACGTGGTTAGTTCCGACAAAGGAGAAACATCCGAAACTAGATTGTGATTAAAATCCAAAATTTGTAAATTAGCTAGTCCTATCAAAGGATCAATACGCTTAATTCTATTATGGTGAAAAAACAAAATGCGTAATTTTTTTAATCTTTCTATGCCGACTAAGCAGGAGATTTGATTCACCTCACCCCTATTTTTGCTTGCCTTCCATCGCTGCTTTTCTTCCTCGTAATACCAGAACCCTAAGTTTAGGTCTTCTAACCAAGTGCAGTTGAGGAGTTCGCTTGGCAGCTCGGTAAGTCCACAGTTTCCCAAGTCCAAGAATGTGGCTTGGGTGCGTTGGTTTTCGGCGATCAGTTGTTGGGCGAGGGTGGTCATGATCCTTAAAACTGGTAAAATAAGTCAAGCATAGTTCCGGCAAATTACTCAATTCTCCCATTTGATAGGAAAAATAAAAAATGTAATGGACAATCCCGCAGGATTTAAGGGTTTATCGGATCAGAAATCACCGCCGGTTAGTCCGACCCGGTGGAGGGCGCATTTGATTCGGTAAATTATTTTTCTACCAATAGGTTGCCCCGCGTTGGTAAAGCACAAAAACCACCTAACTCATTGAAAAACTTGAGATTGCATTTTTGAGCGGCTTATGGTAGGAGAGCGCCAGTCCCGTTTGAATCATAAACCGATTGGCAGAATGTCTCAATGGCGGCCAATGTCCGGGCTGGGGCCTCGAACATCCCCATGTGGCCAACCGCCAGCAGGTGGGCGGTGCTGTCGGGGGCCAAGGCCAGTTGGGCCAGGCTCGCCGCCAACGGAATGACCGGATCGGCCTTGCCCACCACCCACAGCACGGGAACCAAGAGCTTTTGTAGCACGGCTTGGCGGTCGGGGCGATCGCGCATGGCAGCAGCGGCTTGGGCCACTGCCTCGGGGGATAGCTGGCTGGCGCGGGCCACCAGTTCGTCGATCACTGGCTGGTGCGCCGCCCGGTGGTCGCTGGCAAACAGGCCCGGCACCAGGTTTTGGATATAGTCGGCCACACCATTGGCCCGCACTTCGGCGATCACCCGGGTGCGTATTTGCTGGCGTTCGGCCGAGTCGGGGAGGGCCGAGGAATGGAACAGCCCCAGCCCGGCCAGTGCTTCGGGGTATTGCTGGGCGTAGGCCAGCGCCACGTATCCGCCCATCGAGTGGCCGATCAGGATGGGCCGCTCGATGCCCAGTGATTGCAGGGCGGCGTGGACAGCTTGGGCCATCCCCACTATGCTAACAGCCCGGTCAGTGGGCAGCGGCGACTGGCCAAAGCCCGGCAGATCGGGCATCACCACCCGGTATCGACTGGCCAGCGGGGCCGCAAAACCGGCCCAAATGCGGTGGTCCTCGCAAAACCCGTGGATCAGGACTACGGTTTTGTTGCCTTGACCCTCTGCGCGGAGGGCCAAGGAATTGGAATGGATGATGGGCATTTTATTATCGGGCGACTAAAGCTCCGTCTTATCGTTTACTTGGTAGTAGATTTTTAATTGATTGCTGATAATCTTGGTGAATCCTTTCACATCATCGCCGGTCCAAGCATTGTTCATCTCGCCATAACTGCCAAATTTGCTGGCCATCAGGTCATGGGGCGATTGAATGCCCAGTACTTGGAACTGGTACGGGGCCAGCCGGACGCGCACCGTGCCGCTCACGTTTTCTTGGGTATCGGTCAAAAAGGCCTCAATGTTGCGCATGACCGGATCCAAATATTGCCCTTCGTGGAGCAACATCCCGTACCAATTGCCCAGTTGTTCCTTCCAATAGGTTTGCCAGTTGGTGAGCACGTGCTTCTCGAGCGCGTGGTGGCTCTTGATGATGATGAGCGAAGCGGGAGCCTCAAACCCCACCCGGCCCTTGATGCCAATGATGGTGTCGCCCACGTGGATGTCGCGGCCAATGGCGTAGGCCGAGGCCAGCTCGATCAGCCGTTGGATCACGCCCACGGGGCCGCCGGTGCTGTCGCCATCGAGGGCCACCACTTCGCCGTTGGCAAAAGTGAGTTCAATTTCCCGGGGTTCGGTGGCGGTGAGTTGGCTGGGGAACGCCGCTTCGGGCAGGGGCAGGTGCGAAGTCAGGGTTTCTTTGCCGCCCACGCTGGTTCCCCAAATGCCTTGGTTGATGGAATATTGGGCCTTGATCCAGTCGCCTTCCACTCCGCGCGCTTGGAGGTACTCGATCTCGGCCTCGCGGGACAGCCGCTGATCGCGGATCGGCGTAATGATGCCAATGTGGGGGGCCGCAATCTGGAACACCAGATCAAACCGCACTTGGTCGTTGCCGGCCCCGGTGCTGCCGTGGGCAATAAAATCGGCCCCAATTTCTTTGGCGTAGCGCACAATGGCCAACGCCTGAAACACCCGCTCGGCGCTCACCGACAGCGGGTAGGTATTGTTGCGCAGCACATTGCCATAGATCATGTACCGGATGCACTGCTGGTAATAGGCGGGGGTATCATCCAGCACCACGTGCTTGACCACGCCCAAGCGGTACGCTTTTTCCTCGATCCGTTGCAGTTCGGTGGCCGAGAATCCCCCCGTTTGCACAATGGCCGAATAGACTTCCAGGCCGCATTCTTCGTCCAAATATTTGGCACAGTACGAAGTGTCCAATCCGCCGCTGAACGCGAGGACAACTTTTTGTTTCATGGTATTGGGATTATTGAGATGGATAAAAGCTGCCAAATGGATTGGCCATTGTGTGACAAAGGTATAAAAAAGAATGCCGGGCAGCTTGGGCCGCCCGACATTCTTTTGGAAAAACAGCCACAAACCCCTGCTAGCGGGAATGCTTCCCCCGCTCGCGGCCGGAGATGGGGATGCGCAGGCCGAAGGTGGCACTGCCAAAATAGTTGAGGCTCGATTCCCACACGGTGGTGTGGCGGTAGAACACATTGGCATGGATGGCCGCCTTGGCCTCCAAAAACAACATGGCCCCCATTGGCGTGGGCACTTCCACGCCCAAGCCCACATTGTAATGGCCCATTTGCACAATCGAGTTACGGAAATATTTAACCTCGCCCGCACTGATCAAATTGACATCGGGCACGTCGTAACGCTGGTCCATCAGCACGCCAGTGACCCCCAAAATGCCGTAAAACTTGAATTCGTCGTAGTTATAAATACCCACAAAAAAGCGGTGGTAGTTCAGTTCCAGTTCCATGGTCTGGGGTTTCATGGTCACTCCCCCATAGTTGACATCAATCGAACTGGTGGGAAAATAATAGCCGAAGTTCAGGTTGATGCTGTTTTTGGTGGCTTCGTAGGGGAAACCGAACGATCCGCCAATCTTGATGCCGACCAGGGTCGGAAATTCTTGGGGGTTGTTGATCGGATATTCGCCCATGGGCAACGGGCCAAGGTGGCGGATGGCCGCCCCAGCCACATTGATGGTGAACTGGGCCTGGGCCAAATGGGCGAAAGTGGCCAACAAGACTACGATGGGTAGGGCACGTAATGTATTCATGTCAAAAAAGTTGCAGTTTCAAACTTGGTCAACTTTTTATCAGCAAAATTAGTACCCATTAATTTTAGCCCGTGATTTGGGTGCCGATAAATCCCGCTTTCCCAAACAGGGGCAGGGCCAGGGCGTGGAAAATAAATACCTCGCGCACACCCCGGCCAATGGCGGCGAAGGCATTGGCCAGCTTGGGGATCATCCCGCCCGAGATGGTGCCATCGGCCAAATAGCGGGCATAGTCGTGGGGATTTAGGTGGGCCAGCACCGAATCGTCGTCGGTGGCCTCGGTCAATACCCCCTTTTTTTCAAAGCAGAACAGCAGGGAAGTCGCATAGTGGCTGGCCATGGCCACCGCTATTTCTGAGGCGATGGTATCGGCATTGGTATTGAGGAGCTGGCCCGCCCCATCGTGGGTGAGGGGGGCCAAGATGGGCACAAACCCTTTGTCGATCAGATCGGACAGGGCCGGGGCATTGACGGCCTGCACATCTCCCACCAAGCCGTAGTCCACCCCGTCGCGCACAGGGCGGCGTACGGAGCGGATCAGATCCAGATCAGCCCCGGTGAGGCCCAACGCCGGGCATTGGCGGGCTTGGAGGCCGGCCACCAAGTTCTTGTTGACCAGCCCGCCATACACCATCACGGCCACGTCCAACATCGGTTGGTCGGTGAGGCGGCGGCCTTGGTGCATCTGCACGGTCAGTCCCAACTGTTGGGCCAGCTTGGTGGCCAGTTTGCCGCCCCCGTGGATGAGCACCTTGGGCGCGGGCAAAGCCGCAAAACTATCGAGAAATTGGGCCAATAAAATGGGGTCGTCGATGACGTTGCCGCCAATTTTGACCACCAGAAGGGGGTTGGGTTGCATGGCAAAAAAAGTTGGGTGGCTCTCAAATACTCGCCCGGCCCGATTGGCACGAAAAAACCACCGTTGGCTGCCACGGGCAACACAAGGGTGGTTTGGGCAATGGGTGCAAGGCCGTTCTAGTCCTTAAAATTGTAATTTTGGACGAACACAAAGCGCCCTTCGGTCACTTCATCCAGTTCCATGTGCTTTTTGACCGCCTCAGAAGTTGCGTGGCCAAAGATGCCATGCTCCCGCAACCCAGCGTTATAGACTTGGTTGAGGTATTTTTGCACCAATAAAGCATTGTCGCCGTGCATGAACGGTTTGGTCAGCGTCAGCGGGAAGGTCTCTGCCTCCACTGAATACTTGTGGCCATCAATTTCAATTTCTTCTGCCATGATTACAAAAAGATTGCGGTTGCGTATTGATTGTTTGAAAGGTTAAAATTAGGGGGGATGGTTCAAATGTCCAAAATAAAGCAGGTATTTTCAGGAAAAAGCCAATATATTTTTGAGATTGCCTAATTTTACAAATTAGACCAAAACTAGACCGGACAAAGCCTTTCCCTAGCTTTGCGCAAGCCCCAAATTAAGCCCAGCATGAAACAAAAGCTGAACACCGCCGAGGTAAACCGATATGCCAGGCAGTTTGCCAAAACTGTTTGTGATTCATTTTATGCCCAACACCGCACCATCAATGGCAAACAAGTGGTGGAAGTGTCCCCAAGCCGCCAAGTAAATTTATTTGCGGTCAAAAAAATATTTTTTCAGTGGCAAGAAGAAACCAAAAAGCTGAAAAGTCCTTTTTTCAATTACGCTGAACCCGAAGTGGCCCAAGCCCTCACCACTTTGATGAATGCCCTCTCGCGCAACATCAGCATTGAACGGGCTGTGTTTGAGCCGATATTGGTGGCGGCAGTACAAGATACGGTATTGCTGGCCTTGTCGCCCATTGATTTTTTCTTGCAAGAATGGGGCAACTTGGGCGATACCATCGAGGTGGGCTCGCAGCTAAAGCCAGTGGGCAAATATTTTGCGGTTCATCGTCCAGTCTATGATCGCATCCTGCAATCGGTCGAGGCAATGGGCAGCTACTTGCGCCGCGATACCCTGCTCAATGCAGTGAAAGCGGCCAACAGCATCCCGCTCGAAGACGTGGGCCCGGTGTTCCAAGGTCTTTCCCAAACGTTGCCCGTCCAGTCCGCCCAGTTTTGGTTGGCCGCCGACGAAGATCCGCTCAACTTTTCGGCTGGGATTGCCGAGATGGAAAACAAGCCATTTTCGATCTCCAAACTTTCATTTGGGATGGACGATGAGCCGGTGAAAGAAGCCCCGCCCGTCGCCGTGGGGTTGACCTTGACCAAAAACGAGGCCCCAGCCAACAAATCAGTGCCACTGAACGAGCGATTTGCCAAAACCGAAGAGAGCGACTCGCTCAACGACCGCTACACCCAAGAGCAAACGCCCGCTTCGCTCAACGAAAAATTCGTCAGTCCCGGCCAAGTCAACACGGTATCGGACATGTACCGCACCAACACCAAGATTGAGAGCCTGAAAATGGTTATCCCACTCAACAAAAAGTTTGCTTTCATCAACGAACTGTTCAACGGAAACAGTCAAGAATTCAATGAAGCAGTTGACCATATAGACCGGGCGGCCGATTATTCAGCCGCCATCCAGTTGGTGAAAGAAAAATATTTTCGGAAGAACAACTGGGACATCGAAAAAGACGAGGTCAAAGATTTCTATGAATTATTGAGCCGTAAATTTTAAGACTGCCCAACAATCTCTATTTTTGGGCAATAAATCAGAAAACGCCGAACAACATGAAATTTATTATATCCTCGTCAGCATTGTTAAAGCAATTGGCGGCCCTGAACGGGGTCATCCTGAGCAACAACTCCGTGATGCCAATTTTGGACAACTTTCTGTTTGAGATCAAAGACAACACCCTGACTATCACGGCTTCCGATTTGCAAACCTCGATGACGGCCGAAATGAAGGCCGATGCCGAGCAAGGCGGCAGCGTGGCCATACCAGCCAAAATGTTGGCCGATACCCTGCGCAACTTGCCCGAGCAGCCGGTCACTTTCCGCATTGATCCGAACACCTACGTAACCGAGATCATTTCTGACAATGGCCACTACAAGCTTTCGGGCGAAAATGCGGCCGATTTCCCCCGGGTGCCCGAACTCAAAAATGCCGAGGTGGTGGAAATCCCCGCCGAAGCCATTTCTTCGGCCATTGCCTACACCCTTTTTGCGGCCAGCACCGACGAGATGAAGCCCGCCATGAACGGCGTTTATGTGAACCTGCGCAGTTCCGAAGCCACCTTCGTGGCCACCGACAGCCACCGGCTGGTGCGCTACCGCCGCACCGATGTGTCGTCGGACAAGGATATTTCCATCATCATTCCCCGCAAGGCCCTGACCCTGCTCAAAAACACGTTGCCCTCTGATAATAGCGTGGTCCGGCTGTCTTTCAACAAGTCCAATGCCTTCATCAATTACGGCAATGTCAAAATGGTCTGCCGCCTGATCGATGAGCGTTTCCCTGATTACGAGTTCGTGATCCCGGTCAACAACGACAAAACCTTGGAAATTGACCGCACCGACTTTTTGGGTTCGCTGCGCCGGATCGCCATTTATGCCAATAAATCGACCAACCAAGTCCGCCTCAAGGTAAACACCAGCGGCGATATGTTGGTGTCTGCCGAGGATGTCGATTTCTCCAATGAAGCCGATGAGAAATTGCGCTGTGATTTCGCTTCTGAAGCGGACATGGAGATTGGGTTCAATGCCAAATTCTTGATCGAGAGCCTCAACAACCTCCATTCCAGCAAAGTGACCTTCAAACTCTCCGAACCCAACCGGGCCGGCCTGTTGATGCCCTCCGAGGTGGATCCCGATGAGGACATTTTGATGTTGATCATGCCAGTGATGTTGAACAACTATTATTGAGCCGCACCAGCAAAAGGCGCTTTTCTGATTGGGTAGGACACACAAAAGCAAGCTGTTTTTGTCTGTCCTACCTTCTTTTTGGCGGAGAGGATCATCTCTCCCTCAGCCAAAAGCCACGGCTCGCGCGTGAACAATGAACTGACGTTTTTTTTATTATCAACTTTAATTCCTTCATGGACATACTTCTCGGTTTACAATGGGGCGATGAGGGCAAGGGTAAAATTGTGGATTTTATTGCCCCCAATTACCAAGTGGTGGCCCGGTTTCAGGGGGGGCCCAACGCCGGCCACACCCTCCACTTCGACGGCATCAAGCACGTGCTGCACCAGATCCCCTCGGGCGCGTTCCGGCGCGAGATCAAAAACCTGATCGGCAACGGGGTAGTGCTGGATTTGATCACCCTCCAAAAAGAAATTGTGGCCCTGCAACAATTGGGCGTGGACTTGACCGAAAACCTGTTCATTTCCAAACGGGCCCAGCTCATCGTCCCCACGCACCGGCTGCTCGACGCGGCCTCCGAACACGCCAAGGGCGAGGCCAAAATTGGTTCCACCCTGCGGGGAATCACCCCCGCTTATACCGACAAAGTGAGCCGGGTGGGCTTGCGCTTGGGCGATATTTTGCTCCCCGACTTTGTGGCCAAGTACGAGGCCCTCAAAGCCCGGCACTTGGAAATGTTGCGTTTCTATGGCCACACCGCCGATTTCAGCGAGCAGGAAACCCAGTTTTTTGCCGCTGTGGAGTTCATCAAAACGTACCAGTTGGTGGACAGTGAATATTTTATCAACCTCGAACTGGTCAAAGGCAACCGGGTGCTGGCCGAAGGGGCCCAAGGGGCGCTGCTCGACATCGACTTTGGTTCCTATCCCTTTGTCACCAGTTCCAACACCACCGTCGCCGGTGCCTGTACGGGTTTGGGCGTTTCGCCCCGGCACGTGAGCCAAGTGCTGGGCATTTTCAAAGCTTACTGCACCCGCGTGGGCAGTGGCCCGTTCCCCACTGAGCTGCAGGGCGAAGAAGGGGAGCGCATCCGCCGGGCCGGGCATGAGTTTGGGGCCACCACTGGCCGCCCCCGCCGCACTGGCTGGCTCGACCTGCCCGCCCTCAAATACGCCGTGATGATCAATGCTGCCACCCAACTGCTGATGATGAAAACCGATATCCTCAACGAGTTTGAAGCGATCAAAGTGTGCACCCATTATCGCCTGACCGATGGCACAGTGACCGACCAACTGCCCTATTGCCTGATCAGCACCCCGGTGGAACCGATTTACGAAACATTGCCGGGCTGGAACTGCCCGCTGGAAAACTTGGGTTCATTTGACACCCTGCCCGCTGCCTTGGCCGACTATATCAAATTTATCGAGGAGGCGGTCGGTGTGCCGATCACCCTGGTGTCCTACGGTTCCAACCGCACCGATACCCTGCTGCGGGCCTAGCCCGAATGTTGCCCTGCCGCCACCTCGCCAATCCGCGAGATGGGTGGCAGGGCAATGGCCTGCTTGACCACCGAAGCCACTCTGTCATTCTTTCGTTCCAGATCAAATGAGCCGTGATCCCTGGCAATACCTCCGACAATTTACCCCTGCCCGCGTGGGACTGGGGCGGTCGGGCGGTAGCCTGCCCACGAGCGACCTGCTGGCCTTCCAACTCGCCCACGCCCAAGCCCGGGATGCCGTTTTCTCAACGCTGGAACTGGTTTCCTTGGAAAACGGCTTGGCCACGATCTGGGCCGGGCAAGGGATTACTGCCGCCGGGCCCACCAGTTGCCAACTGGCCAGTTTGGCCCAAAACCGGCTGACCTATCTGCAACGGCCCGACCTTGGCCGCCGCTTGGCCCCCGCTTCGGTGCAGTACCTGGCCGAGCTGGCCATTGGCCCGGTCAACTTGGCGATTGTCTTGGCCGACGGGCTGTCGGCCAATGCCGCCAACCGTCAAGCCCTGCCCACTTTGCAGCACCTCCTGCCCCTGCTGGGCGCCACTGGCTGGACGCTGGCCCCGGTGGCACTGGTGGAACAAGGCCGCGTGGCCATTGGCGACGAGATCGGGGCGATGTGCCAAGCTGACATTGTGCTGGTGCTCATTGGCGAGCGCCCCGGCCTCAGCTCGCCCGATAGCCTGGGGGCGTACCTGACTTGGCAGCCCCAGCCCGGCTTGACCGACGAGCGGCGCAACTGCGTGTCCAACATCCGGCCCGAAGGACTGGGCCACGCCGCCGCCGCGGCCAAACTCCATTACCTGCTGACCGAAATGCGCACCAAGCAGTTATCGGGCATCCAACTGAAAGACTTGCAGACCGGGTACTTAACCGGCCCGGTGCTGTCCGTGCCGTCAGTTGCTCCCACTGACGGAAATCTCAACGCTACATGATCTCCATGTCATGCAACAACATGGACTTGACCGCTTCCCGGGCAAAATAAAAGGCAGTGCTGGAATAGGTACCATGCTCGGGGCGACTGACCCATCCCGCCTTTCCCGGATTGTTAGGGAGGTAGTTTATTTTCGTTTCGCAAATTTTGCGGGTGTAGCGGGGCACCCCATCAAACACATCTTCCCCAACCTTGACATGCTGCGTGCGGGGCGGACAGGAAATCCCGGCCAACTTCTCGGGTGCTTTTTCAGTTGGGTATTGGCTAATTTGGCCGGAAGTATATTTTTTTGAAATCCTTCACGTAATCAGAAAGCGTACTTTCTGCCCCAAAGTAAATGACAAAAGGAAGGTGGTTCATCATGCGCACCCAAGCAACAAGGCGAGCTTGGTATTTGTCATGGTAAAACTTAAAATTTGCTGGGATAATCTCAAAACACTGCCCATCAAAAAGCCGGTGTTGCACTTGCAAGCCATTGGTGGTGATAAAAAAAGTATCAAAAATCTTGGTATGGCGTAGGGTTGCGCTGGGGCATGGCTAAACCGCTTTGAACCAAACGTATTTTTGTGTAGTATTGTTCGCTCATTGGTCAGTGCGGTCAGTTTCTCAAAACTAACCCTACGGATTACCCCAACCACCCCAAAACAAACAAATGGAACCCACTTACTTGTCCTGTACCGTCAACGACGTAACCTTCCGCTTCGTAAAGCTGCCCGCCGGGCGTTTTAGGATGGGGAGCGAAAAAAACGATGATGAAAAACCTATCTATGAGGTACGTATGCCCAGCTTTTGGCTGGCGGTGTACCCCTGCACGCAGGCCCTCTACGAAGCCGTAACCGGTAAGAACCCTTCGGGCTTCAAGGGCAAAAACCGGCCGGTGGAAAACGTAACTTGGGAGGATGCCCAAGCCTTCATCGGGGAGCTAAACGAACGAGGGGAGGGGAAAGCGCAACAAGCCCAGTTTCGCCTGCCCTCCGAGGCCGAGTGGGAATACGCCGCCCAAGCGGGGGGAGACTTTGCCTACGCCGGGAGCAATGACCCCCACGAAGCAGGCTGGTATACCGAAAATAGCCACGAGGAAACCAAGCCCGTGGGCCTGAAAAAGCCCAACGCTTGGGGGCTGTACGATCTGAGCGGCAATGTATGGGAGTGGTGCGAAGACTATTGGCACGCTGACTACCAAAAAGCCCCCGCCGATGGCAGCGCGTGGATCGATAACCCCCGGGGCTCTATTCGGGTGCTTCGTGGCGGTGGCTGGAACGGCGGCGCCCCCCACTGCCGCACCCCTTACCGTAACGCCTTGGGCAGATTCGGTAAAGCAGCTACAAACCTACGCCCAACGCTACCAGCTCAATCCCGAAAAATGGCACTTACTTACAGGAAAAAAATCAGAAATTTATCAGTTGGCACGTCAGTCGTATTTTGCAGAATAAGAGGCATTTACAACGCTACTTTGCAGGTAGAAATCGGAAAAATAATCGCAGATATTCGACTACGGCAAAAGTAAAGGTAAACTATGCACACTAAGCAAAATAGGACACAAACAAGGGCGAAAGCATCAAACTTCCCAAGTCGCAATTGCATTTTCTACAAAAAATACACATCTTTGCAAAAAACAGTAAAACTTAACCATAGCTTATGCAAAAGAACTTAGAAGGTTCTGACATAGCATAAACACAAAAAGATGAAAACACTGCAAACTATTGAGTTGGAAAAATTTTTGGGCTTTCAACTAACCGAAACAAAAGACGTGAAAGACCTTACTGACTTTCAGAAAAGCAAAACCTATTTACTAAATGCCAAACAGGAGATTATTGGATTGAATTTGCATGGTTGTGAACTAAAAGATTTTTCCTTCGTGCAAGGTTTAAGCAATTTGACAACGCTAAATTTAGAGCGTAATGAAATTTCGGATTTTTCCTTTTTGCAAGGCTTAAGCAATTTGACAAGTCTATATTTAGGTGGTAATCAAATTTCGGATTTTTCCTTTTTGCAAGGTTTAAGCAATTTGACAAGTCTAAGTTTAAGGTCTAATAAAATTTCTGATATTTCCTTCGTGCAAGGTTTAAGCAATTTGACAACGCTAAATTTAGAGCGTAATGAAATTTCGGATTTTTCCTTTTTGCAAGGCTTAAGCAATTTGACAAGTCTATATTTAGGTG
>JBBQXF010000009.1:0-72316 GCA_038209965.1 Cytophagales bacterium | reverse complement strand
TTCTTGCATTTTGGGACAAGACCGACAACAAAGAAACGTTGGTTGTTGCTACCCGCGACTTTATAAAGAGGTGAGACAAAGTCCCTGTAACAAAAATTGACCGAGCGGTGAGACTAAAAGACAAATACTTTCATAATCAATAAAAAACAACCACATGAGAACTGCTAAAACCAAGACCTACACCCTAGCTGAAATAAAGGAAAAATACATCGGCAAGGTCGGGACAACTGACCGTGACGAATACGAATATGAACTTAGGATGGACGTATTGGGAAAAATGATCAAATCTGCTAGACAACAACGCCACCTGACACAAGAGGAACTTGGTAAATTGGTTGGTGTGCAAAAAGCACAAATTTCCAAACTCGAGAGCAGTGCCAATAGCGCAACAATTGACACCATTTTGAAAATATTCAAAGCACTGAAAGCCGAAATAAATTTTAATGTAAAACTTGAGGATAACTTTGTTAAACTCGCCTAACAGAAAAGAAAGCCGAGTAAACAACCGCACCACACCAAAGACGCGATTTGCTGTTCCAAAGACGGTTTTACGTTTTAATTCCTTTTGAAAAAGTCAATCTTGCAAACCATATCAGGTGTAACCGCACAATAAACATTTCCCGAAAATAAAAAGACAGAAACTGTAACCAATCGGTGCCGTTTGACATTTCCCTTCAAATCAAGGCCGAAACGCATGTCAGCCAACTACAAATATCTGTTTGCCCTACTGCTGGGCGGTATTGGGGATGCCCTAGCCCAAGAAACCGAAAACTTGATCCTCAATCCCAGTTTTGAGGTTTGGCGGCCAGGTGCGCTGCCCACCCAATTGCGGGTGGGCCAAGTTGCCGACAGTTGGGCCGAAGTAGTTGCGGGAGAAATCGCCTACCTCCACCCCAAACTGGCCTACCTCAAGCCCCAGCAAAATCCTTATGGCAAGCAAACCCCCCGGACTGGCAGTGGTATGGTGGTGCTCAAGGGCTTCGGCGCCCCCAGGGGCAATTATGGCGACGACCACCGCTATTACCTCCAAACCCGCCTCGTCAAACCCTTGGTCAAGGGCCGCCGCTATGACTTTGCCTTTTGGTTCAGCTGGTCCGAAAACTCGACCGTGGCCACCGACAAAATCGGGGCCATTCTCCTCGCTGAGCCGATCAGCAAAGCGGCCGACCTACCCAACTACCGCATTTACAACAAACAATTGAGCAGCAATGGCAATGCACTAGACCAACTGGTGGGCATTACGTTGCAAAGTGTGGAAAGTCAGCATGGCATGGTGACCACGGCTGGTCAATGGCACGAGGTGAAGGGCAGTTTCATCGCCCAAGGGAGCGAAGAATGGTTGGTGATCGGCACTTTTGGCCTAGCTCGCATGGTCAATTATCAACTTCGCCCCAAGCGCAGTTTCAACTGGTGGGACTGCTATTATTTCATTGATGACGTTTCGCTCACCGAGCACCCGGTGGTCGGCCCCGTCGTGGCCAACCAACCACTGCCCGAAGTCCCGCTGGATTTGAGCGGACTGGAGCAGCGGCTGGACACTGGCGGCGACTGGACACTGGGCGATGTGATGTTTGACCACAACCAAGCCCAATTAAAGCCCGGGGCCAAAACTGCACTCAATACCTTGGCCAAGGTGCTGGCCCCGCACCCCGACTGGGAGCTGACCATTGAGGGCCACACCGACAGCTCGGGCGGTAGTAGCCATAACCATCAACTCTCCAGGCGCCGGGCCGAAGCCGTGGCCGACTACTTGGCCATCGTGGGCATTCCCCGGACGCGTACCCATCCACGAGGGTGGGGGGCGGCCCAGCCCCTAGTGCCCAATACGACTCCTGCCCAGCGCCGCCGCAACCGCCGGGTACAAATCAAACGGCGCAGGTAAGGGATTCATACGATTGGCTGGATTTTGGCAATCCGGTTGGTAGAGTAGAGAAAAAGCCTGAACGTTGCCAGAATTTTTGTTTGTTGAGAATCAAATGATTGATTTTCTTTAAAAACTGGTTAATTCTACCTGAATAAAAACCTTTTCTTGTGTTTTACTCTGTTTTAGTTTCGCAAAACGAACTACTTCATTGGGTTTTCAATTGAGTTTTCCACCCCTATCCGTCGACTTGTCATTTCCGCATCTTCCTCTTTTGGCTGTTTGATGAGGTTTTGCGCATTATGGTGATGCAGTTCGCCAAATAAAGTTTTGTGGTAAAAGTCCCGGCTAATGGGATGGGGCTAGCACGTTGCCACCGGCCAAGATGTGCTCCACGATCTGATCGGCATGGCCCCGGGAATTTTCAATGAACCATTTGTTGGTTTCTAGGCCACCGCAGGCCACCCCAGCCAAGTAGATGCCCGGTTGATTGGTCTGGTGGGTGATGGGGTCATAGTTGGGCCGCATTTGCTCATCTTCGGCAATGTGGATCCCCGCCATGCGGAACAAGGTGAAATCGGGCTGGTAGCCGGTCATGGCCAAGACAAAATCATTGGGCAAAGTGAGCGGGCCTTCGGGGGTGGCCAGATCAATTTCCCGTTCCCGGATGTCAGTAATTTCGGAATTGAAATAGGCCCGGATACTGCCTTCCTTGATCCGATTCTCGATATCGGGACGCACCCAGTACTTCACGCCCGGCTGGATGCTCGCTTCCCGGATCACCATGGTCACTTCGGCCCCTTTGCGGTAGGTTTCCAGGGCTACGTCCACTGCCGAGTTGGCCGCCCCCACCACCGCCACCTTTTGGAAAGCATAAGGGTGGGCTTCGTCAAAATAATGCCGCACTTTGGACAATTTTTCGCCCGGCACGTTCAGCCAGTTGGGCAGATCGTAGAACCCGGTGGCCAAGATCAAATGCAGGGTTTGGTAAACCGACTTGTCCGTTTTGATGGTGATGGGCGCATTGCGACCGGCGGGCCGGATTTCCTCCACCCGCTCGTACAGGCGCAGGCGGAGTTTCCAGACCGCAGCCACCCGGCGGTAATAGTCCAAAGCTTCGCGGCGGGTTGGCTTGTCACCGTGCGAAATAAAGGGCACGCCCCCAATTTCCAAACGCTCCGAAGTGGAGAAAAAGGTCATATTGACTGGGTAGTGATAAATCGAGTTGACTAAACAGCCCTTCTCGATGATCGCATAGCTTAACCCTGCTTTTTGGGCGGCAATGCCACACGCCATGCCAATGGGGCCAGCCCCGATAATAACCACGTCATATTGCTCCATGCTGGTACTTTTTTGGCAAAGATACGTTATTGAGAACTGGTTTGGCTAGTTTGACCCACCAGCCCGCCAGCCTCACTTCTATTTTTGGGTGTAAATATTCTTGTTCATGTTTTTGAACACCAGCTCGGGGCCACCGCCATCGATCTTGCCCATCATGGAGTTGCCCAAGCCGACCCGATAAACTTTGCCCAAGCTCTTCCTTTCCCACCTATGGCTGTTCGCGCACCATTTCCAGGTCATGATCAGTGAAGATTTCGCCCCGATCCGATTTGACCATCGCCGTGGCCTTCACATTAGCGGGCAAGGTGACATCGATACTGCCGTTGAGGGTGGTGAAGGACACGTTGCTGGCCGTTACGTGCTTGAAAATGGCCTTGATCTCTCCGTTCACTGTACTGGCCGCCGCCGAACCCGTGATTTCCGACAAAATGACCGTGCAGTTAGTACAGCCAATTTCTACTTCGCCGTTCACGTTCGCCACTATAATGCCCGTGCGGAGGCCCCAGTCGGTCTTCTGCCCTGGTGAAAGCGCAACACCATTTAGACCAGTCACCGAATAGGTGAGCTACTGCGCCAATTTGGGGCTGGCGGCCATAACCCAGAGGGCGTTGTTGGTATTGGTGCTGCCCAATTTGACTGAAAAATTTTTGGGCACCTTGATCACCAGATCGAGGCCGTTTTCGGAAAGGAGAACTTGGGCAATGGGCAAAGGTTGCATAGAGTCCAAAAAAAATTAACTTATTTCCAGGGCCTTACGCAACCAATTTAGCCAACAATTGGTAAATTGAAGGCAAGTTGGGGGTTGGATACAAACCTAAACACGCTCAACGCGTTAATTATCAGACAGACTAACATGGTTTTTCACAAAAGCCCACCGCTATGAAAAATATATGGGTTATCAGCTTGTTTTTCTTCGGCCTGAATGGGGCCATGGCCCAGACCGAAGTGAAAGGGATCCTGCGCGGCTACGTGTACAGTGCCGACGACCAAAAGCCGCTTCCATTCGCCAATGTATTCATCAGCAACAGTTTATCGGGGACTTCTACTGATGAAGAAGGTTATTTCGTGATGAAAAACGTGTCCCCGGGAAACCAAGAACTGGTTGTTTCTTTTGTTGGCTTCGCCATCGTGAAAGCCGGTATCCGGGTCAAGGCCGGGGAAAATGAACCGCTGAGCGTATTGCTAAAACCCAATGTGACCGAACTGGATGAAGTGGCCGTGCGGCCCAAGACCAACACCGAGATCCGCCGGGAAGTCCGGCTCAAGGCCAAGGAATACGATCGGCATTTGGGCTCGTTCCGCGATGTGTTCTTCGGGAGCACGCTCAATGCCTTCAAATGTGAGGTCATCAATCCCGAGGTTTTGCAATTTGAGGAAGATAAAGTGAAAAAGACTTTTTCGGTCACCGCCACTGAGATGGTCGAGATTGAAAACCGAGCGTTGGGCTATAAAGTATATTTCCTGCTCGAGGGTTTTTTGGTGCAGCAGTTGGGTTTCCGGTATGCCGGCCGGACCTTCTTTGAGGCCCTGACCCCAAAAAATGAGCGCGAGAAAAAAAATTGGGAAAAACAGCGGCTGGAAACTTTCAAGGGCTCATTGCGGCATTTTCTCTTTGCGCTGGCCCAGAACAAATTGGGGCGAAATGGTTTTCGGGTGTATGAGATGGTGCAAAGTTCGCAGGGCGAAGTGGAGGCCCCTGCCTACGATCTGAAAAAAATCTGGCGCAATGGCCTCCCCGGTGAAAATTACATCCATTTTGAGAAACCGATCCGGGTGGAGTATCTCCCCAGGGCGGTGTTCCAAGACGGGCTCAGGATGGCCCCATCCTCTTGGCTCCAGATGACGGTTCCCTTGGCGGTATTTTACAGCAACGGCAATTTGCAAAACCCCTATGCTTTTGTCAGTTCGGGCGAATGGAGCAAGCCGGGCATTGCCGATATGTTGCCTTTTGAATATTTGCCCCCAATCGGTTTGGAGATCGAGGAAGAAGGCAAATCAGCAAGCAACAAGCAGTAACCCATTGTCGGATCACGAATAGTACTTGCCAAATTAGCACAAGTAGGTTTTGAGCGATTGGCTGCGCGAAGTATGGCGGAGCCGCCGGATAGCTTTGTCCTTGATCTGCCGCACACGCTCCCGGGTAAGGTTGAACTTTTCGCCAATTTCCTCGAGGTTCAGCGAGGTCAGGCCGTCCAACCCAAAATAAAAGGCCACCACGTCGGCCTCGCGCCGGGTCAGGGTGGAGAGCACCCGCTGCACTTCGCGCCGGAGCGAATCGGTCAGTAACCCAGAATCGGGCGGACTTTCCAACCCATCTTCCATCACATCGAGCAGGTTGTTTTCCTCCCCTAGCTGAAACGGAGCATCCATTGAAATGTGCCGCCCCGAGATTTTCATGGTTTCGGCCACCTCCGACACGGCGATTTCCAATACCTCGGCCAGTTCTTCGGGCGACGGCTCCCGCTCGAAGCGTTGTTCCAGTTCGGCAAAGGCTTTGGCCATTTTATTGAGCGACCCCACCCGGTTCAACGGTAGGCGCACAATGCGCGACTGCTCGGCCAAAGCTTGCAAAATGGCCTGCCGGATCCACCATACGGCGTAGGAAATGAATTTGAAGCCCCGGGTTTCATCAAAACGTTGGGCCGCTTTGATCAGGCCCAGATTGCCCTCGTTGATCAAATCCCCCAAAGTAAGCCCTTGGTTTTGGTATTGCTTGGCCACGGAAACCACAAACCGCAAGTTGGCTTTGGTGAGCCGCTCAAGGGCCTGAGCATCATTGTTGCGGATGCGCTTGGCCAGTTCTACTTCTTCATCGGGACTGATCAGGTCAACCCGGCCAATTTCCTGAAGATATTTGTCCAGGGACTGACTTTCCCGGTTGGTAATCTGCTTACTGATTTTTAGCTGTCTCATCAAAATAGTAGGTAGGTGCAGTGGGAAAAGTGAAAGTAGGGTGCTTAATCGTTTTTCGTCCCAAAAATGTACTAACAAAAAATGTGAAAACAAGTTAAAATAGCAATTGGCAAAAAAATGGGGTTGGGCCTCAGGCTGATAAAAGGTAGGCCCGGTAATTTATGGGGCAATCAGCGGTACTTCGGCAACGATTCTGAACTGCTGCTGTTGGCGGTCGTTGGCCCAAGTGTAGAGGGCCAAACTGGTTGCCCGCAGGGGGATTGGGCAGGCGGCAGCCGCTGCCAACAACTGCTGGGCAGCGGCTTGGCCAACTTGGCCCGATCGTCGGTCGAGCCGGGCCACGGTGATGTGGGGCAGGGGCGGGCGCAGATCGGGCGTGGCACCGGCCACTTCCCAAAACACGCCGCGCCACGCTGCCATCAGGGCCACTGCTTGGCTGTGGCCTTCTGCGATAGCCAATGACAGGGCGGTGATGTGCGCGGCCGAAGGGAGGCCCAGCAGTTGGCCGGGTACTAAGTCGAATGCAGCAAACCTGACAGCGCGCATTTGTGCCACCACCGCATCGGCGCTTTCGGGGCGCATGGAACCCAAAAAAGCCACGGTCAAATGCAGATCGGCGGGGTGGAACAAGCGCAGGCCGGGCGGTACCTCAGTGGCCCAAGGTTGTAACAGGGCTTCGGCGCGGACAGGAATGGCCACAAACCAATTGGGGATGCTGGGCATGGGCGAAATTTTTCCTAAAACTAGCCCTATTTTTGGAAACTTGGTACTCCCCGATTTCAATTGATGGGCTGAACAGGATGGGGCGGGCACTCGCTTTTCCAAATCAGGGCGGCCATAAGTTGTGGCTCAATTTCTGTAAAGCTACCACTAGGCCCAAGCAGCGGGGGCATGTCCCTCAAACTTAGGACAATCTCCCTTGGTTTGTCAAGATAAAAGGGAATTGGGGGATATTTGTGATTGATCAACCTGATGGCCAACCATGTGTTCAATTCGTGGTTGCAAGCCAATTTTGATTAAATATCAGTTCGATAGCACAGCTAATGCTTTATGAAAGCATTCCATTTTTATCATAAGCCGCACGCTGGTATTAACGGGCATCAAACAAGGCATCGGCTTCAAAGTTGGTTTTGGCCATTGCCAACCCAAATTGGGTTGAGTCAAACAACCAGAAAACCAGCATAGTTCTTGGAAATACGTAATCAAAACAACCAAAAGTTAAAATAATTAATATTTAGTTCAATAAAATAACTCCCAAAACCATTTGCGTTTTTGCCTCTCTTCACTACTCCGGCAGCCATCGATGAAAAAAATCTTGCTTTGCTTGTTCGCCCTTAGTGCTACAGGATCAGTTTGGGCCCAATTGACCCTGATCGATGGGCGCGCAGCACTCAACCGGCCTTTTTTTGAACCTGGCAAGGAAATCAGCCGGATCTTGATCGAAGCCACCCAATCTGGCCAGATCCAGCCATACTCCATTGCGTTTGACCGCCTTTTCCAAGCGGGGCAGGCGGCCCCAATGGCTCGGGCCGAGTTTGCCAAAGGGCTCACATTGACTGGAAACCAACCGGAAGAACCAGCGGACGATGCCGATTGGGGAGATGAACAGGTGATCTTGGGCCCAGTGCTTTGGCTGCCCCAAGATCTATGTCTATTGGGGCTGGGCCAAGTGGCGGGGAACAATTACTTGAGCCTATTTGTGCCCGCCGATCTGGCCGCCCAAGGGAGTGAACCAGACCAAGCGCATTACTTGGCTTCTTTCCGCTGGGACGATTGTATCACGCTGTTGGCCAATGACAGCCGGGCGGTCTGGCTCCCGCCCACGTTGGCAAGTTTTGGTGATTTTGTCCAATTGAATGGGGATTCTCAAGCCGAACTGGCTACTTTCCTCATCTTGGCTGGCCAGAAAGGCACAATCGCCGCCCGTTCCCCCGATCAGCGCCTGTTGACCACCGAGGAGTTTTCGGTCAGGCTGAAAAGAGCCCGCCAAATGGCCCCAAACCCCCAACTCGCGGTCATTGTGCGGGAGCGGGCCGTGCCCGATAACAACCGCCTCGCCTTTGTGCCCGAAGAGCTGGTGCTAATGGCCGAAAATACCGCCGAGCAAGGCCAATTATACGAAGTAGCCAAATTTTCCTTTGTCGATTTCTGTGCAGTGGCCCAGCCCAAACTTTGGGCCAAGCAAGCCAATGTGCTGGGCTTCGGGGCTGCCCTCCAGCAGCAAATGTACATGCCGACGGGCAGCTCCGCCCTTTTGCCAGTTCCCACTGGCCCAGCCCCGCGCAGCCGGCTCGGCCAAACCCAATCGGCCGATCTGATCTTGGGCCAGGGACGCAACCAAGTCCTGTTCCGCAAGCGCAAAGAACTGGTACGCCTACTGCTGGATGCCCAGCGAACGGGGAAGATCCGGGCGTACCGTCGGTGGTTCAGCCCGGCTGGCGACAGCACCCGGTTGTTGGGTCGCGACGAGGTGGTGCGTGCGCTCACTGATACTTTGACTGGTAAATTATATGGTTTCCAAGCGCTCAACCGGATTGGATGGGAAGAACGGGTCGTGTTTAATGCCAATGGCCAGCACAAGACCTATAATCCCACCTATCTGGCAATCATTTTGCCCGCCGAGTTGAACAATCGGACGGGGATCGACCAACCGGTGGCCTGGTTTGATCACGATGAGGTAGTGACACTGTTGCGCAGCACGGGCAAAGCCAAGTTTACCGATAAAACCCGCAAGAAAAACCGCCGCCGCAATTACGCTGATTTATTGCTGGAGCGGCAGATAGACCTGCTGGTGCATGACACCGGATCGATGGTCGGTCAGTGAGATGGGGCGCACTTGGCCAGGTTCATAGCCGCAAGCCCATAACTAAGATATCATCCGTCTGGGGCATCTTGCCCTTCCAATCTGCGTGCCACTCGGCCAACAGTTCGCCTTGGGTTTGCATGGGCATCGCACTGATCTGGTGCAGTAGTTCATAAAAATGTTTCTTCATTAGTTTGCGCACCTCGCCCCCGCCGATCTGGTCTTGGTAGCCATCTGAAAAGAGGTAGCAACTGAACTCACCAGCCGGGGGCAATTGGAGGACGGTCTGGGTGAAGGTAAGGTTGTTGGTCTGGGCACTTCCACCAATGTGCAGGTTGTCACCTTTGATTACCGTTAATGTCTTGTTTTGCACATACACGAAAGGGCTCTTGGATCCAGCAAATTTGAGTTCGCGTTTTTGTGGATCGATCACCACCACGGCGATGTCCATCCCGTCGCGAATACCCGAAGTTTCCTGTTTGAGGAGTTTGCGCACCCCCCGGTGCAGCGCGCTCAAGATGGTAGCTGGTTCTTCAATCTGTTGAATATCAATGATCTCGTTCAATATTTCGCAGCCGATCAGGCTCATGAAAGCCCCGGGAACCCCATGCCCAGTACAATCCACGGCGGCCAAAATGAGCTTATGACCAATGGTGTTGAAATAGTAGAAATCGCCCGACACCACGGCTTTGGGCTTGAACAAGAGGAAACTTTCTAGAAAGTGCTGCTGGAAAAGCGCCATGTCGGGCAAGATGCTGGACTGGATATTCTTGGCATAGCTGATACTGGATTCCATGCTGCGGTTTTGGGCCCGGATCGCCCGGTTCTGGTCGTTGATCAGGTCCATGTTGGCCGATAATTCCTCCAAGTTTTGTGACTGTGCTTCATTGACCTCCCGTAGTTCCATGGTGCGCTTCTGTACAGTGGTTTCGAGTTGCTGGTTGTTCAGTTTGAGTTCTTCTGAGAGGGTCTCGACTTGGTTGAAGGCATGGGAAAATTTGCGTGATAGGATGAGGGTCTGGCTAAAAATGAACGCAAACAGGCCAAGAGGCAATAAGTTTGCTGTTTGGATGAGTAAGTTGGTGAAAAGCACATCATTGATCCCCATAGCAAAGACCAAAAAAATGCCAATGGCAAAAGTCAGGGATCCTTCCCGGCGTTTCCGCAGAATCCTGACGATAAAATAACCAGAGTAAAGGATGATGAGCAACGTGGCCAACTGGAAATAAGCCAAGAATTGGGAATAAAAAAGGCCCTTGGTGGCCAGCACTACCACCGAAAATAGGCCGCCCAAACCGATGCAAATTTGCACCACCACTTTAGCAAAATCTGCCGGGTACAACGTATTGATAAAAATGGCCAAAATAGGAACGAGCAGATAAAAAGTGAGGTAGGAAAGCTTCTTGCCCACCTCAAACCCTGCCTGAGGGAACAAATCGGTCAAATAATAATCATCGGTCACCAAGATTCGCAATGCCACCACTAAACAGAGCAGGGCAAACCAAAGGGTGGCCTTGTTCTGTGGCCGGAAGAAGTACAAACTCAAGTGGTAGCCCCCCATTACCACTAATACCCCAAAAAGGAAAAAACTCACCATTAAGGTTGTTTCATGGCTTTTGCGCACTTGTCCAGCCTTGCCCATCACCAGCGACTGCGCTAGGCCACCGAGCCGATCCTCGTAATTGGCCACGTGCATGACAATCTCAACGGTATCGCTCTGTGGTAAAAAATAAAAGGTGTCGGGATCATAGCGCCCTTTTGAGGTGGCTGGCGAAGTGCCCAGTGGCCCGGGATGGTTCATCGGCTGGTTTTGGACAAAAAGGGCGTATTGGGTGGGAATGAATCGGACTTTTAGGCCGAGCAGTTCAGTTTTGGTGTACTGCCGTGGGAGGATCACCACTAGCCGATACGTCGCATAGCCCTCAGCTCCCAGCTTCTGGCCATTCGCCATTGCATAAGCATCCCAACTGCTGGGCACTTGAACTAGTTTGGGAGCGGGGATCCGCGCAAAATCCGCCCCTTGCAAATACTGCTGCCAGTAGAATTCCCACTCACCAGCGGTGGGAGCGTGCCATCAGCTTCAAAATTCCAGTGGGTGAGATCTAGCTGGCCGACAGTTGCTATTGCCGATTTCGGGTCAGCTTGGCGACAGGAAGCACAGAAAAGGGCAATTCCAATGAGAAAAATAAAATAAAGCGGTTGGGGGCTTACACGGTTCCTTTGAACAAATCCCATGATAGCGTGCTAGTATATTGGCCCGAAACAAATGATGAAGTCTAGTCTTGGTGCGCAAATTTGGAATATTTTTTGCCTTACGTGTAGATTCTATCACACTATTTTAATTTTTTTATAAATTGGAACAGAAGTAATTTTAATGAACTGTTTGCCAATTATATTAAATTGGTATTTAACTCATGCACAATTCGTTCATACACCACAAAATCGTGCGCGAACTCATTTTTTGTATCGGCGGGCAGCGCCCGGCGGGAGGTTTCCCGCCATTGCGCTGGGTGGGGGGCCGGCAGGAACACGTCGCCGTCAACCTCGGCGTGGATCTCAGTGCTGTACAGACGATCAACCAAGGGCATAAGAAGCAGGAAGATCTCCGCCCCACCAATCACAAACAACTCGGTCTCGCCCGCCAGTTGAGCCACGCGGATTGCTTGCTCCCAGTCGGGCACCACCAGCACTCCCGTGGGCGCGGTCCAGCCGGCTTGGCGGGTAAGGACAATGGAAGTGCGGTTGGGCAGCGGCTTGCCGATGGAGTCAAAGGTTTTGCGGCCCATGACCAAATGGTGGCCGGTGGTCAATTGCTTGAAATAGGCCAAGTCGGCTGGCAAGTGCCAAGGCAGGCGGTTGGCTTTCCCGATGGCCCCATTGGTGGCCCGGGCAACAATAGCAGAAATGAGCATTGGTCTGAAGAATCTGATCAAGGACAAAGCAACGTAAAAAAGTCCCCAATATTTTGGGGACTTATATAATAGGTATGATCACCGGGACGGTGAGTTAAGCGGCAGCCAGTTCGGGTGCGCCAATGAGGCTATAAAGTGCCCGCTGATATTTGCCGATCACTATGTTCTGGTCAAAACGCTCCACGGCCAGTTGGCGACTGTTGGTCCCCATTTGGCGCAGGGTAGTGTCACCCACATGCATCATCTGCTTCATTTTATCGGCCAAATCTTGGGGATCCTTCACTTTGCACAAGAAACCGTTGAAGCCATGTTCCACCGTGTCCCGGCAGCCAGGTACATCAGTCGCAATGATGGGCTTGCCAAGGCTGGCGGCCTCCAACAATGTGCGGGGAGTTCCCTCACGATAAGAAGGCAGGATGACACAGTCGGCCAACTGGATAACTGGTATCACATCGGACACTGTGCCCAAATACTCGATCAAACCCTCTTTCACCCACGCATTGATCTGTTCCCGGGGCACACCAAGACCGCGCTCGGTCTCAATTTTGCCCAGCAGTTGGAACTTGGCCCTGATCCCTTGGGCGCGCAACAGGCGAATGGCATCAATATATTCCAGTATCCCCTTGTCATAAAGAACCCGAGAAATGACCAGAAAAGTAAACGTAGCGTTTTTCTTAAATTCAGTGGGCAGGAAGCGGCTCAAGTCGATGCCCGAACCGGGCAATACATCAGCGATTTCGGGGCGGACCAATTTTCTTTCCACAAACAACTTGCGGTCATCCTCGTTCTGGAAGAAAACCGTTTCGGGGAAATTGAATGCCCAACGATAAAGGTGATGGGCAATCTTAGAGGTTAGGTTATGCCGGATAAAGACCGTGCCTAACCCAGTTACGTTGTTGATAGAGGGAATCCCCAACATCTTGGCGGCAATGGAGCCGTAAATATTGGGCTTGATGGTGTAGTGAAGCACTACATCCAATTTTTCGCGCCGGTAGATCGTGTATAATTTCCAAATCAACCCCAAGTCATTGAAAGGATTGGAACCCTTGCTGTCCACCTCAACCCCAACAAACTTACAGCCCAAATCTTTCAACTTCTCGGCATAGCCGTCTTCGGGAGCAATGGCCACCACCTCGTGGTTGCTCTTGATAAAAGATTGGATGAGCCCAGACCTAAAATTATAAACGTTCCAGGAAGTATTGATAACAATGCCAATTTTCATGGTAAACTGAGATTTGGTAAAACCGTAAAAACACTTGGTCGTTAGTTGTTAACTGCCAAGAAGCAGTAACTCTTGGAAAAATAAAACACCTGTATGACAACGTGCAAAAAAGCGGCCTTATTGCTTTGCAGTATGGTAGCTAATTTCAAGCCAAAGCCTAAAAAAGTAAATATTACAATAAAATATTGGTTAAACACCATAAAAACACACGTAAGAAAATGTAAGTTTTTTGCGGTTTATCCATCTAATTTGGCGGTTGGGGCTATCAGTGGAAAGTGCCGGGGGGATAGCTGACCGCGGTAAGATAAAGGCCTTCTGGCGGTACCGACCGGCCAGCCAGAGTCCTGTCCCTGCTTTGAAGAATGGTCTCGATCGCCTCAACGGGCAAGTGTCCCCGGCCAATATCCAGCAGCGTGCCCACGATGGTGCGCACCATGCCCCGCAAAAAACGGTCGGCCTGGATATAAAAAATCAGGTGGTTGCCCTTGGGCTCCCAATACGCATGGTGGAGGTGGCAGCGAAATGTTTTTACTTCGGTCTTGACCCGGCTAAAACTCTCAAAGTCACGATGAGCAAGCATCTTGGCGGCAGCCAAATTCATATCGGCCACTACCAACGGGGTGGAATACTGGTAGGCGTAACCCAGATCGAGGGGCGATTTTTGGCGGGCCAAGTGATATTCGTAGCTTCGGGACAGCGCACTGAACCGGGCGTGGGCCTCTGCCTGTACCGGGTGCAAGGCCAATGCCGCAATGTCGGGCGGGAGGCAGCGGTTGAGCCGATAAAGGAACTGGCCAGGATCAGGGATGCCCGCTTCAAGGTCAAAATGGACAAACTGGCTCCGGCAATGCACCCCGGTATCTGTGCGCCCACTGCCCACCGTTGCTACGGTTTGGCGCAGGAGAAGCCCCAAGGCTTTGTCCAACTCGCCCTGTACAGTTTGGGTAGTGTTTTCTTGGGCCTGCCACCCGTGGTACTGGCCCCCGTTGTAGCTGATCTCTAGAAAATAGCGCATTGAAAGGTCCATGAACCAACAAAGGTAAAACCGCCAGATTGATAAGCCCTCGACAAATTTTTTTCTACGTAAGAAAGGGCAAAAAAAAGTACTTTTATTGGCGGTAAGCAACTTAATTGATTGATGAAACATCGGCGCAAAAATGGTCAATGCCCCAACTGTGGGTTGGTACACCCCACCCTCCACAACTACTGTCCCCAATGTGGACAAGAAAACACCACTAGCAAGGTCTCGTTTTCCACCCTCCTGTCCGATCTGTTCAGCAACTATCTCACCTTCGACTCGCGTTCTGGGCGCACTGTCATCCCTTTTTTGTTTAGACCGGGCGCATTGACCCTGGCTTTCAACCAAGGTGAGCGGCTGCGCTACCTCCACCCGGTGCGGCTTTATGTTTTGATGAACTTGTTTTTCTTTTTTGTCTTTGGCAAGTCCATCAGTGTTGAGAGTTTTTCCCTTAATGATATAGTGGTCAACGCTGATGGCCAACTGGCAATACCGCCGGGGCAAAACAAAGGCGCAGTCGCGGTGGACCCGGTGTTGAACATCGTGGATAATGACAGTGTGCAACGGCGATTGGCCAAAAAAATGGCCCCTTTGGAACAACTGACCGGGCAAGCGCTCAACGCCAAAGTGAAGGTGGGCAACGAACGGGTGGGCCAACAATGGATTTCCTTTGTCCGCCTGATCCAAGACCGGAAAATGACCGCCGAGACACTGCTCGATTCCTTGGCCAAGTATAGGATTTTCATCAATCCGTCCGCTGAGAAAGGCAATGCCACATCGATAACCATTGCCCGCCAGTTGCTCAAGATTGGCCAGCGGGACTTGCCTTTGTTCCTGCTCAACGCGATCAGCAATATCCCAACCATGATGCTCGTCATGTTGCCTTTCCTAGCCATTTATCTTAGGATATTGTATGTCCGACGGAGGTTCTTTTTTATTGAACACTTCATTTTTTCCTTACACCTGCAATCTTTTGTTTACTTAGTGTTTGGGCTAACCCTATTGAGCTGGCAAGCCTCCGAAAAATGGCACTGGGGAATAACCGAACCCATTTTGATGGCCCCACAAGTCATTCTTTTCGCTTATGTGCTCGGAATGTTCAAAAGAGTGTTCCGACAAGGCTGGACAAAATCGTTTATTAAGGCCTCTTTTTACACTTTTTGTTATTTCCTTACGTCCTTGATTTTTCTAGTACTCGAATTGCTGTATTCCTTTTGGATGTTTTGAGGGAACAGCACAAAATGTGGGCTAATTTTGCCCTTGCTGGCTTGCAAGGAAGTAACAGTGCGTTCACCAAAGCAAGACCAGTTTGTTTTGCCTGTACATACAGGTTCGTTTACGCGTTTGTCAAGTTGATATGTCCAAGTCTATTTTAATCCTGTAACTATTTAGGTGCTCTAATTATTCATAACTAATTGAAAATAAATTAGTTATGAATAATTGGCTTGATTTTAAATAAATTACTTATTTCTATAATTATTTGATTGTCAGTAATTTAAGTTAATTTGTATACCCGTTTAAGCAAACTTTAAATTTTATAACTAATTGATTATCAAATATTTTACCTACCTAAACAGTTACTTAATCCTTATACTCCTGTTTGGTTTGCACCAAGCTCATGCCCAAGATGAGCAATGGTTGGACAGTGTCCAGTCGGCGATCAGGACCAGCCAACCAGACACCAATCAAGTACGGCTGTTAAACCTATTTGCCGAACGAACAGTAAATGACTTGCGGGATGGCCAAGAAGCCTTCAAGTCTATTATTGGTGCGATCGAACTGGCTACCAAACTAAATGACTGGGCCGGGCTGGCCGAATCCAAGCACTTATTGGGATCGCATTATGCCGGGCAACAACAATACACCCTTGCCCTTGAAGCCATTGATGAGGCCGAGAACTTGGCCAATAAAGTCAACAACCCTGCCCTAGCGGGACGGGCGGCCATCGCCCGTGGGTTTATGCAATATGTGCGCAGCAACTACCCTATGGCGTTGGCCAGTTATCTGCGAGCAGTGGAGCACCTCGAGAAAGCGGACGACCCTGAAAACCTTGCCAAGGCAATGGGCCTGATCGGGTTGGTCTACCAAAAACAAGGTATATACCCCGATGCCCGCCAACACTTTGAGCAAAGTCTTGAGGTCTATCGCAAGATCGGTGATCAAGCGGGCGTGGGTGAAGCCTTGCGGCGCATTGGCACTGTCTATTTGGAGCAAGGGGAGAATGCCAAAGCCAGCCAGTTTTTTGCCCAAGCCCTGCAAGAAGCCCGGGCAGGCAAGGTGCCGCGATTGATAGTCAAAATCCTGCGATGCCTGGCCATGCTGAGCGCCGAAGCCGGCGATTACTCCACGGCTGAAGCCCAGCTCACCGAGGCGATCGCCCTACGGCAAGCCACTGAATACGATTTTTCGCAGATGACCGACCTGGCCGACTTGGCCAAGGTTTGCCGCCAATTGGGCCGCCCCAATGATGCTTTGAAGTGGGCAGAGCAGAGCAGAAAAATCTCGCTACAACTGGGCAACAAAACCACCCTGCTCAACAATTATGAAACCATGGCTGCAGCTTTTGCCGATCTTGGCAATTTTGCCAAAGCGTATGAATATAAAAACTATTACCAAACCCTCAAGGATTCGTTGTACAGCCTTGATTTAGAGCGGGAAATCGCCAAAGTGCGCACCAGCCACCTGAACGAGAAACAGCAACTCAAATTGGCCCAAAATGAAAAGACCATTCGCCAGAACGAAATCGCACGGAACGGGCTCATTGCCTTGTTACTGGTTATTTCAACTTTGGCCTATTTTATGCACCGCCGCAATGTGCAGTACAATTTGGTCAACCAACAATTGACCCGCACCAACGAAGAGGTAGTGCGCAAAAGCGAAGAAATCAACCAACAAAAAAAGGAAATAGTGGCCCAAAGGGACATCCTGCGGCTAATGGCCCAAGAAGTGGAACTCCACCGCCAAGAAGTGCAGATCAAGGTCGAAATGCTCGGAGTGGCCAATGGCGAACTGGAACAGCGCAACCAAGAAATAGCGGCCCAAGCCGGGCAACTGGCCCAGATCAACGATTCGCTCGCGCTGATCATCAAGGAGCGCACCAACGAGCTGGAATTGTTGGTGGAAAACCTGACCCAGCAAAAAAACGACTTGGAGCAATTTTCCTACATCGTTTCCCACAACTTGCGCGCACCAGTGGCCAATATCCTTGGCCTGGCCAATATTTTTGATCGCTCCAACCCGGGCACTCCCGAAAATGCCGAAGTATTTACCCATTTGAGCCTTGCCACTATTAATTTAGACACAGTCATCCGCGATCTCAATCAGATTTTATCCATCCGCAACAACTTGGGCAGACTAAAGGAGCAGATCAACCTGCCCCAACTGACCAGCGATTTGCTCAAGGGACTGGACTTGGACATCAGAGAAGCTAATGCCCTCATTTCCACTCACTGGAACGGGATCCAATACCTCTACTCAGTGCGGAGTTATGTGTACAGCATTTTGCTCAACCTCATTTCCAATGCCATTAAATACCGCCACCCAGCCCGCCAGCCAATGATCCGGATCGAGGCCAGCGTGACCAGCCAGTCACACCTACGTCTGTCAGTGATTGACAATGGGCTGGGGATCGACCTCAAGAACGGCACTGAAACGATATTTGGGCTCTACAAACGGATGCACGACCACGTCGAGGGCAAGGGCTTGGGGCTTTACTTGGTCAAGACCCAAGTGGGTGCATTGGGCGGCTGGGTAGAAGTGGCCAGCCAAGAAGATGAAGGGAGCGTATTTACGGTGTTTCTCAAAATGGAACAAAGTGGATTATCCCAGTAGCGGCACACCCGAAAACGAATCAAAAACGATCCTTACGGATGCAATGGGCACACCTATGACAAATATGGTGCAAGTTTACGATACAGTTTGGAATTTCCATGATTTATTCATAAAAAATTCTTAATTTTGCCCTACAATACTGTATCAATCCGCCAAAAACTTAGGTCGTTATGTCAAGATTGAAGATCCTCTACGTTTCCAGTGAAATTTATCCTTTCCTGAAGACGTCTGCCGTATCAGATTACGTGCGCAAACTCCCACAAGCAATGCAGGAACTTGGAATGGAGATTAGGATATTGGTACCGCGCTTCGGCCTGATCAATGAACGAAAAAACCGTTTGCACGAAGTGGTGAGATTGTCAGGCATAAATATTTCGGTCGGCGATGAGGAAAAGCCCTTGGTCATCAAAGTAGCCTCGGTCCCGAATGCCAAGTTGCAGGTCTATTTCATTGACAACGATGATTATTTTACAAGAAAATCGGTGTTTCTGGATCAAAATAATCAATTTTACGCTGATAATGACGAAAGAGCCATTTTTTTCTGCAAAGGTGTCATAGAAACTGTTAAGAAACTGGGTTGGGCCCCTGATATCGTCCACTGCAACGACTGGATGACCAGTTTAATTCCCCTCTACTTGAAAACCACCTACAAGAACGATCCCATGTTCAAAGATGCCAAAACGGTTTTCACCATCTACGACGACGGCTACTTTGACCACCAGTTTGATGCCAGCCTGCCAAACAAAGTAAAAATGTTGGATATCGATGACAATGCACTGGTCTCGCTCAGTTCCTTCGATTATCAAGGATTTATTCGGATTGGTGCGCAATATTCCGATACAGTGGTCAAGGCCGACCGCAACGTAGAGCACAAACTTGGCGATTGCCTTGGTGAGATCAGCGACAACCGCCAAGTCCAAACCATCGAAGAGAACGCCGATACGTTTTCTGATGCCTACTACAACCTATATACGGCATTGATGAGCTAACTTTACGGCTCAGATCAATCAACACAGCCTGAAAGATGACTAGAAATATCTTAAAATTAGGGTTGGTGGCGACACTAATCCTGATTTTTTTTTCCTGCGACGACAACTTTGACATCACCCTGGATCTCCAGCGTGATCCACTCCTGAACACCACGTACACCGATACCCTGTCGGTCCGCACTTCGGTGGTCTTGGTCGACTCGGTCGGCACTACTAGACAGCTCATGGTGGGCAGCGTGGGCGACAGCCGATTTGGCAGCGTGCGCGCAACCTTGTTCAGCAAAGTGGTCTTTAACCGTGATACGCTCCGCTTCCCAGTTGAAGCTACTGCGCCAGTGTACGATTCCATTGTGCTGGTCATGGCCGTGACCGGACGTTATGGGGACACCACCGTGGCTCAAAATCTGAGGGTTCACCGCCTCACCGAGCGGTTGGATCGCACCCGGGCTTATTACTCATCAGAACAGCTCCAAACCGGCGAACTGCTGGGGCAGGCGACTTACCGCGCCAACTTGCGGAATGGCAGCCTCGTTATCCGGCTGAACCAAGAACTGGGACGCGACTTGTTCCAGCGGGCCTTGAACAGCAGAACCTCCCCGCTCATTGGCCAAGACCGCTTTGAGGAGCTGCTCAACGGCATCCGTCTTTCAGCCACCGGCCCGGGCAATGCCGCCATCATGAACCTTGATATCGTCAACACCCGGATTTCCCTCATTTACCGCCGAACCGCCACCGATACGGTAAGTCGCGAATTCCGCTTTCCCCTGCTGGATCCGGCACAGGATCCGTTCACCCAAGCCATTTCCTTTGCGTCTGGCCAGAGCTTCGTCCAATTCCAAGGCGATCTGAGCCGCTCACGCTTTCTGGCCAACTTGCCCCGCCAGCGGGCCGTTGGCACTAACAACGCGGGCAACGAAATATATTTGCAGGCAGGGGCTGGCATCAGCACCCGTTTGGAATTTCCGGGCATTTTGAACCTGCGGCGGCCCAACACCAAAATAGTGATCAACCGGGCCGTTTTGTCACTAAACCTCACTGCGCCCAATTTTGACGCGGCCGAGCGCAACAACCAGCAACTGCCCAATGGACTCTTCTTGGTCTATTCCGATCGGGACGGGCGGACTGTGCGCGATGCCAACGGCAACGACCGCTATCTGATCCAAGAATACTCGCGGGGATCCGGCGGGTTGTTCCCACGCGGGGAGGTGTACTACAACGCCAGCGCGCGCAATTATCCCGACATTGACATTACGACTTACCTCCAAACTGTAATCGACGGCAAAACGCCCAACAATGGTATCATCTTCAAAACGACCCAATTTGGTGGTTCGGTGAGCAAGCTGTTGTTTGGCGATCAGCGGGCCGCAATCCCCGCCGATCGCTTACAGTTAAAAGTGAATTACACCGTGGCCAATCTCTGACCAGATATGACCCACTGGGCGAAATTGGGGGCAAAACTTGCATATCCGCCCGATAATAGTATAAATTACGCCCCCCAACCTATCCTAGAAACGGGAAATCCACTGAGCGTTTGCACTTTGGAAAATTTATCAAGCAATTATCAATTGTTTAATCATAAACAATGAAACTGTCAGCATTTAATTTTGATTTACCGGACGACACGATCGCCAAATACCCGGCCGAAAACCGGGATGAATCTCGCCTCATGGTTCTCCACCGGGCCACCGGACAAATCGAGCACAAGATTTTCAAAGAGCTGACCGACTACTTTGGCGAAGGGGACATCCTGGTGATGAACAACACGAAAGTGTTCCCTGCCCGCCTCTATGGCAACAAAGAGAAGACCGGGGCCAAAATCGAGGTGTTTCTTCTGCGCGAACTGAACGCCAATGCCCACCTTTGGGACGTACTGGTGGATCCGGCCCGCAAGATCCGCGTGGGCAACAAACTTTATTTTGGTGACGGGGAGCTGGTGGCCGAAGTGATCGACAACACCACTTCGCGTGGCCGCACTATCCGTTTCCTGTTTGATGGCACCGAGGAAGCCTTCTACAACGTCATTGGTGAACTGGGCGAAACTCCCATCCCCCGCGACATTGGCCGCGACACCGAACCGCTCGACCGGGAGCGCTACCAGACCATTTTTGCCAAACAAGTGGGGGCGGTGGCTGCCCCGACCGCTGGGTTGCATTTCACTCCCCAATTGGTCAAACGACTGGAAATTTCTGGGGTGACTTTTACCCCCATTACCCTGCATATCGGGCTGGGCACCTTCCGCGAGGTAGACGTGGAAGACTTGACCAAGCACAAGACCGATTCGGAAAGTTTTGATGTGCCCGAGGGGACAGTCAACATCGTGAACAGTGCTTTAGATCAGCGCAAACGGGTGTGTGCCGTCGGGACTACAGCCATGCGCTCGCTGGAATCGGCAGTGTCGGCCGGGGGGCGGCTCAAACCACTTAAAGGCTGGACTGACAAATTTATCTTTCCTCCCTATGAGTTCAGGATCTGCAATTCGCTGATCACCAATTTTCATAAGCCCAAATCCACCCTGCTGATGATGTCTTGCGCCTTTGGGGGCTATGACCTGATCATGCACGCCTATGAAACAGCGATCAAAGAACGCTACCGTTTCTTTACTTATGGCGATGCCCTGTTGATAATTTGAGCCGCAAAGCAACGGTACGCCCAAGCTTTTTTGGAAAATCCTGTAACTAAGGCACTTATTTTCCCGTAAGCACGTTTATAGTACAAGTGTCATTTTTTCATAGGAAAACAAAAAAATTGAGCCATGGGTAAATTAGAGAATAATCTTTTGGCATTGTTGGCCGGTGTTGCCATTGGTGCATTGGCCGGCGTGTTGTTGGCCCCCGATAAAGGGGAAGAAACCCGCGCCCGGATTGCCAGCCGTTCCCGCAAACTTGCCAGAGACATCGAGGACAAGTCGCTGGAAATGAAGAACGATATCCAGAAGAAGTCAGCCGAGCTGAAAAAAGAACTGGAAGAACAAGTGGAGGTCAGCAAGACCAAACTCAACAAAGTGACCGATTCGCTCATTGCCTCGGCCAAAGAAGTGCTCGAGAACGGCACCAAGAAAGCCGACAAGCCGGAAAAAGCGTAGGGATTTTTTTCCTTTTAACAACGGCCCGGCAATCTCTTATCAGTTTTGCCGGGCCGTCGTCTTTTGCCCCGCGTGAGTTTTCAAAAAAAAATAGAAAAATTGCGTTGGGCAGTTTGGCAGAAACTTGGAAGCACATTATCTTTGTGGCATTAAAAAATGAAGCACAAAATATTCCTCCTTAGCTCAGCTGGTTAGAGCACATGACTGTTAATCATGGGGTCCGAGGTTCAAGTCCTTGAGGGGGAGCAAAAGCACCCAATTTATTGATTATCAATAAATTGGGTGCTTTTTTATGACCACTGGCCAAGCTTCTGCCGATCTTCGTCATCACCAATGGCGCAGTTCGGGCGTTCTTTGGCTTGGTCGCCGCACTGGAAACCCGCCATCGGGTCAGCGGCATATTTACCCTGCTCCCCGCCACTTCCCCTTTATAATTGCCAAAAACAAACCAAAATCGACGTTCATTGCCCACATCTGGTGACGGCTACAAATTTTTTAGCACAAAATCGGTCATCATCGTGAATAAATGGGTGCGGGTATTGCCCCCATAAATTCCGTGGTTGCGGTCAGGGTAAATGAACGAGGTAAACTGCTTGTTGGCCGCGATCAGGGCCTCTTGCAGGGCATAGCTGTTCTGGACGTGGACGTTGTCGTCGCCGGTGCCGTGGATGAGCAGGAAATGCCCACGCAACTTAGCGGCATGGGTAAGCGGGGAATTGTCGTCGTAGCCTGCCGCATTGTCTTGGGGCCGCTTGAGAAACCGCTCGGTGTAAATGGTATCATAAAACCGCCAATGGGTCACCGGGGCCACGGCAATTCCCATTTTGAACACCCCAGCGCCCACAGTCATGCAGAGCGAAGTCATATAGCCACCATAACTCCAACCCCAGATCCCCAGACGCGTTTTGTCCACATAATCCAGCTTGGCCAAGTAGTTGGCGGCGGCTATTTGGTCTTGGGTTTCATACTTGCCCAATTTGGCGTAGGTCACTTTTTTGAATGCCTCGCCCCGTGCGCCCGTGCCCCGGTTATCCACGCAAGCCACTATGTAGCCCGACTGGGTGAGCATTGCGTGCCAGAGATCGTTATAACCGCCATTCCACTCGTCGCACACCTGTTGCGAGCCGGGCCCGCCATACACGTGCATGAGGACAGGATACTTGCGCTTGGGGTCGAAGTTGGCCGGTTTGAGCAAATAACCGTTCAGGGGAGTACCATCGGCGGCCGGGCAGGTGAAAAACGTTCGTTGGGGCAGTTGGTATTGGGCAAAATACTGTTGTACTTCTTCGTTTTTTTCCAGCACTTTCACGGTTTTATTCTCAGGTAGTTGCACCAAGCTTACGTTTAGGGGCGCGGTGGTGCTGGTGTTGGAAATCAGGCAATATTTGAAATCTGGGCTCAAATCAATGGTGTTCATGCCCTTGGCCCGGGTAAGTTGCACTTTGGATTTCCCATCGATGGTGAGCGAATAGAAATGCTTCTCCAAGGGCGACACCTCGGTTGAGGTGTAATAGAGCTGCCCACTTGGCTCGTCCAGCCCCAGAAAGTCGAGCACTTCCCAGTTCCCTTTGGTGATCTGCCGAACTAGTTTACCTTTGGTTTCATACAGGTACAGGTGCTTGTGGCCGTCGCGCTCGCTGGCCCACAGGAAATGCGAGTTGTCTTTTAGATACACAAGATTATCAAAAATACTTTCGTCCACGTACGTGGGGCTGCTTTCGGTGAGCACCACGGAGGTGAGGCCGGTGTTGGCCTCAGCGTGGAGGAGGTCAAGCTGGTTTTGGAGGCGGTTGAGGCGCAAAATGGCCAAGGTGTTGGCTTGGCTCGTCCAGCGGATCCGGGGCACGTAGAGATCGGTTTCCAAGCCCAGATCAGTTCGGATGGTTTTGCCGGTGGCCAACTGGTGGATCGAGACACTGACCAATGCGTTGTCCTCGCCGGCTTTGGGGTATTTGAAACGGTAATCGAAGGGATATTGGCCTTCGCCCTGCCACAATTGGAGGTTGTACTCCTTGACCCGGCGTTCGTTGAAGCTGATGAAGGCGATGTACTGGCCATCGGGCGACCACTCAAAGGCTTTGGCAAAGCTAAATTCCTCTTCATACACCCAGTCGGCTGAGCCGTGGATCAGCTCGGCAAACTTGCCGTCGCTGGTGATTGCGGTCTGACGGCCCGTGGTCAACTCGGTGTAATACACATTGTTGTCGCGCACAAAGGCTACTTTGCGGCCATCGGGCGAAAATGTGGCGTAGGACTGGGGCCCATCGCCCGCGAGGGGGCTGGCCTGCTGGGTGGCCAAATCATAGACATAATAATCGGCGGTAAAAGAACGGCGATAAATCGACTGGTAATTGGTCACCAACAACAACTTTTTCTCGTCCGGGCTAAAGCTGTAATTGCTGAACTTAATCCCGGACGGCAGGCTGCTCCCCCGCAGGAGGGTCTTTACCGCCACCCCTGTGGCCACTTTGTATTGCACAATGTCATTGTCGGATTGGGCGGTGTAAAATTGGCCATCTTTCATCCAATTTACATTATCGACGCTGCGCTCCCGAAACTGGCCTGATTGGTAAATATCCGCCACCCCAAAACTGGGCTGGGCGGCCATTTTTTTGGCAAACAACAAAAACAGCGACAAGGCTAACAACAGGTAATTGAACCGCATAATGAACGATGGCTAAAGACAAGAGACGAAATACTAAAACCGTGATTTATAAAAGGTAAAGATACAGCAACATCGACTTAGATTAAATTGATTTTGGCCGCAATCAGATTTGTTTCTTTGATTTGCAGTAGCCCGCCGTGCTGGCTTGGCTGGGCAGGTTCCATTTTATAAAAATAAACAATGGTTTGCGATTTATTCCATCATTCAAGCGTTGCGTTAGCTCGCTTTGGGCACTGGGTAATCAACTTGCCGATAGCCAACCCACATTTACAGGCCAGCTTGGTTTGGGGACCTGCCCGTGAAGCTACAGAATCATGTGTTCCACAATTGAGAAGATTTTGGGGATTTCTTGATTGATTGGGATTGACTCAAGCCAATTGGATATAAATGCGTCTCTGGCAGTGGCAATCGATGCCAAATGTCATGGTAATGAGGTGGCAAAACCAATAACAAAAGGTGGCGGCAAATCCATTTTTGCCGCCACCTTTTGTTGTCAGACCGATTAGCTTGCCCCGGCCCTGCACTTGGTTATTCTTCCTTCTTCGGCGGGTTATTACTGTTGCCGTTGTTCCGGTTGCGGTTGTTGTTCCGGTTGCGGTTGGCATCGTTGCCTTTTTGTGAAGTCACCTGCGGACTGCGCCCTTCGCCGCCTGGCACCAACGGTTCTTTTTCCGGCCCAGTTTTCGCCCCTTCAATGCTTTCGTTTTTCTGGTTTTTGGGCGGGGCGTTGCGGTTTTGATCCCCCCTCCGATTGTTTTCGTGGCGGCGGTTCTGGTCGCGGTTACGGTTTTGATCCCGGGCAGGGTTGGCGTTTTCTTTGTTGGGGGGCACACTTTCGGTGCTCGGGGTGCTTTCCTTATTGGGATCCTTGTTGGGGTTGCTTTCCTTATTGGGGTTGTTGCGGTTATTGTTGCCGCGTTGCTGCCGATTGTTGCGGTTCCCAGTTTCCCTGCCTTCGCTCTTGGCCACTGGTGGTGGCGGGTTGTCGTTTTCTCCCATCAGTTTTGCTTCGGGAGTGTTGATAATCGGCAAACTGGCCGATCCTTCGGGGCGGCGTTTTTTCTTGTTGCGCTGTTTCTGGTTGTTGCCATTGGTCCGGTTTAGTCGGCTTTCGTCATACTGGTCCATCACCCACGAGTCGGGCTTGGCTCCGGGATCGGGCGAGGTGTTGGCTTTGGGCACCAGATCAGCGTCGGGCACCAAGTTGGCCACAGTTACGCCCTGTTGGTTGAGTTCTTGGATCTCTTTGACCCGATCGGCCGTTAGCGGATACCAAGTGCTCTCGGTATCGTAGCTGAACCACATCATCTTGCGGAAAATGTCAGTCTTCTGCAAATGCGCTTCGCCTTTGGCGGTCAACAGTGGTTTATCGATTTTGGGAATGTCCACCAAGGCATCCAAGTACGTTTCCAGTTCGTAGTTGAGGCAGCATTTGAGGCGGCCACATTGCCCAGAAAGCTTGCTCGGGTTGAGCGAGAGGTTTTGGTAACGGGCCGCTGCCGTGGACACACTCTTGAAATCGGTCAGCCAAGTAGAGCAGCACAGCTCGCGCCCGCATACGCCAATGCCCCCGAGGCGGCTGGCTTCTTGGCGCAGGCTGATCTGGCGCATCTCGACCCGGATCTTGAATTCGCCCGCCAGCATTTTGATCAGCTCGCGGAAATCGACCCGATCATCGGCCGAGTAAAAGAACGTGGCCTTGGTATTGTCGGCCTGAAACTCCACATCGGAGAGTTTCATGTTCATTTTGAGTTCTTTGGCAATCTCGCGGGTGCGGAAGAGCGTGGGCAGCTCGCGGTTCTGGGTTTCGTGGTACTTGTCCAAATCCCGCTCGGTGGCCAAGCGGTAAATGGATTTCAACTCGTCGTCGTCCTTCACCTTTTTCTTGAGCATCTGCAAGCGGACCAGTTCGCCCTGCAAACTCACATAACCGATATGGTAGCCACTGGTGCCTTCCACCACTACGGCATCGCCGGTGGTGGTTTCCACATTGGCCAAGTTGCGAAAAAAATCCTTGCGCCCGCCCTTGAACCTTACTTCCACGATATTAAAACGCTGGGATCCGGGCAGTTCCATATTGCCCAGCCAGTCGAAAACATTCAATTTGTTACAGCCCGAAGTACCACAAGTACCGTTGTTCTGGCAACCCGTCACTTTGGCCCCCGATGCCGTCTTTTTGGCTTGGCTACTACAACCGCCCGGCCCACATGATGCGCATCCCATTTTTGCTGTTGGTTAAAAGTGTGGTAGTGATTGAGAACAAATATAAGCGGTAAACCCAAAAGTAAAAATTGGCGGGCTGATTTGCAAAGAAGTAGGGCAATTTGGGTCAGTTATCTGCTTATTGCCACTCTTTTAGGCTTTGTTCGTAGTACTGAATGAGGATTTGGCTATCGAGCGTGTTCACTTTCACGCTGTCTTTGCCCTCTTCGCCACTGTCATTGTCAAAGACGAACAAAGTGGACAGCACATCTTCGTCCAAATAGCGGAGTTGTTTGCCCGTTATCCATTTAGTGAGCCGTTGATAAATATATTTGGCCAATCGGTCGTCGGGATCGGCCACTTCGGCCAAGGCACTGTTGGGCATCGGCGACTGGTTCGCGGCCAGCAGGAAGCCCCACTGCCCAAAAGAGGGCACGTAGGTTTGGTATGGTTTGACAAACGGAAAAACTTCCTGCAATGTGTGGGAAATGCACCAAAAAGCGGGATTGGCAAAATAGGGCGATGTGGCTTGGGTGACCATGATCCCATCCTTGGCCAATCTTTTTTGTACCATTTTATAAAATTCCTTGGAATACAATTTACCAATTTCGGGGCCTTTTGGATCGGGCAGGTCGATGATGATGACCGAATACAACTGGGACGACTGCTCGATGAACTTGAACGCATCCACATTGTGGATCTGCACTTTGGGGTGGCTGAACGCCCGGCCATTGATTTTTTGGAACAGGGGGTTGTCCTTGGCCAGGTTGGTCATTTCGGGATCCAAGTCCACCACTTCGATCTGCCCCACATCGGAGTATTTGAGCATTTCTCGGACGGCCAGCCCGTCGCCGCCCCCGAGGATCAGCACCCGCTCGCGGTTGTTGGCAAGGGCCATGGGCACGTGGATCAGCGGTTCATGGTAGCGGTACTCGTCGGTGGTGGAAAACTGCAATGCCCCATCAATGAACAACCGCAGGTCTTGGTTCCACTTGGTGAGCACGAGGCGTTGGTAGGGCGACTGTTTGGTGAGCACAATCTCATCCTGATAGACAAACTGCTCAAAAAACGTGTTGATCTGGAACGAATAGAAGAAGCCGATGCCCAGCGCGATCATCAAACCGCCGGCGGCCTGCCGCTGGCGCTTGCCGTGCCGGAGCTGCGGGCCAAACACTTGGGCATTGAAATAGGCCACCCCCAAGTTGAGGATCCCGACCAAGAACGAAGTGCGCATAGTGCCCAAATACGGCAGCAGCACCAAGGGGAACAGGATGGAAGCCACCAGTGCGCCCACATAGTCGAACGATAGCACTTGGGCAATGGTGTCCTTGAGGGTGGCGTGATCTTTGACCAGCCGGGTCACCAGCGGGATTTCCAGCCCAATGAAAGTGCCCAGGGCCGCAATGAGCGCAAAAGCCACCAAATAGTAATGTTCGGTGAGTGAATAGCTGAAATAGAGGATGATCGCTGATAGCCCACCCACCAGGCCCAGCAGGATCTCGATGGTGATGAACGTGTCCAACAAGTGGTCGTTCACAAATCGGGTCAGGTATGATCCCACGCCCATGAAAAACATGAACAGACCGATGGTGAGCGAAAACTGAAGAATGCTACTGCCCAGAAAGTAGGAGGAAATGCTGCTGATCAGCAGTTCGTACAGGATCCCGCAAGTAGCAATGATAAACACCGACACGAGCAAGATGGGCAAGTCCGCCGATTTTTCGGGCAGTTGAGAGGCCAAAGCTTTAAAATCTAGGAGGACAAAGAAAACTGGCTAGCCAGCAATGGAAGCAGCAATAATGATGCAGATGCCCAGAATCATGGCCGCCGCCACCACTCCCACCGCCAAGTTTTTGTCTTCGGCAATTTGCTTGGACATGTGGCCGGGAATGAGCAGGTCAATGATTTTATAAGCGATGATGGACATGACCAAGCCAATACTGGAAAATACCAGGGTGCCGAGGATGCCTTTCTCATAGACCGGGGCCGACTGGGCAGCCTGTAACAAGACGGTGAACAGTGGATTCATACAAGACTAGGTTTAGTGGGCTTGAAAGTAAGTAAATTTGGGGAAGTTCGCAAAATAAATTCGGTTTGGCACTCCAACAGCCAAAATTTGGGCGGCCCAGCCCCGTTCACAAGGGAAAAACCAATGAAAAACAACTAAATTGTATTATCTTTGAACCACATACTCGATACACCATTTAACTGGAATTTTCATTGACTTTCTCCGATTTTGATTTTGACCCGCGCTTGGCGGACGGGCTGTCCTCGATGGGCTATACCAAACCAACCCCGATCCAAGCCCAGAGCATCCCCCTCATTCTGGCCAACAAAGATTTGATTGCTTGTGCCCAAACTGGCACCGGGAAAACTGCCGCCTACTTGCTGCCCATTTTGCACAAAATCCTCAACACTCCGACTGAAGAACGCCACCTGACCACCTTGGTCCTTTCGCCCACCCGTGAACTGGCCGTGCAGATCGACCAGCAAGTGGAAGGCTTGGCCTACTTTACGGGCGTGAGTTCCATTCCCGTATATGGGGGCGGCAGCGGGGCCGTGTGGAACCAGCAGCAAAAAGCCTTGGTCGAGGGCAGTGACATTGTGATCGCCACCCCGGGCCGGCTCATTGCCCTGCTCCAAATCGGGGCCATCAATTTCAAGCACCTCAAGCACTTGGTGCTCGACGAAGCCGACCGGATGCTGGACATGGGTTTCTACGAAGACATACTGCGCATCATCAGCTACTTGCCCCGCCAGCGGCAAACGCTGTTGTTCTCGGCCACCATGCCGCCCAAGATCCGTACCTTGGCCAATACTATTTTGATTGAGCCGGAACAAATCAGCATTGCCATTGCCAAACCAGCCGAAGGCATATTGCAACAAGTGTACATGGTCCACGACCATCAGAAGATCAAACTGCTCAAGCATATTTTGAAAGGGGGCGATTTCCCCAGCGTCATCGTGTTTGCCTCGACAAAAGAGAGTGTCAAGCAACTGGACAATGAACTGCGCCGGGCCGGCCTGATCGCCAAAGCATTCCACTCTGACTTAGAGCAGCAAGAGCGTGAGGTGATCCTGCGCGAATTTAAGAACAAGACCCTGCCCATGCTCATCGGGACCGACATCCTATCGCGTGGTATTGATGTGGAAGGCATCAGTTTGGTGGTCAATTTTAACGCCCCACACGACCCCGAAGATTACGTCCACCGCATTGGGCGCACTGCCCGGGCCGAGACCACCGGCACGGCCATCACGTTCATCAACGAACGGGACCAGCGCAAATTTGCTGCCATCGAGCGGCTCATTGGCCGGGCGATTGTCAAACTCCCACTGCCCGACAGCCTAGGCGAAGCCCCCGCCTACGATCCCAACCAAGCGCCAGCCAAGAAATTTAGCAAAAAACCTTTTCAGGGCAAGGGCAAAGGTGGTCAAAAGCCCAGATCCAACGGATCGGGGCGGCACTCACCCACCAAATAGTGGCCTCTTGGTCAAGTCCAACTATATTTTTAACAAAGTGCAGCCCGTTTTGGCCAAACTTTTTGCAATATTTATTGTAAAAAGTTTGGTTATGACGAAGCTTTTATTTTACTTTGAAAATATAGCTGAACTAAACCTGCATCTTCCCATGAATTTACCCAATCTCCATGCTCCGCCCGGGGCACCACTTCTTACTTCCCCAAAATAGGTAATTTGTCCTGTCCCTAGTCACTACTCAACAGTAGTATTTTGGTTATGCTCAATCTGCGATTGGTGATTGTTCGCCATTAAGCAGTTTTTCGGTCGTCCATTTTTAATCATCTGGATCATGATTTTTGAAGCATTGGAACTTCTCCGCAGTGAGCTGGATACTTACGTGAAGCCTTTTTTGGGCAACACCTCGGTCGTGCAGTTTGGTAGCCCCGCCACCACCTCGGAGCCGGGCAAAATCCTGATCGGCCTAGTCAATACCGAGGAGGAACACGCCCTCAAAAACGGCAGCCCATATCAGCGCAATGCGATGGGCGGGTTTGATCTGGTCAACCCACCCGTCTTTCTGAACTTGTATGTTTTGGTTTGTGCCACGTACAGCACGAGCGAAACCTACACTACTGCGCTCAAAAGCTTGGGCCGGGCAGTGCAGTGTTTTCAGCAAAAGAATGTGTTTTCCCTGGCCAATTCGCCCAATGCTACGGGCCTGCTCGACCCGCAAGCAGTCGGCTTGCGGGTTTCGGTTGAACTTTGTTCGCTATCCTTCGAGCGCATGAACCAACTCTGGGGCACGCTTGGCGGCAAACAAGTACCTTTCGTGCTCTATAAAGTGCGGGTAGTGGAAGAGCAGGCGCAAGAACCAGTGGGCAGCGGGTCTGCCATCATGACCATCGAGGGAAATATAGGGGGACGGATTGTGGAAAATTAAATAAGATAGTATGGAAAAATTCCTGATCGGTTATCGCCGGTTGTTCAAAGTGGAGGTGTTGCACCGCTATTTCCTTGACGTGGGCCAAACTCCGTATGATTTTGCCCCAGCCGTACCTAGTGCCGATGAACTTAAAAAATTGGCAGAATTGCGCTTGGTGCGGGCCAACTATGACGTGAAAAGTTTTTGGGCCATCCAGCCGACGCCAGCCACCCAACTGCGGTTGCGCAATCAGCGGTTGATCTTTGCGCCTTTGCCCGATGGTTTTCAGGTCGGAGTGTCGGTTGATCCGCTCGGCAAGCCCCAAATCCCCTTGGCCGAGGGGTTGGCCCTGACGTTCGCCATTTCGCTGATCGATGGCTTCTTTCCGCTCTACACCGAGTTGTCATTGGCCACGATGAACAGTTTGGCCAAAGGCGGGCAAGTTGCCTGGCTCCAAAACAAGGCGGGAACCAATTTGCTCAATGCGGGCGGTACATTGGGCAGTGTGCCCGACGAGCTCAAGGCCCGCGATACGGCCGAAGCTACCAACGCGCCTGTATTTGGCTTGGTAAATATTGTACACAACCCTACCCTGGGGCTTTCCCTGCTCGACGGCGGAGGACAACCCGAAACAGACCAGGTATTTCGCATTGTCCTGCTCAACCGGGTCACCGTTTGGCAGTACCAAGCCGCCAGTTTGGGTTCGTTTGGACTGGTACAGCATGGGCGCATTGCCCTGAGCAGCGGTGACAAAGCGTTGCCCAATCCGGGCCCGGCCACTACGGCCTACCGGGAGGCCGATGGAAAATTTTATTCTACCATTTATTGATTTTACCCAAAACCATTCATTGTATGGCAAGCACCCTAAATTTGGCTTCGCTCAAAACGCCCGGCGTTTACATCGATGAGGTCGCGCTGTTCCCGCCTTCGGTGGCGCAAGTCGAGACCGCCATCCCGGCCTTTATTGGCTACACAGAGCGGGCAAACTTGCGAGTCCCCGGCGATCTGACCAATGTCCCCTTTCGCATCACCTCGCTACTGGAATATGAACAGTATTTTGGCAAAGCCTCCAAGGAAGGGGCCAGTATCACGGTCAAAATCACCGAAAGTGCCACAGGCACCAAGGTGATCGCTGATATTGACCCGGCCACTCGTTCCAAAAATTTCCTTTATTACGCCATGCAATTGTTTTTTGGCAATGGCGGCGGAGCCTGTTACATCGTTTCAGTGGGGCCCCAAACGGGAACCATTGCGTTCGGCACAGCCACCGGAGCGGGCTTGCGCCGGGGCTTGGAAGAAATCGGCAAGATCGACGAGCCAACTTTACTCGTTTTTCCCGAGGCCATTGCCTTGTCGGACGGAGACTTGCAATCGCTCCACAATGACGCCCTGGCCCAAGCAGCCTTGCTCCAAGACCGGTTCGTGGTAATGGACGTGAAAATCGATGACATGACCAGCTCGGCCAGCACCGCCGTCACTGATTTCCGTGGCAACCAAGTGGGGATCAACAACCTCAAGTATGGGGCGGCCTACACGCCTTATCTCCAAACGGTCATTGATTTTGAATATGACGAAGCCACCGTTGCCATTGACCATACCGTCGTTGGGGGCGGGGCGGGCCCATTTGATGCCGTCACCTTGTCGGGGGTAACCAATGGCGCCCTCAAATCGCAGGCTTTGTTGGCCATTGCCAATATTACCAACCTCTTGCCGCCCAGTGCCGCTGTGGTGGGCATTTATGCCGCGGTGGACAGCTCCCGGGGGGTTTGGAAAGCGCCGGCCAATGTGAGCCTCAACTATGTGATCGGGCCGAGCCATTTTATCAACGATAAAGAACAAGAAGGGATCAATGTGGATGTGACCGCTGGCAAATCGGTGAACGCCATCCGGGCCTTCACGGGCAAGGGCACCTTGGTGTGGGGCGCGCGCACCTTGGCGGGCAACGACAACGAATGGCGTTACGTGCCGGTGCGACGGTTTTACAACATGGTGGAAGAATCGGTCAAAAAGGCTTCGGGGCAATTCGTGTTCGAGCCCAACGATGCCAATACCTGGGTCAAAGTGCGGGCCATGATCGAGAATTTTCTCACCCTTCAATGGCGGGCCGGGGCACTGGCCGGGGCCAAAACCGAACAGGCATTCTTCGTGCGGGTCGGCCTGGGCCAAACCATGACCGCCCAAGACGTGCTCAATGGCATCATGATCGTCGAGATCGGGATGGCCGTGGTCAGGCCGGCCGAATTTATTGTGCTGCGCTTCTCCCACAAAATGCAAGAAAGCTAAATCCAAACCACTAAACCAACGTTACAATGGCCACAACTTATCCATTGCCCAAATTCCATTTTCAAGTCGAGTGGGGCGGAGCCCGGATCGGGTTCACCGAAGTCTCCGGGCTGAATATCGAGACCGAAGTGATCGAGTACCGCGACGGGGTGTCACCCGAGTACCATAAAATCAAAATGCCGGGGATGCAAAAATTCTCCAACATTACCCTCAAGCGGGGCAGTTTCAAGGGCGACAATGACTTTTTCAAGTGGTGGAACACCGTGGCCCTCAACTCCATTGAGCGGCGCGACCTGACCATCAGCCTCCTCAATGAAAAGCATGAGCCAGTCATTGTCTGGAAAGTGAAAAATGCTTGGCCCAACAAAGTGACCCCCGGTGACTTGAAATCTGATGCCAATGAAGTGATGATCGAGAGCATCGAGCTGGTTCATGAAGGGTTGAGCATCCAAAACGAGGGCTAGTCATGACCGGTTTTACGTATCCAGCTACGGGTTTTCATTTTTTGGTCGGCTTTGAGCTCTTCCCGCAAACTGTCCAAGATGTCCGCTTTCAGGAAGTTTCGGGCCTGAATGTGGAAATGCAGATGGAAAGCATCAAAGAAGGGGGCGAAAACCGCTTTGAGCACCAACTGCCCCTGCGGGCCAAGTACGGTGATCTGGTGCTCAAGCGCGGCATGTTTGTCGGGTCGGGCATTCACTTGTGGTGCAAAAACGCCTTCGAGGCGTTCGAGTTCCAGCCCGTGAATTTGATTGTGTCGCTGCTCAATGATCAGCATATTCCGCTCTTTACGTGGTATGTGGTCCATGCTTTGCCCAAAAAGTGGGACATCTCGGGCTTTGATGCGGAAAAAAGCACGGTGGCCATCGAAACGCTCACGCTCACTTATCGCTATTACCAAACGATCCGGATATAAAGCAGTTGGCTTGGGCAAATAGATGAATGATCGATGGTGTGCCCTAGACAAATGCTGACTGCTCTGCTTGACCAAACTGGCCAATCAACCATTTTTGACCCCAAAACTGCAAATGTTATGCCCATTGTGATCAAGGAACTTACCATCCGGGCCACCATTGACCCCAATGCCACTGCCCCAACGGGCCCGGTACCGGCAGCCGAAGTGCAGCAGCTAGTGGAGCAGTGTGTGGCGCAAGTACTGGCCATTTTGCAAGAAAAGGACGAACGCTAAAGCACCAACGGACCAGTCGGCTGGCTGGTGGGCAGGGTGCATTGTTTTATGATTGATAACTGATCCCCCTTATGTTCAATTCTCTCGGTGAACTCAAAAAGATGACCCTCACAGGCTATCTGGACAGTGGCTTCAGTGAAGCCTCCGGCCAAGTATATGTGGCCGTGATCAACCCCGAGACCTATACGCTCAACTACGAAATCCAGCAAAACCAAGAACAAGCGGCCGGAACCAGTGGCAATCAAAGTACCCTCTCCCGGATGTTGCCCCGGAAATTGGCGTTTGAATTCTTGTTTGATTCTACCGGGGCACTCAATGTCGGCGGGCTTGCCCTGCCCCTGAGCGCAAGCACCAATGAGGGCGTGTGGGAACAGGTGGAACAGTTCAAAAAAACAGTATTCTACTACCTTGGCGATACCCACCAACCGCCATTTGTCAAATTGGAATGGGGCAAACTGCTTTTCAAGTGCAAACTGGATAAGCTGGGTATTACCTATAAACTGTTCAAACCCGACGGCTCGCCCGTGCGGGCCATTGCCAAGGCATCGTTCACCGAGACCATCGCCGACGACTTGCGGGTGGCCCAGGAAAACGCCAACTCCCCCGACCTGACCCACTTGCGCACCGTGGCCGAGGGCGATAACCTGCCCCTGATGTGTTTCCGGATCTACGGGGATGCTACCCTGTATCGCGAGATCGCTAAAGTAAATAATTTAATCAATTTTCGCCAACTAACCGTCGGCCAACAATTGTTCTTTCCCCCGATCCGCAAAACCAGCTAACGGCTACCACAATGACCGAGAATCCGCGCCAGTTGACCACGCCTGCCCCCCGCGATCTACCCACCTACTCCATCAAAGTAGGGGGCGCAGCCTTGGCCAAAACTTACCAAGTGTTGTCGGTGCGGGTGCAAAAGGAGGTGAACCGGATACCAACGGCCCACCTGCTGATCAAGGATGGCGATGCCGCCGCGGGCGATTTTTTGGTGAGCAACCAAGAGTTGTTCGTGCCCGGTAAAGCCTTGGAAATTTGGGCGGGGTATCAGGGGATTGAAAAAATAATTTTCAAGGGGCTGGTGGTTAAACACGGGATCGAAGCCCTGTCCAGCGGCAGCACCCGGCTCAAGGTCGTGTGCAAGGATGCGTTGGTCAAAACCACCCTGACCGCCCGTCAGCGTTATTTTACCAATAAAAAGGATTCGGAAGCCGCCGAAGAAATCGGGCAATCTTACGCCGATCTGGCCATTGAGGCCGAGGCCACCGCTTTCGCTCACCCAGAGTTGATCCAATATGACACGACTGACTGGGATTATGTGGTCATGCGGGCCGAAGCCAATGGCCAACTTTGCTTCGTGGACGACGGCAAGCTGACCATCGCTAAACCCAACTTTGACCAAAAACCAGTGCTGGGCTTGCAGTTTGGGGCCACCATGCTGGCTTTCGAGGCCGAAATGGATGCGCGGGATCAGGTACTTGATCTCAAAACGGTGGCTTGGAACCCCGCCGATCTGGCCACCGTCGAAACGGAGGCCACTGAGCCGAATTGGGCCGAGCAAGGCAATCTATCCGCCAAAACGGTGGCCGAAGCCCTGTCGGCCAGCCCGCTACTGCAACATGCGGGACAATTGCCCCCGGAAGAGCTACAAACTTGGGCCGATGCCGCTTTGCTAAAGCGACGCCTGGCCAAGATCCGGGGGCGGGTGCAGTGTTACGGCAACGGCGACTTGAAGCCGGGCGACCTGATTGAGCTGAGTGGGGTGGGCGAACGTTTCAATGGCCAAGTACTTGTAACGGGCGTGAGCCACCGGCTGGAAAACGGTCAATGGCTAACTGATACCCAGTTTGGCTTAAATCCCCGCTGGTTTGTCAATGAATTTACCGTGAGCTCGCCAGCCGCCAGCGGTTTGCGGCCAATGGTGTCCGGCCTCCAAATTGGCGTGGTCACGGGCCTTGCCGGCGATCCGTCGGGGGAAGAGCGGATGTTGGTGCGCCTTCCAGCCATTAGTAGCTCTGATGAGGGCACTTATGCCAGGGTTGTGAGCCTCGATGCGGGCAGTGAGCGAGGGTTCTTCTTCCGGCCCGAAATCGGCGACGAAGTGGTGGTGGGGTTTGTGAACAACGACCCAAGCAACCCCATTGTGCTGGGGGCTTTGCACAGCAGCAAGCATCCGGCGCCCATAAAGGCCGATGAGGCAAACCCATTGAAGGGCTACGTGTCGCGCAGTAAAATGAAATTGACCTTTGATGATGAGAAAAAAACAATGACCCTCGAGACCCCGGCGGGCAACCTGCTCAAACTGGACGAAGATGAAAAAAGCCTGACTATTCAAGATCAAAATGGCAATAAAATCATATTGAACGATCAAGGAATCACGATTGATAGTAGCAAAGATTTAATTCTCAAAGCCGCCAATGACGTAACCATGGACGGGTTGAACATCTCTCAAACGGCTTCGGCCCAGTTCAAGGCCAGTGGCTCGGCGGGACTGGAAGTGAGCAGCAGTGCGGTAGCTACGGTCAAAGGGAGTTTAGTCCAGATCAACTGAGTGAACAAAATTGAATATTTTAGCAATAAAAAAGACATAAAAATGGCATTGGAAGACGATTTTTTGGGCCGGGGCTGGAGCTTTCCCCCCACTTTCAGCAAAGCGGATCAGGGCGTACAAATGGTCGCCGGGGTGCGGGACATTGAGCAGAGCTTGGCCATCTTGTTGTCCACGCGCCTGCGGGAGCGGTTGTTGACCCCTGATTTTGGGTGCGACCTCCACAATTCAGTTTTTGAGGCCATGAACACCACCGTGATTACCCGGATCAAAGACATGGTCAGTACCGCTATTCTGTACCACGAAGCCCGGATCGAGCTGCTGGAAGTGTCGGTTTCTGAGCCGCCCGAAAGTTTGGGTACATTGCTCATTGAGGTGCAGTACCGTGTACGGGCCACTAACTCGCGGCGAAATTATGTCTATCCATTTTACAAGGTAGAAGGCAGCGAAATCGGTGGTTAGTGGAAGTTGCACCACCAAAATGGAACATCACTATGCTTACGACTACAAATCATTCAAGATCAATTCGTTGCAAATAGGAAACCCTCGAAATGATTTTGCGCAAGAGGTAACTTAACTGGTAAGACTATTTAATTTTATCCAACATTATTGATAAGAATATGTCCAGTAATTGTCCCGAACACAACCCTTTGCAACGCGACGGCCTGAACCAAGCCCAGCGTCAACTGGCCGCCTTGCTGCCCAGCTACGTGGGGACGGACGAGCGCGGGCTGCCCGAACTGCTGGAATTTACTGCCAAGTATGCCGAAAAAATAGGAATAAAATTCTTTGATCTGCACAATGCGGCTGATAACGGAGAAACTTGGCAACAGTTGATGGATTATCGGCAGTTCTTTGCCGATGCCCAAAACCTGGAGCCCGAACTGGCCCAGCGCCAAGACTATGAGCCCCATTTTGCCTTGCTGCTGACCTTTTTGCGGCTCTTTGGCATCGTCCAGTCCGACCTGAACCAACTTACCCAGCGGCACTTGGATTTTTATTACCAAGAGGTATTGCAATTGGCCTTGCGCCCACCTACGCCCGATCGGGTACATTTGGTATTTGAACTGGCCAAAAATATGGCCGAACAGATCGTGCCCAGTGCAATCGAACTGGATGCCGGCAAAGATGCGGGCAAACAGCCCCTGACATATATAAGTGAGGAAGAATTGGTTGTCAACCGGGCTGGCATTGCCCATTTGCGCACGGTCTATCGGCCGGCTGGCGGCAAAGTATTTTACGCGCCAGCGGCCAACACTGCCGACGGCGTGGCCAAAGCCCTGCCTGAAGCCGATCCAACTTGGAATGCCTTCGGGCCAAAGCTCAACCCGGCCACGCCCTGCGGTGCCGGATCGGTGGCCGCCACCGTTGGCCTGCCCGAAGCTCGGTTGGGTTTTGCGCTGGCCTCGCCCGTGCTGCTGCTGGCCGAGGGCGATCGCCTAATCACCGTCACTTTTACCACTGCCGCCATTGCCCCGGTCACTTTGGCGGGCAAAAAATTAAACATCCAACTGAGCGGCCAAAAAGCGTGGATTGATGCTCCCCAAACCAGTTTTACCGTCAGTGGCCAATCGCTAGCGTTCACGGTGCGGCTGGGCCCAGAAGTGAAGGAAGCGGCGGTGGGCTATCAAGCCACCAAGCTCGAGGGCAATTACACGACCGAGTTGCCCATGCTGCGGGCCTGGCTGGCCGACACCGCCGACTATGCACTACTGGCCGGGGTAGTCATTACCCATGCCAAGGTGGATGCCACCGTAACTGGCCTGAAAAAGAGCCTGATTGTGGAAAACGACTTTGGCAAGCTCAACCCCGAAAAACCTTTTCCGCCTTTTGGGCCTACCCCCACCATTGGGTCAGCCTGCTATGTGGGTTGTCCCGAGGCAGTGGGCAAGACCTTGCGCTCGGTCAAAGTCAGGTTCACTGAATGGGTGGGGCTGCCCACTTGGTCTACCTATTATGCCGCTTATGGCAGCACTTACACCAATGCCAATGCCTATACGGCCAATGTTGCCCTGCTCAACGGCAACCTCAAAAACCAAAGCTCGGGCACGCAAGCGCTGTTCAGCCGTTTTGGGCCGGGGGTCACGATCCCACCCACGCCGGTGGCCAGCCCGATCGTGGCCCTGATGCCCAGTTATTACACCTACAACAATTATTTCTTGTTCAATGGCGGTTATGTGATGTCGACGGACTTGATCAGCCGCCCACTCCAATCGAGCGCCCCGGCCACCGCCAACGACTACTTGCTGAAAATCACGCTCCAAAAAGATTTTGGCCACAATGGCTTCGCCAAACTATTGACCGAAACTATCATCTTCAACGCAAATCCTGACAATAAGAACAAAAACAAACCCATTCCCAACCAGCCCTACACCCCTTTGGCCAAAGAACTGTTGATCGACTATGAGGCGACCACCAATTCGGTTTCCCTGATCGACGCATCGACGGATAGCTACACCCAAACGGCGCAACAACTCCAATTTTTTCACCTTGGTGCTTTTGGCCACGCCGACCAGCACCCCTTTCTGCGGCAAGGCTTGGCTTTTTTGGACAATTCAGATCGCCAGCACACCTATTTGTTGCCCCAGTACCAAGCCGAAGGGACTTTTTTCTTGGGTTTGACCAATGTTGGCCCGCGCGAAAAGGTGAACCTCCTTTGCCAAATGGCCGTGGGGAGTGCCAATCCCGAGCGGGAAGCCCCCCTGATCGATTGGAGCGTGTTGGCCAGCAACCAATGGCGCAAACTGACCGAGGAAGAGGTATTGGCCGATGCAAGTAACCACTTGTTCACTTCGGGTATTGTCACGTTTTATTTCCCAGCGGAGGCCACCACCGACAATACGCTGATGGAACCGGGCCTCCTCTGGCTCAAGGGCGAACTCAAAACCCGGGGCGAAGTTCATGGGCCCGCCCCGATTGACAGTGTGTGCAAATTCATCGCCCTGCACCCCCAGGCCGTCCAGGCGGTGTTCCGCGATGCCAACAATGATCCAAGCCATTATATCCAACCATTGGCCGCCAATACGATCAAAAAGTCGCGCCAAGGCTTGGGGGCCGTCAAATCCATTGCCCAGCCCTATGTTTCTTTTGGCGGCCAGCCCCAAGAGGATCAAGCCATGTTCTGCACCCGCGTGAGCGAGCGGCTGCGCCACAAACAACGCGCCTTGGGCATTTGGGATTATGAACATTTGGTTTTGCAGGCATTTCCGGCCGTTTACAAGGTCAAATGCCTCAACCACACCCATTTGACCGGGGAAACCCTCGATGAGCTGGCCCCCGGCCACGTCACGCTGGTGGTGATCCCCGATCTGCGCAACCGCAACGCAGTGAACCCCTTGGAGCCGAAAGTGGACTTGGGCACGCTGGAGCAAATCACCCAATTCTTGCAACAACACGCCGGGCTATTTGTGGCGATCAAAACAGCAAACCCAGTTTATGAACAGATCCAGCTCGATTTTCAGGTGCGTTTTGTCCGGGGCTATGCCTTTGCCACCCACCAAAAGGTGCTCCGGCAAGCCTTGACCGCCTACTTGGCACCTTGGGCATTTGATACTTTGGCCGATGTGCCCTTCGGTGGCACGCTGACCAAGAGCGTGCTCATCAACTTCATCGAGCGCTTGGAATATGTTGATTTTGTTACCCAAGTCAAACTTAAACATTTTGTGGGCAATGCCCAAATCGGGGGCGATGAACTGGAAACCGTCAGTGCGTCCAGTGCCATGGCGGTGCTGGTGTCTTGCCCCAACCACCTCATCCGGGAATTTGTAAACTGTTAAGCACGTGGCCGAAAGCATCACCATATCGAACCAAGCCCCTTCCCAGCTCGCTGTGGACTATGCCGCCCTGCGCAAGGCCGGACTGGCCTACATTGAGCAATTTGCCAGTGGCCTCTGGACCGACTACAACACCCATGATCCGGGCATTACCGTGCTGGAAATGCTTTGCTACGCCATCACGGATCTGGGCCTGCGCACGAGCCTGCCCACCAAGGATCTGTTGGCCTCTTCGGCGGGCAGCCTGGCCGCGCTCTACAAAGCGTTCCCGGCGGCGGAAACGGTGCTGCCCACTTGCCCCGTCAGTGAATTGGACTACCGCAAGCTGTTCATCGATGTGGACGGGGTGCGCAACGCTTGGCTGGAGCAAGCCTCGCCCACCATTCACGTCAACTGCCGCGAGACCGCCGATCCCAACCCCGCCAAACGCCAGCAACTCCGCTACCTTCCCTTGCCGGCCAGTGTGCCGTTGGCCAACCAAACCCAGTTTGCTCTGCGGGGATTGCTAAACCTCAAATTAGATCTCGATGATTTTTTCATTGCCGAGCAAATCAGGGCCGCCGCCGGCAATGCGCTGACTTACCTCGAGGTGCAGCAGCAGATCATGGCGGCCGTTCGCCAAGCCTACCTGGCCAACCGCCATTTGTGCGAGGATTTGCACCAAGTGTTGCCCGTTCCAGTCCAACATTTGCTGTTTTGTGCCGATGTGGATTTGATGCCCGAGACCAAAGTGAGCGACGTGTATGCCCAAATTTTGTTAGTGGTGCAGCAATACCTCAACCCGGCCGTCAAACGTTACTCCCTGACCGAAATGCGGGCCAAGACCGATCCCGATGGCAACCCGTTGAGCATTGATCAAATTTTTGAAGGCCCGTTGTTGAAAAATGGGTTCATTGTCGATCAAGAATTGCTCGCAACCAGCATGCGCCAAGTTGTTTATGCCTCCGATCTGATCAATTTGCTGATGGGGATTCCTGGGGTGCGGGCCGTGAAAAAGGTACGGCTCAACACCCTCGTGCCAAACCCGGGCAAGCCCTGCGGCGAATGGGCCACCAGCACGCCCGAGGGGGAGCGCTGGTGCCTGCACATTGCCACGGGCCACCAGCCCCAACTCTGCGTGGACAAAGCAGCCTTGGCGTTTTACAAGGACATTATCCCCGTTGGCAGCCTGACCGACAAAGCCCGGGCAATACAACAGCTCATTGGCTTACAACGGGAAGCCTACGAGGCTAACCGCAAACAAATCGATCCCTTGCCCTTGCCCGCGGGCGAAGTGCACGATTTGGCGGCTTACCAGTCCATCAGCCAAGAATTTCCCGATAACTATGGGATTGGCCGCCGGGGCCTTGGCCCTTCCGCCACGCCCGCCCGGCAGGCCCAAGCCAAGCAATTGAAGGCTTACTTGCTCTTTTTTGACCAGTTATTGGCCAATTACTTGGCCCAATTGGCCAATGTACAACAACTCTTCGGCACCCAGCCCGCCGACATTGCCGATCCCCGCACCTATTTTTCCCAAGTGGTGGCCGGTCTGGAGGGGGCCGGCGAATTGTACGTTGACCATGCCAATCTGCCCACCGCCTTGGCCGATCTGGGCCGCCAACTGGAAGGCTATGACCTCAACCCCGAACGCAAAAACCGGTTGTTGGATCACTTGTTGGCCCGTTTTGCCGAAAACTTTAATGAATATGCCTTGTTGATGCACACCTTGTTTGGTGAGCGGAATGGCCAAGAGATTTTACAAGATAAAGCTGATTTTTTGAACGAATACCACCAAACTTGCCGGGCCACAGCCTATCATTATGGCCAACCAGCGTGGAACAATGACAACGTGGCGGGTGTGACCCGGCGGGTGGCCCGCTTGGCCGGAATCAACGATTACCGTGCCCATGCAGCCACTGCCCAGACCGTGATGCGGGTTTTTCCTTCCGAAGAGGGTGCCCCGCCCAAGTTTAAGTTCCGGCTCCATGAGTTGGAGGCCGATACACTCAAGCGGGTTTTTACCACTTCCACCCGCATTTTTGACACCGAAGCCGCCGCCAAAACCGCCATGCGCCGGGCGTTTTTGCCCGTGCCCGCCAGAGAGCGGTTTGAGGTATATCCGGTGAGTGGCGGGTTCAAGCACGTGCTCCGCGATGCAAAAGACAATACCGTGGCCCGTACCCCGGCCAAATTTGCCACCAAAAAAGCGGCTTGGGCCGATATTGATGCGCTCTTGGCCACCTTGATTTATGGGGGCGAATCCCTGTTTTTGGTCGAGCACCTGCTCCTCCGCCCCGAACCCGGCCAAACCGATGAGGGCTGGCTGGCGGCTTGCACCGAACCCGACTGTGATCATTGCAAACCGCTGGATCCGTACAGTTTCCGGGCCAGTGTAATCTTGCCAGGCTACACGACTAGGTTTGCCAATGTAGATTTTCGCCGTTATGTAGAAAAATTAATCCGCTCTGAGCTGCCAGCGCATGTCTTGGCCCGCATCTGCTGGGTGAGCCGCCCGCACCTGCGCAACTTTGAGGTGAAGTACCGCGCCTGGCTCGCTGCCAAACTACAAGCCACCGTCGGGAACAAAGCCCCCGCTTATCGCTTGGCACTGAACGAACTGATCATTGCCCTGGAAACCCTGCACACCGTTTATCCGGCGGGGGTGCTGCACGATTGTGAAAACGAGAACGAAGAACAGCCCATTGTGCTTGGGCGCAGCACACTGGGATCATTGCCTGAAACACCCTAAAATCAATTGAACCAATAGATCACCCTGTTATTCAACTAAAAGGACACGGCCATGCCTAACCTACTTTTGCCCGTAAATTTCAATCCCAATGATTATGGCTTGACGGTTTTTAAACCCGACATGGTGCTAACTGCTGAACAGTTGAACACGTTGTTTGGCTTTCTCACCGACCAAGACCAGCGCAGCCGCCGCCACTTGATTGGCGTAGGCGTGGTGTGCGGGCTAACGGTCAAGCGCAATTCCAATCAGAGCATCTCCCTCTCGCGGGGCTGCGGGATCACCAGCGAAGGCGACCTTCTGAATGTGGAGGCCGACCTGACCCTCGATTCCTTCGCTCCATACGCACTGGCCGACCATCCAGCCTATCCGCCGTTTCAGGCCATTGGCAGACTGAAATTATGGGAACTATTCCCGGCCGTTCACCAAAGCCCCGCTACTGTGCGGCCTTTGGCGTCAGCACTTCCCACCGAGTTCCGCCTTGAAAACATGGTCGTGCTCCTGTATTTGGAAACCGAGCTCAAAGCTGCCGATAATTGCACTGGGGTGGCCTGCGATAACAAAGGCGATTCCCTTGCCAACCGGTTGCGGATACTGCTGGTGGCCAAGCCCGATGCCGAAAAGCTCATCGAGCCCGCCCATGTTCAAGCTGCGGCGGCTTGCAGCCAGTTGGTGCCGCTGCGGGCCAGACGCGCCAGGCTGGATGATCTGCCCTACGACCTTTCGCTCAAACGCTTTCAAACATTTATCAATCACGCTATCAACGACTTAATGCTCGAATTGGAGCGGGCTTATAACCTGATGTCCAATGTGCTGACCCCGTTTTATGGGGGGAGCTCACCAATGCCCAGTTGGCGGGCAGCTCTCCGCCAAGTAGCCAGCACTGCCCTGACCGATGGCCGGATCCAGTATGTATATGGTTGGCTCAAAGATCTTTACGAGGCTTACAACGAGTTTCGGGCCGCCACTTACCATTGGTTGGTGGTTTGCCTGCCGGATCGGGCTTGGTTTCCCCGGCATTTGTTGCTGGGGGAACTGGACAAAGCCCCTAGCGACTGCCAGCCCCGGTGGCGGCATTCCCTGCTGCGCTCACCAGCCGTAGCCCCCGAGGCCGATGCCCGGCAGCACGCTGGCTGGCTGCACCAGCGGATCGGCAAAATGATCGAGTTGTTTGCAGTGCCCCCGGCCAAAACCGAAGCCGTTTTCCGTGGTTCGGCCGCGCTAGCCATCGGGCTGTCAATGATCGGCGGCCCGAAAATGGTATCGCGCACCAAAAATCCTTCGGCGCGAGGGCGGACAGCGGCAACTTCCCAGAACATTTTTGTGGTGCCGACCCTCAAAATCACCTTGGATCAAATGCGGGTTGCGGCGTTTGATCAGCGGGCCATTCCCTTTTATTACCAACCCGCAATGCGGCAGTTTTGGAGCTACCCGCACACCAAGCACTACCAGCAGGCCCAGATCCAGTCCTATCACTTGCCGGGGCCGCCCGTGACCGATGCGGTGGCCCGGCCGTTCAGCTATGGCAGCGAGGGCTTTGACTTTTACCGGATCGAGGGCTTCTTAAACCAGCGCACCGGTGCCGTGCTGCAACAGGTGCTAGAACTGCGCCGCGACCATCAATTGGCTTTCGAAGTGATCGCCGTCCGGGCCGATGCCCAGCAACGGCTGATCACCCAAGATTTGGGGCTTGACTTTGAAGATTTACAACTGGACTTCGATGATCTAATCAATCAAATCCAAGGCCATGAGAAAGAACTCACTCCGATTCCAAAGCTCATTCCGACCCCAAGGCGAGGTTCGCCCCGGTTACAGGTGACCCTGCCCATGCCCACCACCGTGTTTGCCAAGGCTTTGACCGACTACCGGGGCAGCCTAGTGCCGTTCAACAAACAGGTCCCGGCGCAATTCATTTTGGGTACGCTGCCCCTTTTGCAGCGGCTCAATACCAGCTACCAACGCCGCCAAACTTCACTGGCCGAACAACTGACTTTTGGTACTTTCCTGCGCCAGCATCCCGGCCTTGAGCATGGGGCGGGGGTGCCCCGGGGCGGTACTTTTGTCTTGGTCTATAAAAATGGAGCGGTCAAGGGGCAAGAACGGATTTCGGTCACGGTGGCGGACTTCTATTTGCCGTATTCTTACGCCAGCCGGGGCAATAACCTCAGTTTTGTCTTGCCGTCACCACCGCCCACCATTGCGTTGGCCAAGCGCACTTTTTGCTTGGGCGAGAAGGACATCTTCCCCATCCAAGTGGATCCACCGGGTGGGCAGGTAGTCGCTAGTAAACCCGAGCTGGTTGGCCTGTTGGCGGGCCAATTTGTCTTCAAGCCGATCGCAGTGGGCACTTTTACCCTCACTTATACTGCGCCCAACGGGCAAATTGCCACAACCCAAGTGGACGTGCTGCCGTTGCCCAAAGCAGGTTTTGGCATCACTAAAAATGCCCAAGGGCTGGCCCAGTTCACCCTTTCGACGGACAGTCAGGCCAAGGAAGTGAGTTGGGATTTTGGGGATAGAACCCCACCGCAAGCAATCAAGATCGATGCCCAGACCAATGGCAACACCACCCACCAGTACAAATTGGCCGCTAACGGGAGTGGCAAGTTTTTGGTCAAGCTCACCGTGGGTAATGGAGCATGTTCGCAATCCAGCAGTCAAGACTTGGTTTTTGTCACCACCGCCCCCCCATTGCCAAAACTGCGCATGGAGCCCGACAGTCCTTTTGTGTGCTTCAACCCCGATAAGCCAGTAAAAATGGTGGCCGAACCCGAGGGCGGTAAATTTAGCATCAAATCACCGCTAAAAATCGGTGAAAAAACTGGGGCATTTGTGCCCAACCTACCGGGAGTGCACCCGATCAGTTATGAGTTGAACGGGGCCAAAGCCGATCTGGTGATTTTTATCACCCCCAGCACCCTCGATGCCACCGCCCGCCGAGTTGGTCGGGAAATGGTGGTCCAGGCGGCAGTGATCGCCCCGCCACCAACCGTGCTAATGGTCTGGCGCGTCAATGAGCAAATTGAATTGAAGGTGGATAAAATTACGGCCAAAGACGCGCTTTCCGTCATTACTTTTCTACCAGTTCCAGTGTTGTCCTCGTTTACCTTGACCCTTCAATTATTGGAAAATACGGGTAAACCGATTTGTATTGACCAAAAACTTGCCAAACAAATCCAATTGCCAGGTTGATGTCTGATGGTTGGTTTTTCCTTGCCCTCAGCGTCGATTTGGGAAATCTGGCCCAAAAACCGGCCCCGAGGGCAGTCCAGTTCGTTGCAAAGCACCCCAAGTACTTGATTTATCAGACCATGATTGGTAAATGACCCATGAAAGTTCAGGCTGCCCACCATATTGAACGCCAGGTAATACTGTTGGCGGCCCCTGATCAAGCAGTGGCCCAAACTGCCCAAGCGAGGATTGCGGCCCTGTGGGGTGAACCAGCTTGGTTGGCCCAGCTCGACGACCTGTTTAGCGAGCTGGCCCCGGCGGGCACCCACTTGTATGCGGAAGCGATCCACCTTGATTTGGGCGGGCTGGACATGGCCCAACTCGAGGGGCAATTTACGGCCCGACTCACGGAAGCGCTGCGCCAGCAATTGACCGAGGCGGCGGCCCAAGCGCGGTTTTATGGTGAAGCAAAACCCAGCCCGAGCCAACTGGCCGGTTCGGCGGTACAATACAAATCCCCCTCCCAATTGCTTTGGGAAGCCTTCGCTCATTTTTTGGTCAATGGCCAATTGCCATTTTATACCGATTGGGGAAATTTTGCCACCTTTACCGACGATTTTGTCCAGCAAGCCCTCCAGTTCAATGCTGACGAAAAACTGGCTATGCGGGCACTCTTGTTGAAAAACCCAATCGCCTGCCTCCGCTATGCCCGTTACCTGGGTGAGGCGCGGGTCTGGGCCAGTTTGGCGGCGCTGGCCCCAGATGTCGCCGTGGTTTCATTGGCCACCCGCTGCTGGGCACAAATGGTAACTTTGGTTATGAACAAGCCCCAGTTGCGCGATGAATGGCTGGTTTTTTTGATTGAGCGAGCCTTGGCCAACCAAAACCCAACCCTTGAGGCCCTTGAAATATTTCTGGCCGAAAACCTGCTTTCCCTGCCACCCAACTTTACGCCCACCGGCTGGGCTACCATCCGCTTTCAGTCGCACAATGTGGGACAACCGCACTCGGAGGACGAGATTAGCCCTGCCCTCCTGACCGAACGCTTGGCTGAGGCGGCTGAAATCCTTGGCAACCTGTCAACGACCGAAGAGGTACACTACCTGCCCAATGCGGGGCTGGTAGTGCTCCACCCGTTTTTCGCGGCTTGCTTTACCACTTGTGGTTGGCTGGCCGAAGACCACTTCAAGGACGATCTGAGCCGTGAAAAAGCCATTCGGCTGCTCCATTTTTTGGCTACGGGCGAGCCCGCCGCTGCCGAATACGCCCTCACCCTGCCCAAAGTGCTGTGTGGTGCGCCCTTGTATTGGCCGTTGGAAAGTGAAATAGTGCTCACTGCCAATGAGTTGGCCGAAGGCGTGGCCCTACTCGAGGCCGCAATTGGCCACTGGTCGGCCCTGAAAAATACCTCGCCCGAGGGCTTGCGCGAGGGTTTTTTGCAACGGGAAGGTCGCTTGGCCCGGGAAATGGGCGGTTGGGTATTGACCGTGGAACAAAAAGCCCAAGACGTATTGTTGGGCCGGCTTCCCTACGGTTGGGGCTTGGGCCTCATCCGCCTGCCCTGGTTGGCCGAAAACCTGCGGATCGAGTGGGTGTACGGCTAATGTTTTCCAGCTTTGGAATGCTGGGCATCAGCAAAAAATTTTGGTTATCAATGGATTATGACTTTCCTTAACTGATCAAATCATTCCCAAGCCCAAGTAGATTTCTACTATCCACAAGCGTAATCAATTGAAAATCAAGGAAAAACCGATTAATCACCTAAATCATTTTCAGCTTGGAATAAATGAAGGCCCTTATGAAAAATACATCCCGAACACTGCCCGAACCAATGGCCAAAACCGCTGCCCATTCCCCATTTTTTGCGCCTGTGGGGAAGGAAAGCCCAGCGGCCAAGTCCTTTTTTGCTCCGGTGGTGCAACCCAAGCTCCAAGTGGGGGCAGTGGACAGCCCCGCCGAGCGCGAAGCCGAGGCCATGGCCAACCACGTGGTGCAGCAACCCAGCCCACTGGTGCAGCGCAAGTGCGACTCATGTGAGCAGGAAGAGAAGTTGCACCGCCAAACCACTTCCCCAGCCAGCTCCGAGAGCGGCCAACCCGTGAGCCCCGAAGTGGGCCAACAGATCGAAGCCTCAAGAGGCAGTGGGCCCCGCTTGGAGGCCCACACCCGTCAGTGGATGGAAGGCCAGTTTGCCGCCGACTTTTCACAGGTCAATATCCACACGGGCAGCAGTGCCCAGCAAATCTCCAAACAGTTGCAGGCCAAGGCTTTTACCGTGGGGCAAGACATTTATTTTGACCAAAACCAATACCAGCCCGAGACCCGGGAAGGCAAGCACCTGCTGGCCCATGAGTTGGCCCACACCCTCCAGCAAGGCCCGACTGTGCGGCGCCAGTCCATGCCAAAAGGACCAAATGGACGGCCGCTGGGTTTTTTCCCCACCGCAGAGCAGGAAGCCTACGATCAGTTGTCCTATGAGATCCGGGAATGGGACAAAGTAGTGGAGCGATTGGCCAAGGGCGAGCTTGACGATCGCGATATGGCCAATGCCCGCTTGATGGATCGGATCACGGGCCTCACCACCGCTGAAGTCAATACACTGATCACCAATGTGCAAGCCCACCAGACCAAAGACCCCACACTGGTGGTCACCAAGCTGGTGGAATACCTGGAAGTCCGCAAGGTGATTTCCACCCCGATGCCGCCGGGGGCCAGTATAAGCCGGGATCCGATCACCAATGCAGTGGAATCTTACTCAATGACCATCAACGGTGTAGTGGTAAAAGTGGTCAAGGATACTTTTGGCAACACGCGCAATAACACCGGGCCAGTGACCAATTTCGGCTTTAGTTATAGCTGGGCCACCAACGGCAAAGACCTAGTGACCACCCTGAAGGACAATACCAGTGGCGCGCCGGTGAACATCAACCCCACGGCGCTGGAGATCACCATTCGTACCCGGTATCAGGAAAGTCCAGACGCTCCATCCGGTTATGGCAAGGGAACGACCGCGGATGACAAACGGAACAAGACTACCTCCCTGCGAGTCCACGAAGGCCAACATGGCACTGATTATTTGGCCTACATCAAGAGCAGGCGGTTCCCGGTCAACTTGTCGGCGGGGGTGGTGGGCGTGCTGCACGCCGCTGACATGCAAAGCATCGATGCCTATATCAGTGGAATTACCAAAGCTTCTTGCGAATTGACTGATCAGTCTGGTTTTTCGCAAGATGAATTTATCGAAACGACAGCCGGTATAGCCAGCGGCATTACCAGTTGCCGAAGACCCTAGGCCCAGATGACCAACAACTTATTAACGGTTTTAGGCCACTTACAAGCCTATTTTGGTTGGCGTTTGACGGGGGGGGATGCGCCACTGCCCACTGCCCCAGAAATTGACTGGAACGAAGTTTCGCCCTTCACCCAATTTTTGGCCAAAAAAAAACCTACCCTCCCAGAATTGAGCTACTTGGGCTTGGCTCTGGTGCCCCACCTTCAGCCCCAGTTCTTGGATGCACTGATCCGCGAACACCTGCCCAACGGGGGCGATCTGCCCGAACTCGGGGGCGTGCGCGGCACCAACCACCGGGGCCTGCTCCCCACGGGCGAAACCGCCCTTTATTTGCTGGCCGGCAATGCCCCTGATCAAAGATTAGCGGTATTAAAACTGTTCAGCCCGGATCATTGGTTGGCCCAGCAGCGCATCCTTTGCTTGGAAGAGGTGCGGCTGGGCGAGCCGCGCCTAGGTGGGCGGCTCATCCTCGATGCCGAGTATATCGACCTTTTTACCACTGGCCAAGTGGCCGGGCCGGTCCTCGGGGCGGCGTTCCCGGCCCAGCACCTCAGCACCGACCAAACTTGGAGCGATCTCGTGCTGCCCGGTGCGGTGCTGACCCAAATCCGTGACATCGGGCACTGGCTCCAGCACCGAACCGCCCTGCGCGATGACTGGGGAATGGCCCGAGTGCTCAAACCCGGTTACCGGGCCTTGTTCCACGGGCCATCGGGGACGGGCAAAACCCTGACGGCCACCCTGCTGGGCAAGCACACTGGGCGCGAGGTGTACCGGATCGATCTTTCGTTGGTGGTATCAAAATACATTGGGGAAACCGAAAAGAATTTGGCCAAGGTTTTTGAGCGGGCCCACGCCAAGGAATGGATCCTCTTTTTTGACGAAGCCGATGCCTTGTTTGGCAAGCGCACCGAAACCCAAGATGCGCACGACCGCTACGCAAACCAAGAAGTGGCCTATCTACTGCAAAAAGTGGAAGAACACGATGGCTTGGTCATTTTGGCCACCAATCTCAAGGGCAACATTGACCCGGCTTTTTCCCGGCGGTTTCAGGCCATGATCCACTTTCCCGTGCCCACGGCGGCCGAGCGCCTCCGCTTGTGGCAGAAGGGCTTGCCCACCGTGGCCAAATTGGCCCCCAACCTTGATCTGGCCAAAATTGCAAGCAATTATGAACTGACCGGAGCGGCCATCATGAACGTGATCCAATTCTGCGCCCTCCGTGCAGTGGCCCGCCAGCAAACCGAACTCTGGGAAACCGACCTTCTGGAAGGCATCCACTTGGAATACCAAAAAGAAGGCAAAGTGGTGTGACCTTGGGGCCATCGGCCATTAGTTGGCCCGGTACCAAGTTTGGGTGCGGTACAAAAAAGCAATGTAGCCCCGGACCTTGAGCGACCCGTTCTCCACCCAGAGTTTACAGTCATAGACTTTGCCATTTTGGGGGTCGAGAATGTTGCCCTCCTTAAACTCGTCCCCTTTGCGCTTTAGGTTGCGCAGAATGACCATGCCCAAGGTCTTTTGGTTCTTGCGATCGTCGGTGCACAGTTCGCAGACCGAGTTTTCCTTCTCATCCGGGCGATAGAAGATCTTGGTGATTTTGCCAAAGTAGGCATCCCCCTGTTTGTAGATTTCTACAATGGAACGCTCTTTGCCATCGCCATCGTCGATCGTTTTCCACGTACCCACAATGTCTTGGGCCCGTGTGCCAACACTCAACATGACAAAAAGGAACAGCAATAGACAGCTTTTTTTAGAAAACATGGAAAAAGTATTTTTGCAAAGTGAGCAATCGGTTAAGTAAAAAGGATTGGTTGGTGAGCTTAAAAGTATGAAATTTAACTTACTTTAATTCAAAACTAAAACACGCTGTGCACTGTTCAATCAAATGGGTACGCATATTTAGTATTTTAATTTTGAAACCAAATAGTTGCCAAAATAATCAAAAGATGAATTTACAAAAATACTAACCAGGTTTTTTCATATCTTATTTGTCGATGCCTTTACTTAATTGAGTAGCCACAGGAAGTAATTAATGACATTTTTTATCACTCAAATAGCGATAAATGAAGTACTTATACTTTAAACGGTTGCTGCTAAATGTACAAATAAAAAACTATGGTCAATTATTTAGTGGGCAAGAAATTGGCCGGCACGCGGTCACCCCAAGTTTCAAATTCCCAATAGCCCAATACATCCACTTCATTGGGGTGGCACAGCCAGCCGGCGGTGTTGAACACTGTGCCCTCGGGCCGGAAAAACCTGAGCCAGGAAGGCTGGAAACGGCTCTCCAACTCCAAGCGGTTGGCCATCTGTTTGGCAAACTTGCGGAACATGACTTCTTCCGGTTCCCGGTCATAATTGATTTGGAGGTATTCTTGACCCTTGAGCCGCAGCTTCCGCTCAAATGCGAAAGCCGTGGTGTCCAGCAAAGTGGCACCTTCCGCCAGAGTTACTTTTTCAGGAACCCGGGCCGAGTAAAAGTAGGGGTAGTCCTTACCGATCGGGTACAAATAAAAACCCTCCTTGGCCGTTTTGCCCGAGGTGAGGGTGTGCAAAAAGTGGGAAAGCGAGCCGCCATAGGTCCGGGCGCGGTTGGTTTGCCATAGACTGGCTTGCGCTTGGTCATTGGGGAGCATTTCGGAGAAGCCCACCGCACCCCAGAAACGGGCCACCCGATCCAGAACCTCAAACTTTTCCACATAGCAATGCAAGGTGTAGCCCAGTTCAAGATTCTCAATCCCCACAATATCAGTGGCATTGGCCCGGAAGTGCTCTTTTTTCTCCTGCTTGGTCAATTGCACTTCCAATACCCACGGATTGATGAGCCTGCACGCCCGGGCTGTGTTGGAAGTGCCAATGAACCGGTCAAAAAACAGGGCCAGCCCTTTGCTCCGGTTTTTATCGTTGGCCGAAGCAGTTGCAATGACCTCGTTCAGGGAGGGGATCCGGACTGGCCGCAGCCAGATTGTGTCGCGCTGGCGGATGGAATCGCTGGTTTGGCGCAGGGTGAGCCGCGCCGGGCGGTGTTCGGACGAACTGGCCACCACGTCGACCGTGCCCAAGGGAACTTGGGCAATGGTAAAATGCCCCCGGCGATCGGTATTGGCCCGTAAAGACGTGTGGCCCACAAACACCATTGCGCCCGAGATTGGCTTACGGACCGCACTGTCCATCACCACGCCAATGAGCTGATACGTTTGGGCCCGAGTGCACACAATGCCTAAACAGTTGACAATGAATATGATAAGCAGTAATTGTTTCATTTTATAAAAATAAGAAGGTAAATTTCCTTATTTTCGGCCAATTTGGGAAGTTTCGCCGTTGGCTAGAGCAAGACAATTTGGCAGATCGGAGAACAGGGCACAATTTTGGCCAAAAAGCATTAGGGTAAAACCATCAGGCCGGCAAGTTAGCCGACCGGGGCGCAACTGATTCACAAGCGTCATTTTTTCTTTTTTTCCTCCACTTATGGCGCGCCGCGATTACGAAGACCTGGAAGCGGGCAAATTGAACAAAAGTTCTTTTCGCAACCTGCTTAGTATTTATTCCTTTATGTCTCCTTATCGTTCCTTCTTTTTTGCGGGAATGGTCTGTTTGTTTTTCTCCAGTATCATCGTTTTGGCCGTGCCCTACCTGATCGGCAAGCTCATCGATGTGGCTTCGGGCAAAGCCGACTGGTATTTGACCCAAATCAACCAAATTGCGGGCTTGATCATGCTCGTGCTGTTTGTTCAGTCGTTTTTCTCCTTTTTCCGGGTTTTCTTTTTTGCCCGGGTGAGCGAACGCAGCATGGCCGACATCCGCGCCGCCCTCTACCAAAAACTGATGACCCTGCCCATGACCTTCTTCGACTCCCGCCGCACGGGCGAACTGATGAGCCGGGTCACGGCCGATGTGGCCCTGTTGCAAGACACCTTCTCCATCACGTTGGCCGAATTTTTTCGCCAGACCCTGATCTTGACTTTCGGCTTAGCCATGCTGTTTTACACCATGCCCCAGCTCACCCTTTTCATGCTGGCCGTAGTGCCGGTGCTGGTCATTGCGGGTTTGTTTTTTGGCCGTTACATCCGCAAGATGGCCAAACAGACTCAAGACGAACTGGCCGCTGCCAATGTAGTGGTCGAAGAGACGCTCCAATCGATCTCAATGGTCAAGGCGTTCACCAATGAGTTTGTGGAAGTGGCCCGCTACATGGGATCGCTCCAAAAAGTTATCAAAACAGCCCTCAACGGGGCCAACTACCGGGGCGCGTTTGTGTCATTCGTGGTGCTGGCCTTGTTCGGGGCCATTGTGGCGGTGCTCTGGTATGGGGCCATCCTGATGCAGGACAAAGTGATCTCGGTGGGTGGACTGACCCAGTTTGTCGTCGTCACCATGTTTATTGGCGGCTCCATTGGCGGTTTGGGCGATATTTATGGCCAAATTCAACGGGCCGTGGGCGCATCAGAGCGGATGCGGGAAATTTTGGAAATGCCCGGCGAATTTGACCGGGCCGCGTTGCCCAGTGAGCAGTTCAGACCGCTGGGCAATATTGAATACCGAAATGTAAAGTTCTCTTACCCTAGCCGGGCCGATATGCAGGTACTGAACGGGCTTGACTTGCAAGTGCGAACCGGCGAAAAAATCGCCTTGGTGGGACACAGCGGGGCGGGTAAATCGACCATTGTCCAGTTGCTGTTGCGGTTTTATGAGCCCTCGAGTGGCCAGATTTTGGTAGACGGTCGGCCCATTGCCAGCTATCAGTTGGGGGCCTACCGCCAAAATGTGGGCATTGTGCCCCAAGAGGTCATCTTGTTCGGGGGCACAATCCGCGAAAACATCGCCTATGGTAAACCGGGGGCCAAAGACGAGGAGATTATCGGCGCAGCCCAAAAAGCCAATGCCTGGGAGTTTATCCGATCCTTCCCCGATGGGCTGGACACACTGGTGGGCGAGCGCGGGGTCAAACTCACGGGCGGACAACGGCAGCGCGTGGCCATTGCCCGGGCCATTCTCAAGGATCCGGCCATTTTGCTGCTGGACGAAGCCACCAGCTCGCTCGATGCCGAATCGGAGCAACTCGTCCAAGAAGCCCTCGACGAACTGATGAAAGGCCGCACCAGCATCATCATTGCCCACCGGCTGGCCACCATCCGCAAAGTGGATCGGATTTATGTGATCGAGAAGGGCCAAGTGATCGAGAGCGGCACCCACGAAGAACTGGCCGCCGCCACCAATGGGCTCTACAGTAATTTAATCCGCCTGCAAACTTTGGAAATAAGCTAGGAAAATGGGGGAACTGGCAATATATTTGAATAAATAAAGAAAAGATAGGACTTTTCAGACCCCAGCCAGATGGAGAAACAAACCCGCGGTCATCGCAGCACTAGACCTCCCACCATGCAACACCAAGCCAGCCAAGACAAACTGCGCCAGCAGTTGGCCGCCTTGTACGGATGGACCAATTATCTACCGGATGCGGTGCTGATCTGCGATCTCACGGGCCAACTAATTTTTGCCAATCCCAAGGCTGAGTCATGGTTTGGCTTGGCCCAACCCGAGCTGGTGTCGATGGGGTTCGCCGACCTGTTCCCCAGCGTTGGTCAACAGTGGCCGGATTTATTGGCCGAGGTGCAAGAAAAGCGGAATGTGATCAAACAAAGTGCCGACAAAGGCCCAACTGGCCCGGGCATTCCGATCGAACTGAGTTTGAGTGCCATCAGTTATGGGGAAACCCAAGCCGTTCTGGTGCTTTCCCGGGGGATTTTAGATCAAGCCAGTGCGGTGGAAACGGTCAAATCACTGGCCAAAATCGCCGAAGAAAACCCCAATCCAGTATTCAGGATGCAGCCCAACGGCACGCTGATCTATTCGAATCAACGCAACCCGGAACTGGAAAAATACCTGCTTGACCAGTTTGCGGAAAAAACCGGATCCAAAACCAGAAATTTATTAACCAAAAATACCGCCGGTGAGTTTGAAGTGTTGGTCGGAAACCGGTTCTATTCCCTGAATTTCACGCCAGTGCTTTCGTTGGGCTACCTCAACATTGAGGCCAAGGACATTACCGATCGCAAGCTGGCTGAAGAAAAAATCCGGGCCAGTGTCAACCTGTACCGATTGCTCTCCGAAAATTCGCACGATCTCATCTGCCTGCACTATCCCGATGGCAAACTGCAATACATTTCGCAGGCCGCCAAAGAACTGCTGGGCTATGAACCCGAAGAACTGATCGGCCTGCTGCCCACCAAACTGTACCACCCCAAAGATGTGGAGGTATACCGCCGGATGTTCGAGAAATTGAAACAGGGCCAAACCGCCCTCACACACCAATACCGGATTTGCCGCAAGGACGGTAGCTACACGTGGTTCGAGACGGTGACCAAGCCCGTGTTTGATTCCGAGGGCTATATTGTGAGGATCCAATCGTCCTCGCGTGACGTGAGCGAGCGCAAACAGTCCGAAACAGAAATCAATACCGCCCTCTCGCGGCTTTCGGCCCTGATCCAAAACATGGAAGCGGGCATATTGGTAGAAGATGAAAAGCAGCAGGTCGTGTTGATGAACAAACGGTTTGCCGATATTTTTCAGATCAAAAGCCCGATTGAGGGCCTGCTGAACAAATCGAGCCAATCAATCAACCAATGGGTGATCAATTTAGTGGAAAACCAAGCCCAGTTCCAAGAACGGCTCAATGAACTGGTGCAAAAACGGGTAGTGGCCACCGGAGAAGAGATCGGTTGCTTGGGCGGCCAAATCCTTGAGCGCGACTACGTTCCCATTTTTGTTGATGGCGTTTACAGCGGTCATTTATGGGAATACAAGGACGTGACCGAGCGCAAGCAAGTAGAGAAAGAATTGATCAAGGCCAAGGAAGATGCCCTGCAATCGATGCGGGCCAAGGAGCTGTTCCTCTCCACCATGAGCCACGAGATCCGCACGCCCATGAACGCCGTGATCGGGATGACCCACCTCCTGCTCCAAGAAGACCCCAAGCCCGACCAAGTGCCCAACTTGCAAACCTTAAAATTTTCAGCCGAAAACCTATTGGTGCTGATCAACGATATATTGGACTTCAGCAAGATTGAAGCGGGTAAAATCAGTTTTGAGGAAACCAACTTCAACCTGCGCAATTTCATCAATGGCATTCGCAACAGTTTTGATTTCAAGGCCAAGGAAAAGGGGATTGCTTTCAAAATACTGCTCGATTCAGAGTTGCCAGAATTCATAGTGGGCGACTCCGTGCGCCTGAGCCAGATCATTTCCAACTTGGTGGGCAACGCCGTCAAGTTTACCGAACAAGGCCGGGTGTCGCTCGATGTGCTCCAAGAAGAATGCGATGCCGATAGTGTGTTGATTAAATTTATGGTCACTGACACGGGCATTGGCATTCCCGAAGACAAAATACGCGATGTGTTTGAGCAGTTTACCCAAGCCTCGACCGATACGACGCGCATCTATGGCGGCACGGGATTGGGCCTGGCCATTGTCAAGCGCCTGCTCCAGATGCAGGACAGCCAGATTGGGGTGGAAAGCGAGCTGGGCAAAGGTTCCAAGTTTTGGTTTTTGCTCCGGTTCAAGCTGGGGGCCGGCCCAATGCCATTCCCCGCATCGGAGCAGCCCCCCGCGTTTGAGTTTGTGCCCCTGCCCAGTACGCGGGTACTGCTGGTGGAAGACAACGAAATCAACCAGATAGTGGCCACCAAATTCCTCAACAAATGGGGGCTGGAACTGGATTATGCCGCCAATGGTGACATTGCCTTGGAAAAAATCAGCAGCGGAGCGTATCAGATCGTACTCATGGACTTGCAAATGCCGGTCAAAGATGGGTACGAAACGGCCAAAGCGATCCGGCAAATGGTTGGTGATTATTTCGCCACGGTGCCCATCATCGCCCTGACGGCCTCGGCCATGTCCGATGTCAAGGCCAAGGTGGTAGCGGCTGGCATGGATGATTATATCAGCAAGCCGTTTAACCCGAGCGAATTATACCAAAAAATTGCCAAATACATCCGGGCCGGATCGGCCCGGCCCGCTCCGGCAACCAAACTGCCCCCGCCAGTGGTGGCCGTTTCCAGCCTTTTCAACTATACCAATGTCATCAATTTGTCGTTGGGGGATGATCCCTTCCGCCGGGAACTGACCGCCATCTACATCCGGGCCTTCCGTCAATTGAGCGAAGAATACGAACATCTCATACTCAAAAAAGACAGTATGGGTGTGCTGCGCCTGCTCCACAAGTTGACCCCCACCATGAAAACCCTTGAGACTGCCCGTTTGGAAAAAGAGCTCCGCCAAGGGGCCAAGCTATTGACCATGCGCCCCAAACGCGCGGATCTGTTGCACGCCAGCGAGGACATCAAGGCCATTTGCCAGCAAATTATTGGTGAATTGGAAATGTATCTAGTTGAGTAACCAGCAAAATTTGCTTACGTTTGAGGAAACTCCGTGAGCATGAAATTATTCCGTACTGCCGATGGCACCGTCATTGAGCACGAGCAACAATATTATCTCTCGCTCCAGCCCCACTGGGAGAGCGTCGTCAACCGCAGCCAACTGCACGAACGCCTGCAATCCGAGCTGCGCAGCCTCAGCCCAGCGGGCGGGCCGGCTTGGTTCGCCCAGCAAGTACTGCTGCCGCCCATTGGATTGCGGCAAGAGGTTTGGGCCGCTGGGGTCACCTACCTGCGCAGCCGCGATGCCCGCATGGAAGAAGCCAAAAACGCCGGGGGCGATACTTTCTATGACAAAGTGTATGTGGCCGAGCGGCCCGAACTCTTCTTCAAGGCCACTCCCGCCCGCGTGTCCGGCCCGGGCCAGCCCGTGAGGATCCGGCGCGACAGCACTTGGGACGTGCCCGAGCCCGAACTGACCCTGGTGATCAATGCGCAGGCCGAAATCGTGGGCTACACCATTGGCAATGACATGAGCTCGCGCAGCATCGAGGGCGAAAACCCGCTGTATTTGCCCCAGGCCAAATCTTATGACCGCTGTGCGGGCTTGGGGCCGGGGGTTTATGTGCCCGAGCAGCCCCTGCCCCCCACCACGCTTATCTCATTGGCTATCCAGCGGGCGGGCCAGACCGTGTTCAGTGGCGAAATCGAGATCGGCCAGATGAAGCGCCAACTCACCGAACTGGTCGGCTTCCTGTTCCGCGAGTGCAGCTTCCCGCACGGGGTACTACTGATGACGGGCACGGGCATTGTGCCGCCCGACACGTTCACACTCCACCGCGGCGACGAGGTTCGGATCACCATCGGGCCGATCGGTACACTGGTCAATGTGGTGGAGTAACCAGTGGGCGCATTCCGCTTTTGCGCCCCAGATCGGTGCTTGCCCGGGCCTGTAAGTGCCTAAACCACCGAGGGTTGCCCCGCGCCGTGACCAACGGTTTTAGCGGGGGTAAAAGACCTAGGCAATTTGGATATTTGAGAATAAATATTCAAATTTGCACAATACCTAGTGAAATTAATAATGTGATGGCTAAACAAAGTTGCCTCAATTGACAATTTGGACATAAATCGCACTAATACCCCATTTTCAAGTAATGGTACTCGAAGTTGGGATTAGCGAGGCGAAGTTTTAGCAAGCTAAAACTTCGCCGTACAATAAAAAAAGGGGGGACAAGAAATACGTGATCAAAATCAATGCGAAGCGTTTCATTGTGTTGGACAAACGCAGATATAAAGTGAAAAAAGCGTGAAAATTACGTTTACAGGAATGATAACGGAAAGCGTACAACAACAATTGTAATATTAAATTGACCAATGAAAATCAAAACTTTAACCATAAAATATTTACATATAAAGTGCTTAAATTTGCAAACAAAAAATGAATAGATCTAATTACTTTAATGTTATTGAAGAAAAGATAAATATTCTTGCCACTCGGATAATTACCAGAGGCAGATTGAATATTTTGGACTTTCATGGACACTCAGAAAGTTTCTATCAATACTTCTTGAATGAGGTGTACGGATGGAATGTTACAAACGAAAATAGCATTGAACAAAATGTTGAAGCAATCGACTTGATTGACCACACCAATAAGTTTGTTATTCAAGTTTCAGCTACTTCAAGCAAACAGAAAATTGAATCTTCACTTTCTAAGGTCTCAATCAAAAATTACTTAGGCTACACATTTAAGTTTCTTTCCATCGCAAAAGATGCAGATAATTTAAGAAAGGCGACCTTTGTAAATCCTCACGGAATTAACTTTACTCCTGCTGCTGACATCATTGATAAAAACTCAATTCTTTCTAAAATTATAGGACTACATATAAACGACCAAAAAAGAATTTATCAATTTGTAAAAGAGGAATTGGCAACAGAAATTGATACAATGAAATTAGAATTTAATTTAGCTACTGTAATAAATATTCTATCAAAAAAAGATTGGAACAAAACTGAAGCAGTTGCCGAAATTAAAAGCTTTGAGATTGAAAGAAAAATAACTCACAATAATTTGAATTCTGCAAAATTAATAATTGATGATTATATGGTTCACTATGGTAGGGTTGATAAAATCTACTCAGAATTTGACTCTCAAGGAAGCAATAAAAGCAATTCAGTTCTTTCAACAATCAGACAAGAATATGCAAAATCAAAAAGTAGTTTGAATGATGACCAACTTTTTTTTGAAGTTATTTCAAAAGTGCAAGAAAAGGTTTTAAATAGTTCAAACTTTACTTCCATTCCATTTGACGAACTTGAACTTTGCATAAACGCAACTGTTTAGGTGCTCTAATTATTCATAACTAATTGAAAATAAATTAGTTATGAATAATTGGCTTGATTTTAAATAAATTACTTATTTCTATAATTATTTGATTATCAGTAATTTAAGTTAATTTGCATACCCGTTTAAGCAAACTTTAAATTTTATAACTAATTGATTATCAAATACTTTACCTACCTAAACAGTTACGCATAAACATACTTGTTGTAGACGCATTTATCAGATGCGAAATTTTTGAAAACCCAAACGATTACAATTATGCTACTACCTGACAATATTCATCCTGACAATAGCATCTACTACAATGGTGCATTTGTAATCCAGTCTTTAAAAAAAGAGGCGAGTTATAAAATGCTTGACCTATATCAGGAAGTAAAAGGCAAAAGAAAGATGTCGTTTTCTATATTCATTCTTTGTTTAGATTGGTTGTATTTGTTGGATGTTGCAAAACTTAACCCGAAAGGCGAAATAGAATTATGTTCTTAAAATCACTAACAATAACACGCGGTTCAGCAGTCATTCGTGAAATAAAATTTCACATAGGACTTAACTTGATTGTTGACGAAAGTGAAAATCAAATCACAGGCAACATTGTTGGTAAAACCACGGTTCTTAAATTGGTTGATTTTTGCTTGGGGGCGAATTCAAAGCACATATATGTTGATCATGAAACAAAAAAACAAGAATATAAACTTGTCAAAGATTTTCTGATTGAAAATAAAGTTCTAATTACACTTGTCATGACAAATGACTTAGATAAAGGAACAGAGGATATTGTGATTAAAAGAAATTTTTTAGCAAGAAAAGAAGTTATCAGGACAATCAATGGAAATCAACTGCCTGGGGATGAATTCGAATTAAATTTAAGTACTCGCCTTTTCCCTTCGCATCTTGCCAGCAAGCCAACTTTCAGACAAATAATTTCACATAATATCCGATATAAAGACGAAAGCACAAACAATACACTCAAAACGCTTGATGGATACACTTCTGATGCAGAGTATGAAACTCTTTATCTTTTTCTTTTTGGATGTGAATTCACTAAGGGTAACAGCAAACAAGAAATTTTAACCAAAATAAAGCAAGAGGATACTTACAGAACCCGACTTGAAAAGAATCAAACAAAAACAGCTTATGAAACTGCGTTGTCCCTTATCAACAACGACATTGAAGTCCTTAGCAAAAAGAAAAGTAGTTTCAACTTAAATGAAAATTTTGAAAGGGACTTAGATAAGCTAAACGAAGTTAAATATAAAGTCAATAAAATAAGTTCAGTTATAGGAAAACTAAACATTCGTAAAGACTTGATAAAAGAAGCTGAAACAGAACTCAATTCCAGCAAATCAGACATTGACTTGAGGCAGTTGGAAATCATATACGAACAAGCCACATCCAAAGTATCAACAATCCAAAAGTCATTTTCAGACCTTGTTTCCTTTCACAATACAATGGTGGAGGAAAAGGTGAAATATATAATAAAGGAATTACCAATCCTTGAGAAATCTATTTTAGAAAACAGCAATGTTTTAAAACGACTGCTTGCGGAAGAAAAAAAATTAGCTGCTGAAATTTCAAAAAGTGATTCGTTTGAAGAACTTGAAAAAATAATTGCCGAATTGACGGAAAAATACAGAATCAAAGGCGAGTATGAAAATATCATTCAACAATTGAGTGAAGTTGATTCTAATCTAAAAGCATTTAATAAACAATTGAGTGAAATTGACGACGAACTATTCAGTGATAGCTTTGAACTAATTGTAAAAACACAACTCAATAAGTTTAACAAACACTTTGCTTCCATTTCAAATGAGCTGTATGGAGAGCAGTATGCAGTCAAATACGACATCATTACCAATACAAAACAACAGAGATTATACAAGTTCAGTGCGTTTAATGCAAATATGAGTTCAGGTAAAAAGCAGGGAGAAATATCTTGCTTTGATCTTGCTTACACTTTATTTGCAGACGAAGAAAATATTCCTTGTTTGCATTTTCTTCTAAATGATAAAAAGGAACTAATGCATGACAATCAGTTGATAAAAATTGCAGAGTTCGTTAATAGAAATAATATTCAATTTGTTGCTTCAATTCTCAAAGATAAGCTCCCAGTTGAGATTAATAAAGAAGAATATTTTGTAGTTAAGTTATCACAAAGTGACAAATTATTTAGAATTAGCGAATAAATTGAACAAAACCCCACTGCCAACACCCACAATTTAGAAACCCAAATCGACCAATTGGTGTACGCATTATACTGCTTGACGGAGGAGGAGATCAAGCTGGTGGAGGGCGTTTAACCTCCCCTACCTGTCCAACCAGTAAGTGAACTTGAGCACCACTGCCCGGTTCTTGACTTGGAACGTATCGGGAAAATAGTTGTCAGTATCGACCAAAAACAGATCCGATACCGGCTGGAAACGCCACTGTAGCCGGGTGTTGATGTTGACCTTGTTGATCTGGCTGTTGTACTGCACAGAGGCCGTGAGGAACACGCTGTGCGAGAAGGTGAAGTTCATGCTGGGGCCCAGCAATCACAGGTTGGCGCTGCGGGGACGGGAACCGGAGGCGGTTACCGGAAAAATCAACCGAAAATACCCCGTACGGTTGGAACCTTAAATTGGCATCGCCCTGAAAGCTGATCCGGTTACCGTTGAAATACTGGTCACGGATCCAGTCAGCAAATTCAGACCTTTCGCCGAAACACCTGCGTTTGCAGATTAATTTTGCTTGATTGAGCAGCCCGCTTGTTTAACTCGACCAAGAGGTGGCAAGGTTGCGGTTTGGGTTGATTTTACCAGAAACCTGCTGGCAGAGCCGCGGCTTGCCAGCAGGTTTTTTTTGGTGTCGGTTACAACGCGACTTCGGAAAGGAACTTGATCCGCATCAAGCGAAGTTCTTCTTCGGTGAACTCGTCGTCGCCAAGTTCTTGGACTGCCGCCGCAATGTTGTCGGTTTCGGCCAGCATGAAGTATTGGAACACTTCTTCCTGCCGATCCTCGTCCATGATCTGGCCAATATAATAGTCCAGGTTGAGCTTGGTCCCCGAGTAGCAGATGTGCTCGATCTCGGCTATTACCGTGGCCAGGCCAATGCTTTTGGCTTCGGCTATCTCTTCCAGATCCACTTTGCGGTCGATCTGTTGGATGATAAATATTTTGGTTTTTGACTTATTGACCGTCGACTTGACCACCACATCGGCGGCGGTGGTGATGTCGTTCTCGGCAACATATTTGACAATAGCATCGATGAATGGCTTGCCAAATTTCTGGGCTTTGCTGGCCCCCACTCCGTTGATCTGCGATAGTTCTTCGAGGTTGGTGGGGTAGGTGGTGGCCATTTCCTCGAGGGAGGGATCTTGGAAAATCACGTAAGGCGGCAAGTTTCTCTGCTTGGCCACTTTCTTGCGCATGGTCTTGAGCATCTCAAATAGGGCTTCGTCAAAGGCATTGCCCTGGGGCACGGCCTCATTTGACGAAGAGTTCTCGCCATCTTCGTTGTCGCTTTCGGTGTTGGAATAGTCGTGATCTTTGTAAAAAGTGACCGAGTTGGGCCGTTCCAAGAACCGATCGCCCTTTTCGGTCATTTTTAAGCCCCCAATGGTCAAGTTGTCGATGTCTTTTTCGAGGTACTCGAATAGCATCGTCTGCCGGATGACCGATTTCCAGTGCATGTCATCGTCTTCCTTGCCTTTGCCGAACACATCGAGCAAGTTGTGCTCATAACTCATCACGTGCTGCTCTTCCACGCCCCGGATCACGTTTACCAAGTGGTCGATGCCAAAGCGCCCATCGGTTTGTGACACGGTCTTGAGGGTGATCATCACTTTGTCCCGGGCTTCAAAATGCTTTTCTTTGGGCAGATTGCAGTTGTCGCAGCCGCCACCCTCGGTGCATTTGGTTTCTTTGTAGCGCTCACCAAAATACTGGAGCAACTGACGGCGACGGCACACCGAACATTCGGCAAAAAAAGCCATTTCATCGAGCAGGTACTTGGCATTCTCGCGCTCGGTGACCGATTTGTCCTTGTTGAACTTCTCCAGCTTGGCAATGTCGTCGGGGCTGTAGAACATCAGGCAGTGGCCTTCCAGTCCATCGCGGCCAGCCCGCCCCGTTTCTTGGTAATAGCCCTCGAGCGATTTGGGCGTGTCATAATGGATCACAAAGCGGACATCGGGCTTGTCGATGCCCATTCCAAAGGCGATGGTGGCCACGATCACGTCCGCATCTTCGTTGAGGAAAGCATCTTGGTTGCGAACCCGCACGTCAGCATCGAGCCCGGCGTGGTAAGGCAGGGCTTTCACATCGTTCACCCGGAGCAGTTCGGCAATCTCCTCCACTTTTTTCCGGCTCAGACAATAGACAATGCCCGACTTGCCCTTGTGGTTTTTGATAAAGCGGATCAATTGTTTATTGGTGTTGCTCTTGGGCCTGACCTCATAATGAAGGTTGGGCCGGTTGAACGACGACTTGAAAAAGTCGGCCTCTTCCATCTGGAGGTTTTTCTGGATGTCCAACTGCACCTTGGGCGTGGCCGTGGCCGTGAGCGCCACGATGGGAAAATTGCCGATCTGCTCAATGATGGTCTTGATCCGGCGGTATTCGGGCCGGAAATCGTGCCCCCATTCGGAGATACAGTGGGCCTCGTCCACAGCCACAAACGATACATTGGCATCTTTGAGGAAGTTGATGTTCTCTTCCTTGGTGAGCGATTCGGGGGCCACATAGAGCAGGCGCACCTCCCCATTGAGGGTTTCCTTCTTGACCCGGTTGAGCTCGGCCTTGGTCAGGGTGGAATTGAGGAACTGGGCGTTCACCCCGAAGGCATTGAGCTGATCCACTTGGTTCTTCATCAGCGCTATGAGCGGAGAGATCACGATGGCGACGCCGTCCATGATTAGGGCCGGCAACTGGTAGCAGAGCGATTTGCCCGCTCCAGTGGGCATGATCACGAAGGTGTTGCGCCGGTTGAGCACATTGCGAATGATGGCTTCTTGGGTGCCCCGGAATTGACTGTACCCGAAAACTTCTTTGAGTTTTTCTTTCAGGTCGACTGCGACTTGCTCTTGTACCATTGTCCACAAAGCTTTGAGTAAGAGAAACTTGTGCTATAAACAAAGCATAGCAGGATAACTTACACCAAAAAACGCTTTAGTTTTTGGATAAAATAAATGAAATATGAAAGATGCTGTAAGCGCTTCAAAAGCGGGTTTGACACCATGTACTCCGCCAAAGGACACAACGGGAACTTTAATCACCCGATCCTATTTGGTCGATTGCGCTGGCTAGTTGGCGATCCTTTTCGGTGATCACATTGCCGGCATCGTGTGTGCTCAACTGGATTTCGACCCGGTTGTACACATTAGACCAATTTGGATGGTGATCCATCTTCTCGGCCAATAAGGCTACTTTGGCCATAAAACCAAAAGCATTGACAAAATCCCGGAAGATGAATGTCTTGGTCAATTGGTTGTTTTCCTCTTTCCACATAGCTTTTTTAGAAACTTAAAGTAAATCTACAAAAACGCTCACTAATAACCACCAAAATTTTTCAAGGATTTTTTTTTCTGGTGGCAACCGAGGTAATAAATCGCCCCAAAGTATCATTTTTAGGGCTTGGATCTTTGAGAATGAAGCCAAGTTTTGGAAAAATTGGATTATGTTAGCAATTTGGCGGGCAAACCAGCGCCACACCAGAAGCATTGCCCAAGTTGTGGGCCGCGCCCGTGCAGAAATCAATTTTGTTGGTATGCTTGTTCCACCGTTTAATCTCAAAACCAATGGACCCAAAAAAACGCCTACTCCTGCTCATCGGTGCGATGTTCACGGCGGCTGTCATCTATTTTGCCGTTGACATCATGACCCGCACCACGCCGCCCTGGCGGCGCAACCGGGGCAACGCCGATTCACTTGCCCGGGATTCAACCATGGCCCGGCCGGCCAGTGCCCCGGCCGAAGTGGTCACCACCTTCTTTACTGACAACGAGACATTTGAGTACCGGGTGCGCAAAAATGAGGTGCTGGGCAGCATTGCCGAGAAGTTTCATTTCCCTCTCGACTCCATCCGCCTGCTCAACGGCCTGTCGTCGGACAACATCATTGAGAACCAAAAACTCAAAGTGCGGGTGCGGGCACTCCACCAAGTGGGGCCAGGTGAGGTATTGGGCAAAATTGCCCGAAAATATGGGGTGGCCGAGCGGGCCATCATGGAGGCCAACAACATCACCAAGCCAGAACGGCAAATGCAAGAAGGCAAAACGATTGCCATTCCCCGACCCAAGAAATAACCGAGATGATCTATCACCTAACCCTGCCCAGCGAGTGGCAAGCGGCCCAAGCGGCCGGCCAATACACTGCGCCCAGCCTTGCCACCGAGGGCTTTATCCATTGCAGCACCGCCGAGCAAGTGGCGCGGACGGCCAACCTCTATTTTCAGGGGCAGGGCGAACTGCGGTTGCTCCACATCCGGGAAGCCGATCTGGCAGTTGATTTGAAATTTGAGCCAGCCAGTGGCCAACTGTTCCCCCACCTCTTTGGCCCGCTCAATTTGGCGGCAGTGGCCCGCGCCCAGCCCCTGTTCCCCGATGGGGATGGCCATTATCATTTTGGGGCTTGAGCCGCGATTCGTCCGATTTGCTATAAACACCCGGGGCAAAGCCTTGCTTTTTTTAGAAAAAATCACTAAAATTGCGGCTCAAAAATGGCAACCTAAAGAGCATCTCATTATAAAACAAGCATTTAACATGACAAAGGCAGAAATCGAGAACAAATTGTCGGACCTGAAAAAACAGCAGGGCGAACATTTCAAACAAAAAAAGGCCGTCCGCAATGCTGACAGCATCAAAACGATCCGGGAAGAGATGAACACCCTCAAGAATGAGGTGACCAAAATCTACCGGGGCAAATAAGTTTTAAATTCATCACCTGTTTATTTTCTAGATTAATCATGGCGATTTCCGCACAAGACGTAAACAAACTGCGTCAAGAAACTGGTGCCGGGATGATGGACTGTAAAAAAGCGCTGACCGAAGCCGGTGGCGATTTTGAAACAGCCAAAGACATCCTGCGCAAAAAAGGCCAAAAAATATCGGCTTCTCGGGCCGACCGCACCACCAGCGAAGGAGTGGTGTTCATCCGCACCAATGCCGATAATACCGAAGGTGTGTCGATTGCCTTGGGTTGCGAAACCGATTTTGTAGCCAAAAACGAAGATTTTGTAGCGTTGGGCAACACGATCATTGAGCAAGTAATGGCCCAAAAGCCCGCTTCGCTCCAAGAAGTGGGCACTTTGCAGATTGGGGGCCGTGCGCTTTCTGAAGTGCTGGTGGACATGATTGGCAAGATCGGCGAAAAAATTGAGGTCTCCCAGTTCGCCCACGTAAAGAGCGAGCGCGTAGTGAGTTACTTGCACGGCAACCAAAAAGTGGGTGTGCTCGTGGCCCTCAAAGGTGGTAGCGACGACCAAGCCGTTGCCGCTGGCAAAGATGTGGCCATGCAGATCGCGGCCATGCGCCCCATCGCTCTTGACAAGGACGATGTGGATCCGGCCACCATTCAGCGGGAAATCGAGATCGGCAAAGAGCAGGCGCGCGCCGAGGGCAAGCCCGAAGCCATGCTGGAGAAAATCGCGATGGGCAAACTGTCCCGTTTCTACAAGGACAGCACTTTGCTCAATCAAGACTTTGTGAAAGACAACAAACTGACCGTTGCCCAGTATTTGGACAGCGTGCAAAAAGGGCTGACAGTTTCGGCCTTCAACCGCATCTCGGTCAGTAACTAAAGCATTGCCACCTTGGCAGTAGGGCAGCGGGCCCTGTGAAACCACAAGGCCCCCTTTTCTGTGCCCGCTGGCCTATTTCTTTGTCCCCAAGTTGGCCAAGTTGCTCTTTTTCCAGTCAACAGTGTTCATCAGGTGGATCATGTCCCGTTTGACAAACTGGATGAGGGGGGCCAGTGAGTCGTTGAGATCGGCCGAAGGAAAGTAGAGCGAGGCCCGGAGGAAATGTTGGGTCGAGTCGGTGACGTACAATTGGAACACCGAAGGCACATCGCCTTCCAACTGGTACACCACCGAGGTGTAACCTTGGTTGGTTTTGGAAACTATCTCCTCAATGGCTTGGGCTTTGATATTGTGTTTTTGGGCCAACTTGTAACAATCTGTCACATAGTCCCGAAAATCAGCTTGATTACGGATTTTTTTGTAAGAAATATCAATATTGGCCGTAAATGTTGGGTAGTAGAGTTCCAGCCAATATTTTTCCGCCATTCGGGAAGTGTCGGGCAGGAGTTGGGCGTGGGCCGAATACTCAAAAGTGTAGGGCAGTGAATCGGGCACGCGCCGATAAGCGGCCGTGGGCAGGTCAATCCGGTGGTAGCCCTTGGGCTTGGGGGTGAAAGTAGCCTCGCCCGTACAGGCCACCACCACCACGGGGGCCACCACCACGGCCAACAGCCAAGTAAAAAAAGATTGGGGACGCAAGGGTTTAAAGTTTAAGGGTTCAACATAGTTTGGGCAACTATTGGGCCACTGGCCATCTGATGACAATAGTCGATCCGATTGGGCAAGGATTGGGGGCTTCAATAAACTGATAAAGCATCCATTGAACAGTCCCGTCATTGGAATTCCTTGAAGTCAAGCGTTGGAACTTCAACTTTCTCCTCGTATTTGATTGTGAGCTCGTCTTCATGGTCAAACAGTGTCAAAGCATATTTTATTAACTCAAATTTTCCTGGATTATCAAGGTTGCCTTCAATAAAATAGGTTTTGTTGATGGCAACTGGTTGTCTTGGATTGCCCTCGACTGGCGTTTTCGTCAAACGCAGCCTGCTGCCCAAGTCAGTTAAGAAAAAAGTTTCTGGTCGAACTTCAAAAAGTTTTTTGAAAACTTCTACATACAACCGTGCTACTTCTCTCACATCAATTCGTTGGTCAAAGAAAATCGCGTACTCCAACTTTTTGAACTTTGGGTTTTCTGCTTCAAAAATATTCACTTCACTACTTGCAGAGCTGTTTGCATTTGTGACGTTGGGAATGTCCCAAATTTTTAAAAAGCGTTCTGAAATTACGTCAAAGCGTTTTTCAATCTCTACTTTGTTCCACGCACTCAATGAGGCAAGATATTTATTCAGCCAAAGGCGGCTGTCTTTGTAACCTGCACTTTCCAAATCTCTTTTGTCCGCAAAAGACTTGTTCCCCAACTTTCCATTGTTACCTGACAGGGTTAAATTGCCAATCGTATTGATATAATTTTCTTTTATGAAGTTGAAGTCCGTTTCGCCCAGTTCAATTTTCCATTTTGGGTCGGGGTTCTGTGGGAAAATATGTTCAATCGTTATGTCAGGGTTACCGTCAATAATAACTGGTTCATTGTTCTCAAAATTTTCAAGGCGTTCTAAAAGATATGTTCTGTTTTTTGACTTGATGTTGTAAACGTCTTTTTCTTTGAGCGCGTTGACCGTTTCGCTGTTGCGCGGAAACCTCTGCACTCCTGAACGTGACACCAAAGATTCTTGAATAGAGGAAATGTAATTCTTCACGTCAACCTTGTCGTACAAGCTCATGAATATTTTGTTCAAGGCATTGGTGGGAAGTCCAAGAATGGAACGCCGCCAAGAATAGGATTGGATGAGTTCCAAAATTGAAATGAAAGCTGATTTGTCAATTATTTTGTTTGAATAATCTTCGTAAACTTTCATTAAGAATGGATACGAAACTGTAACTTCAAGTCGGTTGATATATTCCAATTGCAACCTTATTGCTTTGTCAGTTTCATTTTTCGGATTTAGTAGCTTATTGTAATGCTTTACCAAGGATTTTAAACTGCACAAAACATTCTCGCGGGCATTTACGTCTAACTTCGAATATTTTGCTTTGAATTCAAGATAAACCTTTTCCTTGTTTGGAATTTGTTTATTCTCAAGAGTGAGAAAATCACGAATAAATTGGGAAACCCTGCTTGCATTGGTTGATTCGTCCTTGGCTAATTTTTCAATTATTTCCCAATAGTTTTGATAAATTTTGTTTTGCTCCTTACGACTTAAATCCATAAGAATAAAGTTGCGGATTAAGTCTGCTTGTGAAAGCTCCAAACCAGTTGAGTTCAAACTTTCAAATATTCTTTGTGGGTCGTCTTTCGCTCTGTCAAGCCCGATGTCAACCATCATAAGTTTTTGTAGTCCAGCTTGGACTATACCATAATTTTCTTGGGTAATTAGGCTGCGGAATAGATCAAAGTTGTCGATTAGTTTTGAGAAGCCCTGAAATGCTTCAGCCTCATCACCTCTTAAAAGGCATTTCAACGCTTTGTCATTGTTTTCCGTCAGTCGAAGCTTCAGTTTTTCTTCGTCTTCTGCAAACTTATTTATCAAATAGGTTTCGCTGATCTCATCCACAAGGGCTACGTTTTTCAACTCAGTTGCAATACGGTAAAGTACCATATAAATCAACGTTATGGTCGTCAACCTTTGCTGTCCGTCAATGATAGTAAGTTCCTTTAATCGGGTTGCTTGGTAGACATCGTCATGCACATAGACAATGCTCCCGATAAAATGAGCACTCATTTTTTTGTTTGAGCCAACTTCTAAGATGTCTTTCAGTAGTTGGTTGCATTGTGAAGTTGTCCAATCGTAGTTCCGTTGATAAACCGGAATGACAAACTGCGTTTTGTTTGCCGATAAGAAGTCGTCAACCTTGGTTTCGCTTGCTTTCATTGTCTGTGAATAATAGGTTTTAGGGTCTGTCAGTTTTTTGTTTGTCAAAGAGAATCTTTGGCAGTCAGTTTAAAGCTGGCAAGAGCCCAAGCCAACTGTCACAATGCCCCTTTGCCCGGCGAAAGTACGAATTTTGCCATCCAAAAATAGTGCGATTAACGATCATCAGCAAATCAATTACCTGAACCCACCCATAATCCACCCTGCCGATCGGGAAACCCATTTTCAGCGACCATAGTACAATTTTTCAGGGTTTCACCGCCCGGAGCTGGTACCATTTGTTGGCCGAAGCGTAATTCCCGATGTGGTTTCCGGTGAAACACACGTTGGCAGTAAGACCAACTAAATTAAAGACAATAGCTAAAGCCATTATCAGTATGTCTGCCATTTAAGCCGCATCAATCCTGTCCCTTGGGACAGCATCAGGGATAAATTGGGGGACAAAAAAAGCTCCGGGTCTTTTTTGGCTAATTTTCTTGCATTTTTAAAGTCCCATCGGGCTTTGAAAATAGCCTTCGGATCGGAGATGTCCAGCTTGGGGAGTAGCCTTGCAACCTACTTCTAAATACCCGCTGGTTACGTCATAGAGACAGGCCCTAGTTAGTCCCGAGCTTATCGGGGGCCTAGCGTTTCTAGGTTGGTCAGCAGCCAATCCCGCTTTTGCTTGGTCACCGGGATCTGGGAACCGTCGGCCAT
>JBBQXF010000008.1:0-72329 GCA_038209965.1 Cytophagales bacterium | reverse complement strand
ATCCCCCCAACGGCTCTCGTGCTGTTGGGGGGATTGGTTTGCGCGCTATCCTGAGCAATGAGCCCATGTTTTCGGATTGAACCCAAGATCCGTTGTGGGATGATGAGTAAGAATATTCTACTTCTTGAGATTCATGTACTTTAGAATATCGTCATATTGGCCAGATTCATTGGAAAAAATGGCGTAATTTTTTGCCGTAGTGAACCATTCTTTGGTGGTTGGCTTGTGTTTTTTGGCCGCAGCCAACAGGTCTTTGGTGGTAAGCGGCACGGCAGTCCCGCGCTTCATGGCTTCGGTCAACTTTTCTTCCACGGCAATGTCCACCAGTGCTTTAAGGTCGGCCCCCGAGAAGTCGGGCGTTTGCTTGGCCAGTTGCTTATAGTCGATCGGTTCAGTGGGCTTGTCCTTGAGCATGATCTGCAAAATGCTCTCACGGGCTGGTTCGTCGGGTGGGGGCACAAAGATGATGCGGTCAAAACGGCCCGGCCGGCGGAAGGCGGGATCGAGGTGCCAGGGCGCATTGGTGGCCGCCAAAATCAGTACGCCTTCATTGGTGGCATCTATGCCGTCCATTTCGGCCAAAAACTGGTTGATCAACTGCCGGCCCGCGCTGTGGCGCATATCGGTCCGGCTGGCCCCGAGGGCATCTACTTCGTCAAAAAACAGGACACAGGGCTTGTAATCGCGGGCCTGCTCAAACAGGGCGTGCAGGTTTTGTTCACTCTGGCCAATGTACATGTCCAGCACTTCACTGATTCCGACGGAGATAAAGTTGGTCTTGATCTCGCCCGCCGTGGCCCGGGCCAAGTGCGTTTTGCCGCAACCGGGCGGGCCGTAGAGCAAAATTCCCCCGCCTATTTTTTTGCCATACGCTTTGTAGATTTCTGGGTGGGCCAGCGGGTGGATGATTTTGAGCCGAATCTCTTCTTTGATTTTTTCCATCCCGCCCACCTGTTCAAAGGTTTCTTTGGGCCGTTCCACGTCAATGCCGGCATATCCATCTTGCTCATCTTCTTCCTCGCCGTAGTGGCTCAGTTTTATTTTTTCCGGCCCGTTGCCTTGGCCACTTTCGCTCAACTTCACGTTCAATTGCGATTCCCAATACGCATCGGCCAAGTTGGGATCCACCAGCAAAGCTTTTTCGTAAGCATCTTTGGCATCCAAATATTGGGCTTGGGCATACTGAAGCTTGGCATAGGTGAGCCACGCCCGGGCTGGCGGGCGATCCTGCGACAGGATCTCTTCGGTCAGGACCAGTCCCACCGAAATTTTGCCCTGTTCCAAGAAAGCGTTGGCCAATCCCACTTTGAGTTGGTTGTCGTTGTGGGCCAACTTGAGGGCCTTTTTATATTCTTGTTCGGCATCAGCAAATTGGCCTTGTTTCATCAGTAAATCGGCCAAATACTTTCGCAGGGGCACATTGTCGGGCGAAACTTGGAGGGCTTCGCGCAGGTTGTTGATCTCTTCCACGTTCAATGAGTTGGGTCGATTGGTGGCGCAAAATTAATGACCAATTGCCAAAAGTCAATCATTTGGTTGTTGGGGGCGAAGCTACCGCCCCCAACAAGATTTTCCAAACAATATTGGCCGGCTAGTCTATACTTTTTTCGCGCGGTGCTTGTTGCGGCGATAATCTTCAAACACCATATCCCCCAAGCCCTGCAAAGTGCTGAAATAGGCATTTCCCCCGTTTACTTGGGTGAACTCCCGTACGAATTGCTGAAGGTAAGGATCTGAGGCAATCATGAACGTAGTGATGGGCACGCCCAAGCGGCGGCAAGCACCTGCTAGATTGAGGGTTTTGTTCAAAATCTTGTTGTCCAACCCGAAACTATTTTTGTAATAGCGGATTCCTTCTTTCAAACAGGTCGGCTTGCCATCGGTGATCATAAAGATCTGCTTGTTTTTGTTCTTCCGGCGGCGGAGCAAATCCATGGCCAGTTCCAGCCCAGCCACCGTATTGGTGTGGTAGGGCCCCACTTGGAGGTAAGGCAAATCTTTGATCTCAATTTGCCAAGCGTCGTTGCCGAACACTATGATGTCCAAGGTGTCCTTTTTGTATTTGGTGGTAATGAGTTCGGCCAGGGCCATGGCCACTTTTTTGGCCGGGGAAATCCGGTCTTCGCCATAAAGGATCATCGAGTGTGAAATATCGATCATCAGTACGGTCGAGGTTTGGGTTTTGTATTCCTTTTCTACCACCTCCAAGTCTTGTTCGGTGAGCATAAAATCACCCAGCCCGTGGTTGATCTGCGCATTGCGGATGGTCTCGGTCATGGAAATCTGATCGAGCTCGTCCCCGAAACGGTACTGGCGAATGTCGGCACTCGGCTCGTCGCCCATGCCCGAAAAAGGGGTTTTGTGCTGGCCTTCGCCCGTTTTTTTCAACTTGCCAAAAATTTCTTCCAGAGCACTTCTGCGGATGGCCCGCTCGCTTTTGGCAGTGATCTCAATTTTGCCGTTTTGGCTCTTGTCTTCAAGATAGCCCTTTTCTTTTAGGTCTTCAAAGAAATCGCCAATCCCATATTTGTCGTTGGTGAGGCCATATTTGCGATCCAAATTGGAAAGCCAGCGCATTGCCTCGCCCGCGTCGCCCGAAGTCATATTGAGCAATTCCATAAAGATCTTGAACAAACTGTCAAAAGTGGCTTGCTCAGTACTCTTGGGGGGGGTATAATCGGTGAAACGGTAGCCTAGCATAGGAATGAGCTTTTGGTTGCTGGTGAACGAACAACATTGGAGTAACCTGCACTTAACCAAAATCGTTCGTTCTCAAAGTTAATGGAATTCAAACAGAATAGGAAACCGCTTTGTTTGCCAGTGGGCCAAATTGTTGCCCGTCAACGGGTGCAGCGTAGCTATTCATTGAAATTTTCCCCCTTGACCAACGTGGTTTTCTGGCACATCCAGTCAATTTCCGACTTAGTTTAAAAGGACACCCGACCTAAGATTGTAGTAGATGACCCTTGGACTGGCTGCCCCCAAACAACATTGATTGTCCATTGCCCGGAAAGGAAATCATTGGCAATCAATCCCATTGAGCGACTGAGCCGCTTTCATAATAGTGTAGATTAACTAGCTACGCTGATGATTATCAAAAGTAACAACAAAATCATCAACAAAGGTAGTTTTGGAATAATCTTTGGCCAAAAGCAGATGGGCGGATAACCGACTAGGCCAGCTTGGCCAGGAATTGTTTGGCCAATTCTTTGGCATCGGCCAAGTTGGCGACTTTAGGGGTAAGCAGGCCAGTCTCAACGCTTACGTTTTCATACATAAATTGCACCGACAATTGGCCGTAGATTTCAGCCGCATCGATCACGATCTCGGCCAATAGCCCGTTGGCCACCACGGTGGGAAACCACACTTTATCGATCCACTCAGCCGTTTCTTCGGGCACTACTTCCAGATACTGGTAATCTGTGATCATGACTTGGATGCCAAAGTCTTTAATATAGTTGAACGGAAAATGGAGGGCCGCCATTGCCACACTATCCCCCAATTCCCAATAGCCCTTCCAGTAGCCAAAAACCGTGTTGGGCAGTTCATCAGCTAAGCTGTACATTTCCAAATAAGGATTTTCAAATATTTTTTGCATACCATTGTTGATTAATTTTTTAGGTTGCGGGGCAAAAAGCATGTTGGTGTAAAAAACGACAATGAAATGTGCCAACTTCAGGTTGTGTGCGAGATAACAATCAAAGTGGGCTGCCCCATTGCCGTAGTCCAAAAGTAATCAAAAATGATAGCAGGGCGAGTGGAGCCCAGCACTTTTTGGGCAAATCCTGCAAAAAACAGTTGTATGGTCGACCGTGCGGCACGGACAACAGCGGCCGGCGATGATGGATGGTCGAGTGAAGTTGGGCGGTTCACCCGCTGGTCACAGCACTGCATATAAAAACGATTTCGGGCCGTTAACCATTGGACAAGGGATTAACCAGTGCTTTGGCATACAATTGGGCCAGATAATCGGCGCAGCGTTCACCGTCCATGGCCGCCGACGCAATGCCGCCGGCGTAGCCAGCCCCTTCGCCACAGGGAAACAGGCGCTTCACCTGGGGGTGCTCGCAGGTGTCCCAGTCGCGGGGGATGCGCACGGGGGACGAGGTACGGCTTTCTACCCCCACTATCACGGCTTCATTGGTCAGGTAGCCCCGCATTTTGGCCCCAAAATCTTGGAAACCCTTCCGCAACCGGTGGGCAATCTGGGGTGGCAGCACCTCGTCGAGCCGTACCGCCGCCAAGCCCGGCTGGTAGGATGTTTCGGGCAGCGAACTGGAGGCTCTATTATTGACAAAATCAACCATTCGCTGGGCGGGGGCCTGCTGAGTGCCCCCGGCCAACTGGCACGCCAACTGTTCCACCGATTGCTGGAACGCCAGCCCGGCCAACTCGCCATGGTGGCTAAACGGCTGCCAGTCAGACTCATCCACCGACACCACAATGCCCGAATTGGCGAACCTGGAGTTGCGCCGCGAGGGCGACATCCCATTCACCACCACTTCGCCCGGGGCGGTGGCGGCCGGCACAATGAAGCCGCCCGGGCACATGCAAAACGAAAACACCCCTTTGTCCTGGCCCCCGTAGTTGACTTGGCTCACCAGTGAATACGAGGAGGCGGGAAGATAAGGCCCCCGCTCGCTGGTGTGGTATTGGAACTGGTCGATCATGGCTTGCGGGTGCTCGATCCGCACACCCAGGGCGAAAGGTTTGGCCTCGATGAGGACACCCCGGGCCTTGAGCAAATGAAAAACATCGCGGGCCGAGTGGCCAGTGGCCAAGATAACCCCGATCCCGGCCAATTTGTCCCCATTTTGCAACATTACTCCCCGGATCTCGCCACTCTGTAGCCATAAATCGGTGACTTTGGTGTTGAATAAAATCTCCCCACCCGCCCCCAAAATGCTTTCGCGCAGGGCGGTCACGATCTGGGGCAGTTTGTTGGTCCCGATGTGGGGGTGGGCATCGACCAAAATGTCTTGGCTGGCCCCGTGGGCCACGAAGATTTCCAAAATCCGCCGGAAATCACCCCGTTTGGTCGATCGGGTGTAGAGTTTGCCATCGGAATAAGTGCCCGCGCCCCCCTCGCCAAAACAATAATTGGATTCGGGGTTCACGATTTGATCTTTGTTGATGGCGGCCAGATCGCGCCGCCGGGCCCGCACGTCGCTGCCCCGCTCGATCACCACGGGCTTGATGCCCTGCTCGATCAGCCGGAGGGCGGCGAACATTCCCGCTGGCCCGGCCCCCACAACGATTGCCTGCCGGGCCTGACGCACATCAGGGTACGCTTTTTGGAAAAAAATGGGCGGCTCGGGGGCTTCGTCGGCCCAGACAGCGGCCCGCACATTGACCTTTACCTGCCGGGACCGGGCATCGACCGATCGTTTGAGCATCCGCACGGCCAACTGGTTGGGCATTACACTGGCCAGCCCCAACTCCCCGACAATATGTTGCCGGAAAAGTTCATCGTCATAGGCGATATTGGGCGGTAGAACCAGATCGACAATCCTTTTCATGGATACAAAGTTAATTGAATAAAATGTATCTTTGTTGCCATAATTTTAAACGCCGTTTATCAGTTAGCCTCTCCTAACCATGCAAATTGACTTTGAAAAGTTTAACAAGCTGACCATGGGCGACCTTGAGTTCTCCAAACAATTACTCGATGTTTACATTGGTCAGTTTATAGAATACTTGGACGAGATGAAACAACACGTGGCTGATCACGATCTCAACAAGGTTCGGTTCCTGAACCACAAAGTCCGCTCGAGCGTTGCCGTCTTGGGGGTCAACGATCTGTTGGAGGGGCAAGTAAGTATGAATACCTCGGCCGCCCGTGAAGAGAGTCCCGACAAACTGATTGCCCAGTTTGCCATTGTTGAGGCGTTGGTCAAGGAGGTGATCGTAATCCTGAAAAACCGTTTGGGCGAGCTGGCTACCGCCCATTGATCGGAGTAGCCTTTCGCCCACTAAACCAGCGAATTTTTTGATTTTTTCTGGTCAATCGCCAGATTACCTTTACCTGCCCATCCTTTCCCTCTGCCCGTTTGGGTACATTTTCGCACATGGCCGAACATCGCACTTGGTTTCCGCTCAATGTGAAACTGGTTTTTTTCATTTTGGGCCTAGGGTGCTTGGCTTGTTGCCCCGCCCACGCCCAATACCGACTCGATTGGCAAACCCGCCAAGATTTTGTTCCAGCGTTGCCCCCCGCGATCCAAGTATTGGAGTTTCGGGGCCAACTCCCCTCCGGCCGTACCGTCCATGCCTTTTGTGCGGTCGTAGATTTAACAGACAAACAATTGAAAACCAAGAGTTTCCCCGCCAAAGCCGGTCAAGGGCTGGAACTAACTTCCAAGCTGGCCCAACAGAGTGACGCGATCGTTGCCATTAATGGTGGGTTTTTTACCTTCCGGCCCGATACCACCCAAGACAAGCGCTCATCAGTGAGCCTATTGGCCAGTGGCGGCCAACTGATTGCCCCGGCCCAAGTTCCCCTGGCCCGCAAAGACAAACAGGGCCAAAACCGCGCATTGTACCCCACCCGGGGGGCATTTGGCCTGCGGGGTCGCCGACCCGATGTGGCCTGGGCCTTCGTGAGCCAAGGCAAAGTATGGGAATACACCAGCCCCAATCCTTTGAATGATGACCTGAGCCAGCCAGAACCCACCAAAAAACTGCCCAGCCGCCGAAAACCTTGGCGAATGAGCGAAATAGCGGGCGGGGGGCCAGTCTTGATCCACAACGGCCAAAAGCGGATCACCGACCGCGAAGAATTGTTCGGTGGCAACATGGCCCAACTGCATCCCCGCACGGCAGTCGGCTACACCAAAGATCGGAAAATGCTCCTACTGGTGGTAGATGGGCGGCAAGCCAGCAGCGAAGGGGCAAATTTTGACGAACTGGCCGACATTTTCCTCGGTTTGGGGGCCCACGAAGCTCTGAACCTCGACGGTGGCGGCTCAACTACTTTGGTCATCAACGGGCAAATTATCAACTCCCCCTCCGACAAAACAGGCGAACGCCCAGTGGCCTCAATTCTATTGGTCCGGCCCCGGCGCGGTCGGGACTAGGTTGGGTAAAAGGGCGCAACAATTGGTGCCGCGAAGGGCCTTGCGCTCAACTTTTTGCGAATGCAATCGCTTGGCATTGGCCGTTCTGGGGTAGGTGTTTCCCCCTACAAAATTTGCCCTGCGATCTGGCTCAGGCAATGCACCTCAAAAGTGACCGCCTTTTGGTGGGGCAGCTTGGCCGGGTTGAAATACAGCGAGTCCATCCCGGCCGCAATGGCCCCGGCCATATCGGTGTCCAGATTATCCCCGATCATGAGCGAATGGGGCAGCGCCGCGCCCGCCCACTCGAGGGCCAGCGCAAAAATCTCGGGCTGGGGCTTGCGGTGGCCGCTGTTTTCGGAAGTGAGCACTTTGTCAAAATAATGGTCAATACCCGCGCTTTTCAGCTTGGTAGTCTGCACTTCGTCAAACCCATTGGTGATAATGTGCAATTGATAGCGGGGGGCCAAGTAATCGAGCAACTCCCGTGAATGGGGCATCAGGTGGGGCTTGGCGGGGCAGCGGGCAAAATACACTCCAGTCAGTTGCTCGGCCAAGTCATCGTCTTGAATCCCAAATTTGGCCAGTACTAGCTGAAACCGGAGCTGCCGCAGGCCTTCTTTGTCCAGTTTGTGCTGATCAAAGCGCTGCCACAATTGGCGGTTGACCACTGCAAACTCAGCCCGGAAAGCTTCGTAGTTGAGCGAACTGTGCAAGGTAAACTCGGTAAACAGTTCGAGCAGGGTTTCGTCCGAATTGCGTTCAAAATCCCACAGGGTGTGATCCAGATCAAAAAAGAGGTGGCGATAAGTTTTTAGCATATTACTGCATTTGCCCAAAAATGATTTTTATATTTGCCGTGGCCGAATAAGTTTGGCAACGAAAATCAGTGATTTAAACACAAAAATCAACCCCAATGTTATCTCAGCAACAAATCAGTTCCATCGCCGATAAAATCAATGCTTCGGTGGACTTGCCATTTTTGGGCGAGGAAATGGAAAAAACCCTCATCACCTCGGCGCTGGGCTCGCTGGGGCCCATTTTGGCCGGAGTGCTCAGCCAGAACCAAGCCGCCGCGATCAGCGACCCCAACAAGGGGATCGAGTTGGATGCAAAAGGCAAGACTAGCCTCCAAAACGATCTGATGGGCCAATTGATGCAAAAATTGCCGTTGGGCAGTCTTAACCAAGCGCTTGGTGGGGGCATTTCCAAAATTATCACCGATACTCTGATCGGGGCAATGGCCAAAGGCAGCAAATTATAAGCATTAAATCCCCTCTTGCCAATAATACCCATCCACTTTGGCAGGGGGGTTTTACTTGGCCGCCGCCTGGCCCGCCAAATACCCGGTGGTCCACGCAGCCTGAAAATTAAAGCCTCCCGTGATGCCGTCAACGTCCAGTACCTCACCAGCAAAATAAAGGCCGGGGCATACTTTGCTCTGCATCGTGGCCGGGTCGATTTGATCGAGGCTGATTCCCCCACAAGTCACAAATTCTTCTTTGTAAGTTGTTTTGCCATCCACTGGGTACACATCGTTGGTCAAGACGTTGATCAGCCGGTTCATCTCGCTTTTCCCCAGCTCGACCCAACGCTTTTCGGGGAGTATTTCCACCTTTTTCAACAAAAAATCCCACAGGCGGGCGGGCAATTCCAACGGGTTGCGGTTGCCGAGCTGGCGCTGGGCCAAACTGATCTTGTACTGGCCCAGGTTTTGCCGGAGCGTATCCTCGGGGCAACTGGGCAACCAGTTGATCTGTACCGCAAACTGATAATCCACCTGCTCGATGTCGCGCGCACCCCACGCCGAGAGCTTGAGAATGGCCGGCCCGCTCATGCCCCAGTGGGTGACGAGCAGCGGCCCCTCCTGCGCCCACTTGCTGCCCACGATTTTGGCCCGCACTTGGGGCACGCTCACGCCCATAAGGGCTGTGATGGGATTGGCCGGCATATTGAAAGTAAACAACGACGGCACTGGCGCGACAACTTGGTGGCCGAGGGCTTTGAGCCAATCCATGCCGCTGGCCTTGGGGCTGCCCCCCGAGGCCACAATGAGTCGATCACAGCGTATTTGGTCCTTAGCGGCCACAGATTGGGGCGGGGCAAGCAACCCTTGGTCATAGTGCAACCCTTTTTGGTCTTTGATCGTCAAGAGAAAACCAGTGGGGGTTTGGGCAATGGCCTCAACCGGACAATTGGTGACAATCTGCACACCTGCTTGTCGGGCTTGGTGCACCAGACAGTCAATGATCGTTTGTGAATTGTCAGAGACGGGGAACATCCGCCCATCAGCTTCGGCCTTGAGCGGCACTCCCCGATCCTCAAACCAGCGCACGGTGTCGGTGGTCATGAACTGGCCCAAGGCTTTTTTCATCAGTTTCTCGCCGCGTGGGTAATTTTTGCTCATTTCGGACACTTGAAAACAAGCATGGGTGACGTTGCAACGCCCCCCGCCCGAAACTTTTACCTTGGCCAGCAGCTTGGAGGTACGTTCAACAAGGGTGACCGTTGCATCGGTATTGGCCAACGCGCAATGGATGGCCGCAAAAAAACCTGCGGCTCCCCCGCCAATGATGACTACTTCCATTTGCCTTGGGGTACGTTAAATCATGGTTAATAAACGCGAAGTTCGATATTTATAAGTAAATTTACTTTTGGAAAGTAAAATAACAAAGTTCGGCCAAGCATTACAAGTGGTACAGGTTGGCCCAGACCAAAGAATATAGCTGAGCCATCGGCCCGTTAATCGCCGTTACAGTGATGTTATGCACATCCCAAACAACCAAACCAACACAACCAATTGAAATCCTTTTTACGCCACCTTTGTGTAATTTTATTGCCCACTGTTTCGGCATTGGCCCAGTTCGCTCCCGCTTTGAGGCTGGGTGAGCCAGCGCCGTCCACCTTTGTGCCCGGCAAGTTGGTGGCCAAATTGCGCAATCCCCAGCCCCGTTTTGGGGTTTCCAAATTGGACTTTGCCCCCGCACTGGTCAAGGAAGTGGCCCCACTCTTTCCCGTTTTGACTTCGCCCCACCCATTGGCCGCGCTGATTGAACTGCGGCTGTTCCCCGGAGTAAACCTGGAGCGCGCCCTTCATGAGCTGCGCAAAGACCCGCGACTGGTCTATGTAGAGCCGGTACCGTATGCCAAACCAACTGGCGGGCCAACCAGCCTGCCCAATGACCCCTGGCTCAACGCCGAGGCTGACAAGACTTGGGGCCACACCATGATCAAGGCCCCTGCCGCGTGGGAAATCAGTAAGGGTGATCCGAGCATCGTGATCGCCATTATCGATGACGGGGTCGACTTTGCCCACCCAGACCTCAAAGATCGGGTGTACCACAACCGGGCGGAGCGTTTTGGCCAAGCCGGGGTGGACGATGACCGGAACGGTTATGTCGATGACTCGGTCGGGTATGATTTCGCCGACCGGGAAAATGGCCAAAACCTCAATGCGGGCCCACATGGCACTTGGGTCACGGGCATCTCCAGTGCCACCCCCAACAACGGGATCGGACTGGCCGGCGTGGGCTACAACTGTCGTTTTATGCCCCTCAAAGTGGTTGATAAACGGTTGCGCTTCGATGCCACCCACATTTACCAAGCCATTCGGTATGCAGCCGATAATGAAGCCAGCATTATCAATATTTCCTACGCTTACAATTTAAGCCAGCCCTTGCGCTGGCAGCAGGAGGTGATCAACTATGCCGTCCTCCAAAAAAATGTGTTGATTGTCGCTGCTTCGGGCAATGGCAACGGCGCGACCGGCCGGGAAGACAATGTTTATCCGGCTTCGTACGACAATGTGATTTCAGTGGGGGGCTCCAACTTCAATGATGCCCGGCTGGCCGACGGGATTTACAGCCGGTTTATCGATCTGCTGGCCCCGGGTATTGTTTCCACCACTTCGCCCACGCCGATCAACTACCAGTTCAATTTGCAGGGCTCTTCCTTTGCCGCTCCCTATGTGGCCGGGGCCGCGGGACTGATCATGGCCAAGTACCCAGAACTCAAAGCCTTGCAAGTGGGGGAACTGCTGCGGGCCACGACCGACAATGTATATGGAGTGGCCGCCAATGCCCCTTTCCAAGAAATGCTGGGCAAGGGAAGGCTGAACGTTTTGCGGGCCTTGCAAGAGCGCAATACCGCCCAATCCATCCGCCTAAAATCCCATACGGTCACCAACCGTTTTGGGGAATATGCCTTTACCGGCGATACCCTGATGATCAATGCCCGTTTTATCAATTATCTGAAACCCAGTACCAGTGCTGCCCGGGTCCAACTCTCCACCACTTCGCCATACGCGACCGTGATGCAGGGCGATTTTGGACTGGGCCCCTTGGACACGATGGATTCGGTGAGCAATCAGCGGGCACCCTTCCGAATCCGCCTAAGCTCCGATACCCCGCCCGGCGCGATGATCCTGTTCCGGTTGGGATTTTCTGATGCTGGCTATACCGATTACCAATACTTCTTCGTCCAGGCTGCACCCGATCACTTGGATTTACAAATCAACAAATTTTCACTCACTTCGGGGGCCAATGGCCGACTGGGCTTTGTGGATGAGGCCAACAAACAAGGACTGGGCATCCGGTACGAAAACCAGCCCGTGCTGCAAGATGCCGGCTTGCTGATCGGGCTGGGCAATGAAGCCGTGTCCAACAGCGTGTACAGCTCGCCCGGCCGCAAATCCGGCGATTTCGTCCCCGTGCGCAACATTCGGATCGAACAAAAAGGCATTCAGCACATCGGCACTTATTCCGCCTTTGCCGATACCACCATTGCCAACCGAATTGGCGTGTTTGTGGAACAGCGCATCTATGGGCGAACCAACACCCCAAACCACACTTATTTCATAGTCCATTACGATGTGACCAACATTGGCAACGGGGACATGGACAGCCTGCTCGTCGGCCTATTTGCCGATTGGGACTTGGATGGTACCAAGGATCGCGCACTTTGGGATCGGGCAACCAAGACCGGTTACGTGACCAATCAGGCCAACACCCGTTTCATGGGCATCAAGATCTTGGGGAACGGAACGGCCTATTATGGGATCGATAAACGACAAACCAGTGGGCCCATCAATTATACCGATGGTTTTTCCACCACCGAAAAGAACATCGCCCTTTCCAGCGGCATTGCCAACAGCCAAGTGGGCGGGCCGCAGGGCAGCGATGTGGCCCAAGTGGTTGGCACTAGATTGAACAATTTCCGCCGGGGCGAGAAGCGGCGCATCACCTTTATTGTGGCCGGGGCCAGCAGCTTGGCCGACTTGCAGGCCGCCACGCAACAAGCCGAACTGTTCCTCGACCCTCGTTCCTCACGGGGACCAATGCCCAACGTGCCCGCAGAAATTTGCGCCAGCCAGCCGGCTTTGTTTATCCAACCGACCAACGGCAAGCGTTTCCGGTTCTACCGGGCACCCCAAGTGTCAGAACCAGTGGCCACTGGTTCGGTTTTGCCCATTACTTTGGCCGATACCGCCCAACAGTTTTACATCAGCAGTGTCGACTCTCTGATCGAGAGCGAAGTGCTACCGTATCGGTTTACCCCACGCTGGGCCACTGCTCGTTTCGTCTCGGTTGATTCACTCAACATGGTGGACTCGGCAGTGGTGCAATTCAGCGATCAGAGCCGCCGCCCATTGGCTTGGCGCTGGGATTTTGGGGATGGCGCCCCCATGGCCACCACCCGCAACCCCAAACACAGCTATTCCCGGCCCGGCCTGTTCACTGTTACCCTGACCATGACCGACAGCGCCGGCTGTGCGGCGGTGTTCAACAAAAAAGTAAAAGTAGTGCGGATCGTACGGGGGCCGCAGCCAGTCATTGCGCCGGTCATCTATGCGTGCCGCACTGCCCCGGTCGTGCTCCGCCCCGGTGGAGGCAGCCAGTTCCGCTTCTTTATCAGCCCACCCGCCAACAATCCGGTGTTCACCGGGCGTTCCTATACGCTTACCGACACCACCATTGCCCGCTTGTGGATCACCAACATCGATTCAGCCATCGAGAGTTTGCCGGTTTTGGTCAACCTCAACCGCAGCAAGCTCCAAGCGAATTTTGATTATTCGCCCAAGGCCGACACCATTATTTACGACCAAATCACTTTTACCGACAAAAGCACCGCCAATTTTGACCTAGTGCGCTGGGAATGGGATCTGGGCAATGGCCGCCGTCAAACCGGACGAAGTTTCACCTACATGTACCAAGCGCAAGGCGTGTATTCGGTCAAACTAAAAGTGACCGATATTTTGGGCTGCACCGACAGCACCACCCGCACTTTTAGGGTAGGGAGGCGCGGCCCGACTCCAGTGGTGGCCAGCCCAGTTGCACTTTGCCAGGGCAACAGCGCGATCGTGCGCCCGATGAACGGCTCCCGGTTCAATTTTTATACTTCCCCTACCTTGGCCCAACCGGTTTTTACGGGTAGGGAGTATCGTTTTGTCCCAGCGCAGTCCATGCGCTTGTATGTGACCAATGCTGATTCCATTGTCGAGAGTGCCTATCGCGAGGTAGTCATCAATGTGACCATTCTTAGCCCCGATTTTACTTTTGGGGCGGGCGCGGGCTACGAAATCCGTTTTCAAGGCCCAAACACTCCAATGGTTACCTATGAATGGGCCTTTGGCGATGGTTTGTTCGGGAGCAATGCGGCCAACCCCGCTCATACTTACCGCCGGCCGGGCACTTATCAAGTTTCGCTTACCTTGCGTTCCGCCGAGGGCTGTGTGGCTACGCTTACCAAAATCGTGCAGGTGCGACATGTCACCCCGTTGCCCGTGATCCAGGGTTTTCGCACCTGCCCCGGCAAAGAAATAGTGCTCTTTCCCCAAGGAAATGGGCCGTTTCGGTTCTACAGCACTCGGCCACCCAGCCAAATGGCGGCCAGCGGAATGGTCTGGAACATTGGGGCACTTTATCAGGACAGAACGGTCTATGTAACCCAAACCGACTCCATTGGCGAAAGTGAGGCCGTGGAAGTAACGATCAAAGTGGATCGCATTTCGGCCGATTTTACTTTCCGTACTGGCCCGGCCGGGGTAGTGGTCAATGACAGCCTTTTCTTTGAAGCGGGTGAACGCAATGCGGCCAGTTGGGAATGGGATTTGGGCAATGGCCTCAAAGTCAATGGCCGGACAGCCAGCGTAAGGTATAACCTGCCGGGGGTGTATCGCGTCAAGCTGACCGTGCGCAACGCCCAAGGCTGCGAAATTTATCAGGTCATGGAACTGCCCGTCGTTTTGGCCAATGCCCCCACCGTGATCCACAATTTCCGGGTGACGCCCAACCCTTCTGACGGTAATGTCAACATCAGCATCACCCTTGGCCAGTTTAGCCGGGTCTCCGTGCGGGTGTACAACGTGATCGGCCAATTGGTATTGGCCTACGAGGATGAATCGGTATTGCAACGCGACTATCCCATCTCGCTCAAAGATTACGCCCGGGGCGTGTACATTGTGCAGCTCGTGGTTGGCAAGGAAGTGCTCAATACCCGCCTTGTGCTCAACCACTAATCTTTTTTGGCTTTTTTTAACGGTCACAAGTGTGCCATTTTGTCACACTTGTGGTCCTTTTGCTTAACTTTGTTCCCAAACCGAACCGTTCTCCTTTTAATATGTCAGTAGTGGATATTCAGGCACTCAAGCTCCGATTTGGCATTATTGGGAACTCACCAGCCCTCAACTATGCAGTCCAAGTGGCCTCGCAAGTGGCCCCTACCGAGATGACCGTGCTCATCACGGGCGAGAGCGGCAGTGGCAAAGAGTCGTTCTCCAAGATCATTCATAACCTCAGTACCCGGAAACACAACCATTTCATTGCCATCAATTGCGGGGCTATCCCGGAAGGCACCATTGATTCGGAGCTTTTTGGCCACGAGAAAGGATCGTTCACTGGAGCCTCGGAGGCGCGCAAGGGCTATTTTGAAGTAACTGATGGCGGCACTATTTTTCTGGACGAGATCGGCGAGATGCCGCTGGGTACCCAAGCCCGCTTGCTGCGCGTACTGGAAAACGGCGACTTCATCCGCGTTGGATCATCCAAAGTACAAAAAACCAATGTGCGGGTGGTGGCCGCCACCAATGTAGATCTGGCCAAAGCCGTGGACAAGGGCAAATTTCGGCAAGATCTCTATTATCGCCTCAATACCGTGCCCATCTATATTCCCCCCTTGCGCGAGCGGGGAAGCGATATTGAACTGCTTTTTCGCAAATTTGCCAATGATTTTGCCGAAAAATACCGCGTAAAGTCGGTCAACTTGTCCGAAGAGGCCAAGACCTTGCTGCTCCGCTACCGCTTTCCGGGCAATATCCGCCAACTAAAAAACATTGCTGAACAGGTATCGGTGCTCGAGATCTCGCGTGATATCAACGCCGAAATGTTGACCAAATATTTGCCCCAAGCCCAGGACAGCTACCTGCCCGCCCTGTTGCCCAATGGTGGCAAAGAGGACATTTCAGAACGGGAATTGCTCTACAAAGTATTGTTTGACATGCGCCGCGATGTGACCGAACTAAAAAAATTGATGTTGCAGGTATTGCAGAACGAGCACGAGGGCAGTTCCGTGATCCAAGAGCACAAGGGGCTGTTCCGCAACTTGGACGAAGAGAGCACCACCTCGCCGCTTTCCAACTTCCACGGCCGGCCCGCCGAGCGGCCCGAAGCCAGTTCGCTGATGATTTCGCCCAAGAGCACCAACCAAGACAATGGCGAAACAGTTTACTATGACACCAAAGTGGAGGACATCACCCACCACGAAGTTGAGGAGGACAACCTTTCGCTGGAAAAAAAAGAAAAGGAAATGATTCTCAAAGCCTTGCGGAAAAACAACAACAAACGAAAATATGCAGCCCAAGACCTGGGAATTTCCGAACGTACCCTCTACCGTAAAATCAAGCAATATGAAATTGATGAGGAATAGTCTTTGGGGGTTAATTTGTGTATTGACCTTGGCTTGCTCCCAGCGCCCCAGTTTTACTTTTCAGGGCGGGGTGATCGACTACACGGTGATCAAGACCATGTCCATGGAAACTTTTTATGCCGATGTGGCCGCCGGCCCCGCCAATCTTGGCCTGCGATTTACCGAGGACCTGCGCGAGTATTTCATGCGCAACACCCGTCTGGCCTTGGTCAAGGACAACGGCGACTTGTCCTTCAGTGGCACCATTGTCAGGTATGATGTGTCGCCCGTGGCCCCAACCGCTGGCACCGTCTCCCAGCCGGGACAAGATGGCACCCAGTTTGCTCAATTGGCTGGCCAACAACGGCTTACCATCTCGATCAAGGTCAACTATGTTAATTCCAAAGACGATACCCAAAGCTTTGAACAAGAATTTTCCTTCTTTCAGGACTTTGCGCAAGGTCGCAACTTATCAGAAGTCGAGCAGGAATTGATCCGCACCATTTTTGACCAAGTAATTCTGGATATTTTCAACAAAACTGTGGCAAACTGGTAATATTTTTTAGATGCAGAAAGACAACAAAGCAACAATCACGGCTTGGTGCATGTACGACTGGGCAAATTCGGCCTACAACTTGGTGATTACCTCAACCCTATTTCCTGCCTATTACACCAACGTGACCACGGCCGCTTTCAAGGACGGGCTGGTGCCAATAGGGGGAAACCTGATCAACAATTCGGCTCTTTATTCATTTTCACTGTCATTCGCTTATCTTTTTGCAGCGATCTTGTCGCCCATCTTGTCGGGCATTGCCGATTATGGCGATAAAAAGAAATTCTTCATGCAAGTATTCACCTATGTGGGCAGCCTAGCGTGCATGAGTTTGTTCTTTTTTGAGGGGAAGAATGTCTGGTTTGGTATTTTGGCCTTCACCATCGGCAATATTGGCTACACCGGGGCCTTGGTTTTTTACAATTCCTACCTGCCAGAAATCGTTAAAAAAGAACGCTTTAATGAAGTGAGTGCCCAAGGCTATGCCTTCGGGTACATCGGCAGCGTCCTGTTGATGGTCGTTTGCTTGGCCGTCATTGCCAATCCCGTTACTTTCGGGTTCAAGAGCGATCTAGTCGTTCAAAGGGCCAGTTTTGTCGCCGTTGGGGCTTGGTGGCTCTTGTTTGGTCTATACAGTTTTAGCGGCTTGCCCCCCAAGTTGCAGGAGCAAACCCGCTCCGGCAACTTGCTCACCAAAGGCTTTGTTGAGCTGGGAAATGTGTGGCGGATGCTCAAAAAGCTGCCCGGTGCCCGTCGTTACCTTTTTGCGTTTTTTTGTTTCAGCACTGGTGTCCAGACGGTTATGCTCTTGGCGGCCACCTTCGGCAAAGTGGAACTAAAATTGACTGACCTCGAGTTGGTGGCCACCATATTGTTGATCCAGTTGTTGGCCATTCCGGGGGCTTGGGCCTTTGCCAAAACCGCGGGGAGCAAAGGCAACATATCCACGATCCACGCCATGCTCATTGTGTGGATCTGTGTGTGCGTCATAGCGTTCATCATCACCGACAAGACCCAGTTCTTTGGCTTGGCCGCCATCGTGGGGTTGATGATGGGCGGCATCCAGTCCATGGCGCGCTCCACTTATGCCCTGCTCCTGCCCCGGGACACGCACGATACCGCTTCCTTTTTCAGCTTTTATGATGTGATGGAAAAATTGTCCATTGTTTTCGGGACGGCCTTCTTTGGCATCTTGACCCAACTCACCGGTGACATGCGCAACGGGGCGTTGCTGTTGGTGGTTTTCTTCGGGGTGGGGCTTTATCTGATCCAGGGAGTCACCATTGCCGATCACCGCACTTCGGTCCACCAATTGAAATCGCGGCGGCCTGCCCCCCCCCGCGATCCCGAGCAGTGAGCCAGCCGACTTTTCTGTTGGCACAACAGGGCCTAGCTGTACTCGGCTGCCGAAAGTCACGGACTTTCGCTTATTTCTGGTGCAAAGTCTGCGACTTTGCACGAAATTTCAGAAGAAAAATCTGTCGATTGTTATCAAGCGGTAGAAGAATTATTAAACGAACACCTCAACCTCAAAAGTTATGGAGATGAGATTGATTACCTATTTTTTGTGTTTTTGATTCACTTGCCAAATCAAAAGTTCACACCGAACATCACCGCTTTTATAGGCAAAAACGCTATTTGGATTTCCAACTCAAGCTCGACTACTTTGAGGTCATGGCCGCTACGCCCGAAGAAGTAAAAGCAATGGTGGCTAGGCTTTTCCTCAATTCTATCCTACTTTACAAAAAAATGCGCATGAAAAACTTTGATCATGAGCGTTTTTATGCTGATGTAAAAAGCCTTTTTGAGAAAAATGGGTTGGTGAGGGAAGAGCGTATTGCAGACGAGGCAAGCAAATAATTTGGTCTTTTGCCACCCCTTAATTCGTATTATCCCTTTCTATTTCTCCCAGCCAAGCCGCTATATCAAATTCCCAGACTTGTGATACCCGAGTCGTGAGCCGGTCGACTTTTCTATTGGCACAGTAGGGCTTGGCTTCCTTCGGTTGACGAAAGTTACAGACTTTGCCCAGCGAGAAATTTCTCCACGTTATTGATTGGCAAAAAAATATTCAATCTATTGGCCACCAAAGCATACACACCCAATAGTGCTCCACGTCGTGGGCTGACAACCAACTTTATCAGATACCGCCAAGTGTTGTTGCTTATAGCCCCCCTTTGGCCGCCAACAACGTATTGCGAAGCAGGGAGGCGACGGTCATTAGGCCGACCCCGCCAGGAACAGGCGTTATAAAACTGCAATTGGGAGCGACTGACTCAAAGTCCACATCCCCTTTGAGGGCAAACCCCGATTTTTTGCTGACATCGGGCACGCGGGTAGTGCCCACATCGATCACCACTGCGCCCGGCTTCACCATGTCGGCCGTGACAAAACCGGGCCGGCCCAGGGCAGCGATCAAAATATCGGCCCGGAGGGTCTCCTCCCGCAAATTGCGGGTGCGGCTGTGGGTGAGCGTGACGGTACAATTGCCAGGGTAGGTATTGCGGGCCATCAAAATGCTCATCGGCAAACCCACTATATTGCTCCGGCCCACTACCACGCAGTGTTTGCCGCTGGTCTCGATCCGATAATGCGCCAGCAGTTGCAAAATGCCAAAAGGGGTAGCGGGCAGATAAGTCGGGGCATTGAGCACCATTCTACCCACATTCACCGGATGAAACCCATCTACATCTTTGCGCGGATCAATGGCAAAAATGATTTTCTCGGCAGAAATATGCTTGGGCAAGGGCAGTTGGACGATGAACCCGTCAATTTCAGCATCTTGGTTAAGTTGCTCCACGACCGCCAACAGCTCGGCTTCGCTCAACGTTTCGGGATAGCGCAACAGGGTGGACCGAAACCCCACCTCTTCGCAACACCGTACCTTGCTGCCCACATAGGTTTCACTGGCCCCGTCATTGCCCACCAATATGGCGGCCAAATGGGGGATCTTGCCGCCCTGGGCCAGGATCTCGGCGACTTCCGCCGCCATTTCGTTTTTAGCCAGTTGGGCAACTAGCTTGCCGTCAATCAGTTGCATGAAATTACTAATGGTTGCATAAGAATAGTGGGAGGCTACGCTGACCCCATGCGCGAAAAGACCGGACGACGCTTGGCTCAATGATCACCTTAGGTTGCAAAGGTAGGGCAAATTGGAGAAAAATGGGTATTGCCTATCTCGCCCATCGCTTTGCCAATGACCAGAACTGCTTGGTGGTGCGCCCGCTGCAAATCGGCAAAAGGACTTGGGAATTTTCGACAAACTCTATTCAATTACCCGCACCACTTTGAGGAACCGACGGGTATAGTTAGGCTGGGAAAGCACGTTATAGGTAACGCAGTTGGTGTTTTTGGCCGATGAGCAATGAATAAACCGGATGTCCTCCCCCATTTTTTCGTACACAATGCCCACGTGCCCCGGCTGGCGGATGGCCGAATTGGTCCCGGTGAACACCATTACGTCGCCGGGGCGGGCATCCTGCAAACGGATCTCGCGGCCCACTGCCCGGTAGGCACCGGACGAAGCAGGTAACGCGATGCTAAAATTTTTGTAAACAAAGTATAAAAAACCACTGCAATCAAAACCCCGTCCATCCTTGCCCGCATACACGTAGGGTGTGCCCAGGTACTTTTGGGCAAACTGCAGGACCCGATCGCCCAGCGAGGTCTTGGCCGCCAAACTGTCGCCCGGGACAGCGGCCCAACTAGAAGGCTTGATCAAGCCGGCGCGGGCTTCTGCACTGATGGAAGTTGCCACGGCGAGCATCATGCTCAACAATAAGGGACGGATCCATGCATTCATAGGCAAATAAAGTTTGGCTTTTTGATATAACGCTAACAAGAATAAATTATGTTTTTTCAGGAAAATTAAATATTTGTCTCCCAAAAGGCAACCCGTCAAACCATAGTTTCGTCTGCCTTTAAATCAATTTAGGGATCATGAAACTCCTGCGCTTGTTATTTCTCTGCCTCAACATTACGATTTTGCAGTTTTGCTTGACCGAAAATAGCCTACCCGAACGGCTATGGCGGGAATCTCGCCACTGGTTGACCCAACCAGCCCAACAGGCCCCATCTCCAACCGATTCCACTGCGCACAGCCCCGCAAAACCATCAATTTGGTCAGGTGGTAAGTTGTTAGAGGCGACCAAGTTACTAAAACCAGGGTTTTGGATTTCTCATTGGTCTCAATAGCTAGTGCTTTTTACCGAGAAGGAACCCGGCCAAAACCATCAACCTTGTTTTGTTGAAGCGAAATACGGAAAATTAGCTGGCTTTGCGTAATATTGAACTTGTTTTTTATGCATTCTAGCCAGTCTTGCCCATGCCCAGTATTTTCACCCGAATCATAAATGGGGAAATCCCCAGCTACAAAGTGGCCGAAACCGACCACTATTTTGCTTTTTTGGACATCAGCCCGGTCAACGCGGGCCACACGCTGGTGATTCCCAAAAAGGAGGTGGACTATGTGTTCGATCTGGACGATGCTGCTTACACCGGCCTGTTCATTTTTGCCAAGCAAGTGGCCGCCGCCATCCGGGCCGCCGTCCCTTGCCTGCGCGTGGGCTTGGCGGTGATGGGGCTGGAAGTGCCCCACGTGCATATCCACCTGATCCCGCTGCTCGGCCCGCACGATCTGGACTTTTCGCGGCCTAAGCTCCAATTCTCGGGCGATGAAATGCAGGCAATCGCGGCCCGCATTGCCGTCGAATTTAGCGCCCAAACCTGCCCCGGTTAGCGAAACAATTGCTTTAGGCTGGTGCGCAGCACATCGCCCATTGATTTGCACCGTAAAAACTCGTCACGGCCATAGTGGGCCGCCAACTCACTTCGCAGGCATACCACGCTCTCCATCGGGGCTATTTCATCTATGAGCAACACGGCCATGATGTCGCCCAGCACATGGCGCGAAGTGCGCAGCCGGTTGATCATTAAGGCCCGCTCCTCGAGTTGGTACTGCTGCACACTTTCCGGGGTGAGCACCTCAAACCCCAAGGTGAGGATGGGATTGTTTTGTTTGAAAAATTGGGGCAGGTAAATGGCTTTGCGCCCTTCGTAGCTTTGTTGATCAAAGTCAATGGCCCGGATCCGGTAATGGACTTCCTCAAAATCGGGGGTAGAATCCACCACAAAGTTGCTAGAGTGCATGTCCCCCAGCAAGCGAATGAAGCAGCGTTCATTAAATTTGACAAATTCCTTGGCAATCCTGATTTTATTGGCCGTTGGTAAGTGATCGCGGATGAACTGATCGCCGGGAATGCCAATGATGTGCTCCTCGATCAAGGTGTCCTTGTACACTAGGTAGCGCACCCGGTTGGGCGAGAGGATGTCTTCAAGCTCCAGCCCATAGATGCGCGAGGCATCAGCCACTTTTACATAAAAATAATCAAAGTTGTCATTTATTTTATTGACAATCCGAACCCGAAACGGGCGGGTGTTGCCGTAGGTGCACACGTCGATGCGATCTACGTACAGGTGATCGATGACCGACAGGTTGCCACTGATCTTCAACTGGGCGTAGATCCGTTTTAAACTACTGAAAATATATTCTTGATCGCCGGGTGAATAATAGACACTCAACCAAAGGGTGTCCGCGCCGTGGCGGTCATAAAGGTTGGTCGCGCTGATATAGCGGCTCAAGTCGCGGTATTGCAATGGAATGGCAATCTCCCGGCCATATTTATGCAAAAACCGCTGGAGTTTTTCCCCGATCTTATAGGCTTGTTTCTTTTTGCTGATAATGGCCACGGTGCTCAATGGGCCACAGTTTGGCCTACACAAGTATAGTGGTTTGGAACCGGAAAACGAAATTTATGTTCGCCCAAAGTTGGGCCGGGGGCAAAAAGGGCAAATTGTTGAAAATAAAGATGCTTAATCATCGCAACAGGTCAACATATTTTTCAACTTGGCACATTGTTTAGCAGCGGGCATTATCTTGCCCCGAACCTTACAAGCAGTGAAAAAGCCAAATATCTTACCGTTAAGATTTCCGCAAAAATAAATAGATGAACCAATGAGCTAATCATGAATTTATCGACTCAAAACCATCCACCTCAACAAACTGCCGCCTAAATCAAGGGATGATAACAAAACCAACTGCCCAGAAGTGTCCAATAGCATACTTTTTCTTACAATGCAATCGTCCATTTCGGGTAGTAATGCTTGAATGGCCCTATGTTATGGACTAAAAATTGGCTGTAATGACTCATACAATGAGACAATACTTTAACCCACTGTCCTTAATATTTTTTGAGTTTACACTACTATTGCATTCATCTATGACTTTTTTAATTGTCCTACACGCAAACAAACACTTTTATCGTTTAGCCTTATTAGTATTTGGGTTATTGCTGTCATGGCCGACCTTGGCCCAGCCCCCGGGCCGGATTTTGTTCAACTCGGATTTTGAGATGCCCACGCTCACTCCCACATCGCCTTCGCCGCCTCGCCAGAGTTGCAGTCCAGCCACTGCATGTTGGTATTTGGTACCAGAAAGCAGCGTTCCGGGATGGAATGTGGTGGATATTAACACCACAAGCACTGATGTAGTGAACGATTTGGTTGAATTTTGGAACAGCGGCTTTCTTGGTGTACCAGCGCAAAGCGGCAATCAATTCATTGAATTAAATGCCGATCGAGGAACTCCAGTGTTTTTTGAGATCTGCATGTTTTCGGGTGAGACCTTGACTTGGTCGCTATGGCACCGAGGCCGCAGTGGTATAGATCAAATGTTTTTGGCCATCACCGATGCCAGTAATAACGTGCTTTCAAGTCGTACTATCAGTTCTGGTAACACGGCCTGGGTCAATTATACGGGCACTGTGACCAATACAGGGCCAAACGGATCAGTGAGGTTCACCTTCAGGCCAGGCACAACCGCCAGTGGCGACCCGACTGTTGGCAACTTTATCGATAATATCCAAGTGTTGGGATTGAACCCTTTGGTAGAATTTGCCGCGCCAACTTATTCCGCGATAGAAAACACTGTTAGCCGTCCTAGGCTGTTGATAAATGGCACTATTCCAGTGGGCGGGGCCATTGTCACCATTGGCACAGCTGGCGGCACTGCAACTGGCGGTGGCACCGATTATTCATTTGCAACTACCGTCAACATCCCAGCAGGCAATTATGATGGCTCCCCAGCTACCAGTATCCCCATCGGCTTGACCATTGTGGATGATTTTTTGGTGGAAACCAATGAGACCATAATTTTCAATATTTTGGGAGCTAGCATTCCTTTGGTGGTCAACGATGCCGATTGTAATGGCATCATTCAATCCAGCACGACCTACAGCGTGATTGACAATGACGTGTCATTGCTGCCGGTCGAACTCATTGCGTTTTCTGGGATTGCACGATCCAACCAAATACAACTTTTTTGGCAAACTGGTATGGAAAAATCCAGCGCCCATTTTGAGGTGCTGCGCAGTCCAGATGGTCTGAATTGGCAGTCGCTCGGGGAAGTTAGAGCGGCGGGAAACAGCAGTGTAACTCAAAAATACAATTTTACCACCGAAGTCACATTCAATCAACCTTACTATTTGCTAAAAATAGTGGATCAGGACGGCTCCTACAAATATTCCAAAATAATAGCTGTCAAAACTGAAAGAGAGAATGATAGTGGCACTCAAACGTACCCCAACCCAGTGACAAAAGGGGGGAAATTGCATATCATGACCGCAACTGATGCCGCGCAAAGGATACAAATCGAGATCATTGACCTATTGGGGGTCAGTTGGGGCAAGTACCAAGTGGCCAATAACCAACCCACTATAACCATTGATGCGCCCACTGTGGTCGGCACTTACCTTTTGTTCATTTTTGATGGCAAAACGACCACTAGGCACAAAGTATTGGTACAATAAAACCGGCTGGCTTCGGCAATGACCATTGAACCGATATTCCCCAATACAAAAATAACTAATTGATTTTCAATGCTTGATGATTTTTAGCGCAAAATCATCGAGCATTGAAAATCAGCATTTTGAAAGAGTGAGTGGGAAATGTCGGATTGAACGATTTCAGGGTAGCTAAAGGATGGGCGGCAAGGTTGGGCAGGGGTGAGCACAAAAAATAAAAAAGGCCCTGAAGCAAGGCCTTCTTTATGTCCTCATCATTTCTAACCAAAACTATAAAATCTTGGGATGGAGCGGCGGCAGCGGAGATTAAACCGTTCTGCACAACCAGCTTTTCCTTTGACTTGATACAAATGTATTACAACAAAGTGCAACCAAAAAATGACCTTCGGCAACTGGTAGGGATTTGTCGGTGAGTTGCAATAAAGCGGGGGCAATGGGGAATTACTGCTCGTTGATTTACCACGTCACACATTCCACCAGTAGGTCCATTTGAACACCAGTGCCCGGTTGCGGATCAGCCAGTTGTCCGAAAAATGGTTGTCGGTGTAGACCAAGAACAAATCGGAGGCGGGGCTGTAGCGCCACTGCAAACGGATGTTGAGGTTGATGTTCTGCAGTTGGTTGTTATACTGCATAAAATTGGTGAGGAAGAGCTTGTTGGTCAGGGTCACATCGATCCTGGGGCCAACCAGCCAGAAATCAAATTGCTGGTTGCGCAGCCGCTCGGGCAGCACGCTGGCATCCCCAAAGCGGATCTGGTTGTAGTTGGCCGTCAGGGCAATGGCCGCGTAGGGCTGAAACCGGTACCCGATTTCCCCCGCGACCCGTAGCCGTTTGCCATCGGCGTAAAATCCGCCAAACCGGCCGCTGAGGGAGAAAGTGAACACACTTTGGGGCTTGGAATTGAAATCGAAGCCCGCGCTGCGCCATTGGTGCTCGGTGCCCCGGGCCAGGGTGTCGCCCACAAAATTGGTGGGATCAAAAGCATTGAGCAATTTCACGTAATTGTAGCCCGTCCAGACCACAAGATCGCTCCGGTTCAGAAAGTTGACCCGATAGGCCAGAAAGGTCTCGTTTTCGGTATATTTTCCCTTGCGATCCAAGTAGGCTGTGCTGCCCGCCAATGGCCCGTGACTCACGATGGTCTTCGATTTGGGAAAAAACAGGTAGCCCACTTGCGGGTTTAGGCTGTGATAGCCCAAACGGGGGACAAATCCCACTTCGGCGCGGTAGTTGGCCCCCACGTGCTCATACTGGGCACTGGCGGTCAGGTGCCGGGAGTTATAGGCCAAATTGGCGGCGATCACTTGGTCGCGGTGGCTGGTTTCGGGGCCAAAGGAACGCAGGTAAAACGCTTTCCCCACCCAGCGGTTGTCGGCCGAGAGCAGGTTATACTCCAAGCCCGCCGTGCGGTTGAAACGGGTGACGCTTGCCGAAGGGGTGTTGGAATTGTAATCAATCGTTTCTTTGTTGACCAACAATCCGGTGATATTGGAACGGGCAAAGATTTGCCGCTGGAGGGCCAACACGCCAAAATTCTGGGGGGATAGGCCCGCTGAGTTGCGGCCCGTTTGCATGGTCATGGCCCCGATGCGCCAATTCTTGTCAATCTTGCCGCTCAAGCGGGCCCCAAAGCGAATGGGGGCATTGAGCCCGATCCGCCGGGAAAAAAAGGGCCGGATGGTGGAATACCCAAAATTGGCGAACAAATCACCATTTTCCAGAAAAAACTGGCGGCGTTCAGGAAAAAATAGTTCAAAGCGATCTAAGTTGACTAGTTGCCGATCCACCTCCACTTGCGAAAAATCGGGGTTAATGGTCAAGTCAAGATTGAGGGAGGAAGTGACGGCCACTTTGGCATCCAGCCCGACGTCAAAGCGCTGGCGGCCCGCCTCGCCACGTTCGTGGTTGCGCACGGCACTGGCCGCCACATAGGGGATAATTGAAATGTTGGTACCGGGTTTGGGGGGTGGCTCGTCCCATTGCATCACTCCGGTGTAGGCCAGGGTGAGGCTGGGAAACTGCCGGGGCACTGGTGCCCAAGCCGATTTTTCGTTGGCTTTGAGATCCAGCCGACAAAAATTGATGCCCCAGCGCGTAATGCCCGCCTTGTAACGAATGGTTTTGAAGGGAATGGCCATTTCCAGCACCCATTTTTCATCATCGTTGCGCACTTCGGAGCGCCAGCGGTTGTCCCAGCTCAGGTTGGCGCTGCTGCCCGCCGTGATCAGGCCGTCCCACTGGGCTCCTTGAGCGTTGGAACCAATGGTAAAACCGTTGAACAGGTCATCAAAAGTATCAAGGGCAATAAAGAAATTATCGTTGCGGTTGAAAGCAAAGTCGCGCCGGAGCGATTCCACCACGTAAGGCCCGGGCTTGGCTTGGTAGCAGACCGCGATCACATAGAGGTTTTGCTCGTCGTAGAGCATCCGCACTTCGGTTTTGCTGATCGACCGCCCCGTGTCCAGGGGTTGGATCTGCCAAAAATCCTTGGCCACTTGGGCTTGATCCCAAGCAGGATCGGCGAGTTGCCCATCCACCTTGATCGGCCCATTGGCCCGCCGCATCTGGTACACGTAGGTATCGTTCTTTTTTTGCCCCAACAAAGTAGAGGTAAGCCCGGCCATCAAATAAAAAAGTAGAAATTTTCGCATGGTATTCGTTTAAAAAATCGGGAAGGAATGGAAAGCAGGGCTAGTTGGCAAACAGGTCGATCACTGTGGTGGGGGGCACCAGATGGAAAGCATTTAGCCCAGTTTTTCTGGCTCCTTCCACATGACGGATGGTATCGTCGATAAATAAAGTTTCTTGGGGATTGAGGGCATTTTCATCAATGACCCGCTGAAAAATGCTGGTTGCCGGCTTGCGGTTATGGACGAGATGAGAATAATAGCTTTGCTCAAATAGGACATCGAGGTTGGGCAGGCCGTGCTGCTGGCGCACAATATGGTCAAAAGCGGTTTTGTGGATCGCATTGGTGTTGCTCAATAAAAAAATCCGGTTGGTTTTGGCCAATGTTTGCAGCAGGGCGATTCTTTCGGCTGGGATGTCGAGCAAGATGGCGTTCCAGTGGTGATCGATGATCCCATCTGGGGCCTGGGCAGGGCTGAGGCCCAGTACCCGGCGCAATTGATCCCGAAATTCTTCCGGCTCAATGCGGCCGGTCTCAAAATCGTCAAAGAAAGCCAACTGCTGGTGGTGGGCATAGCGATCGGCAAAATCTTTCCCGCTCAATCGGCTGAACAAGTGGGTCATCTTGGCAAAGTCGAGGTTGATAATGACCCCACCAAGGTCAAAGATAAGGTTTGGATAAGCTTGCATGACTTGGATTTTGCCCAAAATTAGCGTTTCCCACATAAAAGTGAGGCAAAACTAACAGGACAAAACTGGGGCCGGGTTTGGCACGGCCAACGACCGGACTGTCTAAAACCAATGTCGCTGTTTGATGAAAAACAACATCCCCACCCCCAGCAGCAGCATCCCGGCCAGCACGGTCGGGTAGGCCCAGGGATAACTCAATTCGGGCATGTGCTTGAAATTCATGCCATAGATCCCGGCAACGAAGGTGAGCGGAATGAAAATGGTGGTAATGACGGTCAATGTTTTCATCACCGAGTTCATGGAATGGCTCAGGTTTGACAAGTAGAGATCCATCAAACTGTAGAGCGTGTCGCGGAAGCTCTCAAAGTTGCTGGTCAGGTGCTTGACATGGTCCAGCACATCGCGGAAATAGGGCAGGGTGGCTTCTTGGATAAAGTCTTCATATTCGCCGCCAATGAGCCGGATGATTTCTTCTTGCAACGGAAAAACCAGCTTGCGGATGAGGGAAAACTGTTTTTTGAGCGCAGTGATCTCGGGGATAATGTTGTGCTCGGGCTGGAGCAGGAGCCGCTCCTCGATGTCTTCCACTTGCTGGCGGATGTTTTCCAGTACCAGAAAATAGTGATCCACCACCGAATCAATGAGCAAATAGTACAAATAGTCGGCCCCCATTTTGCTTACCCGCCCTTTTTTGGCCTTGATCCGCTCACGGATGGGCTGGAACACATCGCCTGCTTTGTCTTCCTGAAACGAGATCACGTAGTTGCTGCCCAATATCAAGCTCAGGTGCTCGACTTCTACTTGCTCGGTCTGGGGGTTGATCTGCAACATCTTCATGGCGAAAAACAGGTGTTGGTCATATTCCTGCAAATTGGGCAGGTGCTCAGTGTTGACCACGTCTTCGGCCATGAGCGGATGGAAGTCAAAATGATCAGCCATGAGCTTGATTTTGGCCAGATCGCTCACCCCGTCCACATCGATCCAGATGGTGCGGTGCCGGTCGGTCAGGTCGCCCAGCTTGTCCAACTCAAGCCCACCAAAAAAATGCCCCGATTCATCATAGGCGATTACGCTGATGGCCGTCGGCAGGTTGGCCTTGTCGCCCACGTAATGGAGCTCGCCGGGCACCTGGCCCACTTTTTTGGCCAAGCCGGCTGGGTGGTGGCGCGAAAGTTTCTTTTGGTTTTTCTTTGAACGCGATTTGTGCAGCATAAAGACGGGCTTACTTTCAAAATTAGGGAATTTACCTTTATTTTGGTTCTTTATGGTGGGTTATTTGGGGCTTTTGCATTTATCGTTGCCAAAACCATCGCACCTAAAAACTGCCCATTCGGGATTTTTGCGAACCAATTTTATTATTCTTATCCCAAAAAAACCATGCAAAAAATTGACCTTCAAAAGGTTGTATCCATTTCCTACGAACTGAGCATTAGCGCGGGTAGCGAAGATGAGCAAGAACTGCTCGAGACCACGAGTGCCGAGGATCCCATGCTGTTCCTGTTTGGCGAGAGCGGCCTCCCCGAGCGTTTTGAGGAAGAACTGTTTGGCAAAATCGTGGGCGATGATTTTGACTTCGTAATCCTGCCCGAACACGGCTATGGCGATTACAGTGAGGACGATGTGGTCATGCTGCCCCTGGAAGTGTTCCATGTCGACGGCCAATTGGACACCGAGGTGGTGCAGCCAGGCCGCACCCTGCCCATGAACGACGGCGAGGGCAACGTGATGCGCGGCACCGTGCTGGAGGTGGGGCAAGCGGGCGTGCTGATGGACTTCAACCATCCGCTGGCCGGCAAGACCTTGCATTTTAAGGGCAAAGTGGAGAACATCCGCCCCGCTACTGCCGAGGAGATTGACCACGGGCACGTGCATGGCCCAGGCGGGCACGAGCACGAGTAGGGCTGCTGCCGATCACCACAAGATCGGTAGCATATCCGCCCAAAAGGCCGTTGGCAGTTCAACCAATGGCCTTTGGGGCGTCTACTCGTCGAGAGGGTTTGTTAAAGTAGCCTAAAATTTGTATTGACTTATTAGCTTGGTCTACTTTTGACTTGATTCTAACCATTCACTACACATGGCGCTCTTAGATTGGGTGGTGCTCATCAGCACGCTGGTATTCATTACGACTTACGGGATCTGGAAGGGGCGCGGTAGCAAAGACACCAAAGATTACCTGTTGTCCAAAAAAATGGGGTGGGCCACCATCGGCCTGTCCATCATGGCCACCCAAGCCAGTGCCATTACTTTCCTGAGTACGCCGGGCCAGGGTTTTTCGGACGGGATGCGATTCGTGCAGTTTTATTTTGGCCTGCCCTTGGCCATGATTGTCCTGTCAATCACTTTTGTGCCCATTTTCCAACGGCTCAATGTCTATACGGCCTATGAATTTTTGGAGAACAGATTTGATCTCAAAACCCGCTCTTTTACGGCCTTCCTTTTCTTGATCCAGCGCGGTCTGGCGGCCGGTCTCACCATTTTTGCCCCGGCCCTCATCCTGTCGGCCGTCTTGGGCTGGGACATCGTGTACACCAACCTGGTGCTGGGCGGCTTGGTGGTGCTTTACACTGTTTTGGGCGGCACTACGGCGGTAAGTGTCACCCAAAAACAGCAAATGTTTATTATCCTGCTCGGTATGATGACGGCAGCCTACATGCTCTTCCACTACATGCCGGCCAATGTGGGCCTTAGCGAGGCCGTCCAGATTGCGGGCAAAATGGAAAAACTCAATGCCATTACTTTCAATTTTGACTGGGATGACCGCTACAACATTTGGTCGGGGCTGATCGGTGGTTTCTTTTTGTCCATGTCCTATTTTGGTACCGACCAGTCGCAGGTGCAGCGCTACTTGGGCGGGCGATCCATCACCGAGAGCCGGCTGGGCCTGATCTTCAACGGGTTCATCAAGATCCCCATGCAGTTCCTGATCCTGTTCATTGGGGTGATGGTCTATGTGTTTTACCTTTTCCAGACCCCACCCGTTTTTTTCAATGCGTCGGAGATCAACCGGGTCTATCAATCGGGCAACAGCGCCCAGTTCCAAACGATCGAGAATGAGTATTGCCAAGCAGTGATTGATCGCCGAAAAGTCGCGCTGAACTTGGTAGATGCGTTGCACTCCAAGGATCAGGACAAGATTGGGCAGGCCAGCCAGCAGCTAAAGCAGGCCGAGGCCCGAGCCACCGCGCTGCGCAAATCGGCCATCGGGATCATCCATCAACAAAATACCACCGACTCCAGAAGCAAGCAAAGTGACACAAACTACGTTTTTCTTACATTTGTAACTAATTATCTTCCTGTTGGGATTATTGGGCTCTTGGTAGCGGTCATTTTTTGCGCCTCCATGTCCTCCACTGCCTCCGAACTTAATTCCCTCGCCTCCACCACGGTCATAGACGTGTACAAGCGCAGCATCCGCCCGGGGGCCAGCGAACAACACTACTTACTGGTCTCAAAGATTGCAACGGTGCTTTGGGGGGCATACGCAATTTTACTGGCCGAGTTTGCCAATTCGCTAAGCAATAATCTGATTGAGGCCGTGAACATACTAGGCTCACTGTTTTACGGAACCATTTTAGGCATATTTCTGGTAGCTTTCTACGTTAAGAGGGTCAAAGGTCATGCAGTGTTTGCCGCCGCAGTAGCGGCGGAAACCATGGTTCTCCTGCTTTGGAAGTTTACTGACATATCCTATTTATGGTTCAACCTCATCGGCTGTGCCTTGGTAGTGTCCATTTCTCTTCTCATCACCGTCTTGCGCGGCAAAGTAGTTTCCGGGTAACCACTGCCGCCTTTTTCCAAACCGAAGAACCACAAAGGCTCCTACCCCAGCCTTATTGTCAAACATGGCCCAAGCAAGCATCCATATTGCTTTGTTGAGCTCGATCTGTCTGTCCATTCGGTGGCACATTAGTCCGTTTCCACTTTGTTTTTACAAACGTTATGATAAGATATGCTACGTTATTTTTGGCCATTTGCCTAGTGCCAACCTTCGTCTCCGCGCAGGTAGATGGCGCTTTACGCATCAAGGGGGGCAAAAATATTACCAATAACCTCGATGGCAAAGTCATGCTCGAACTCTATGGCCGAGGGGCCACCCAGATGATGGTCAGCAACAACGGCAGCTTTATCGGTGGGCGTTGGTTGCCATTTGAGCCGGGGGTCAACTGGCGGCTCACCCACGAGGATGGCATCAAAAACATTTATGCAAAGTTCAAAAATGCCAGTAGCGAGGTATCGGAGGTTTATGAACTGACCATCGAACTGGACCGCACGCCGCCCACCGATTGCAGCGTGGTGATCAACGACGGGGTCAAATCGGGCAACCCCAAAGACCGGGTAGTCCGGGTCTCCTTTGAAGCCATCGAGGCCATTACCATGCAGATCAGCAACCGAAATGACTTTGCCGGCGGAGCATGGCAACCTTTTGCCGCTGCCAAGCGATGGCAGCTCGTGGGCCTGGACGGAATGAAAACGGTCTATGCCCGCTTTATGGATGCAGCTGGGAACGTCTCGAGTATTGTTACAGCCGATTTCTATTTGGACAGCCAGCCTCCCATCAACCCCAAACTGGTCGTTAACCAGAACGACGAATTCACCAACAAAAAAGAAGTTACGCTCAACTTGAGCGCCGAGGGGGCCACCGAGATGTTTGTGCGCGGCGGCAATGAGTGGGTGCCCTATCAGCCCCAGATTGCTTGGACCTTAGAAGGCGGTGATGGAGATAAAATTGTGTCGGTCCGGTTTCGCGATGAGGTGGGCAATGCCTCCATTGTGGTCAACGATGGCATCCGATTGGATACCGAACCGCCCCAACTGCCCAGGGTAGCGGTGAATGGGGGGAACAAATACACCAAAGAGACTAGTCTGGCGCTCAAATTGTCGGCCATTGGCGATGTGTTCGAGATGCGTGTGAGCAATGACAGTACTTTTAAAAACACCACTTGGCGATTTTTTAACAACAGCTTGGCCGGTTGGGGCATTAGCGATTCGGACGGCATGAAATATATCTACGCCGAGTTTCGCGATCGGGCAGGCAATGTCTCGGATATTGCCATGACCCAAATTTTGCTGGATCGGACCGCCCCCACCAAGCCCTCGGTCGAGATTGTGGGCGATAAGAGCAAGATTACCAACGACACCAGTGCCACCGTGGATCTCAAAATTGGGGCCGACGGGGCCGAATACATGATGGTGAGCAACGCCAGTACTTTTTACGGTGCCAAATGGGAAATTTATAAACCCAGTTACAAAGGCTGGAAACTGGGCGGTTCGGGCGAAGATGGGGAGAAAGGCGTTTATGTAAAGTTCCGCGATAAAGCGGGCAACGTTTCCGACGCGGCCAATATCAAGATTAGGCTCGATCGCACTGGTCCAGTGGACTGCCACGTTACCATCGACCGCAACCGGGAGTTTACCATCCAACCCGATAAAATGGTCGAGCTGGAGATCAAAGCCCGGGGAGCTACCAAAATGAAGCTTGCCAATAGCACCAGTGAACTCCAAAAAGCACCTTGGGAGCCTTTCGCCCCCAGCAAAAAATGGCAGTTGCAGGGTGACGATGGACTAAAGAGTGTCGCTGCCCAGTTCTCGGATGACGCGCCCAACTTGTCGGATATTGTGATGGACAACATCATTTTGGATCGCAAGCCTCCCTTTGAATGTAGCATCGAGGTTGATAAGGGCGAAGAAACAACCAGCGATCCCGACAAAGTAGTCACCCTGCAAGTTCGGGCCAAAAACGCGGTCAAAATGATGATCGGCAACTCCGAAGACTTCGCCGCCGAGCGTTGGCGGGGCTACTCCGATGCCAACATCAGCTGGGCCTTGGTCGGTAATGATGGCAAAAAGACTGTTTATGTCAAATTTCAGGATGAAGCTGGCAATGAATCGGCGGTTTATTCCGATGAAATTAATATGGATCGCACCCCGCCCAAGAAAGGAATGGTCAAGATCCTGACCGAAAACAGCATTTCCAAAATCCAAAAAGTTGAGATTGAGCTGTTCGCCCAAGATGCGATCGAGATGATGCTCTCCAATTATTATGACTTCCGGGAAGCCAAATGGGAGCCTTATGCCACCAAAAAAGAGTGGTTGCTGGCTGGTGGTGACGACGGGGTGAAGTATGTCTTTGCCAAGTTCCGGGATAAGGTGAAGAACGTGTCGGCAGTTTCGCACGACAAAATTGGCTTGGACACCAACGCACCAAAAGGCGGCGACCTAAAGATTGAAAATGGCGCAAAATATACCACCAACATTGGCAAATTGGTTTCTTTAAAACTCAATGTGCAAGGTGGTGAATTTATGATGATCAGCAATGACAAGGACTTTGCCAACGCAACTTGGCAAAAATTTGAGCCATACTTCTTCAAATGGCGGTTAGATGGCGAAGACAGTGAAAAACACGTGTACGCCAAATTCAAGGACAAAGCCAACAATGAAACCCAACCCGTGACGGCCACCATTATACTGGATCGCCAACAACCCTATGATGCTGGGCTGGTCATTAACAACAACGATGGCTGCACCAACGCGGGCAATAACCGGGTAAACATTGGGATCAAGGCCACAGGGGCCACTGAAATGAGCCTGAGCAACACCAACTATTTCAACGGCGCAGTTTGGGAACCGTTTAAGCCGAGCAAAGAATGGGCACTCTCGCCCAGAGATGGTGAAAAAACCGTGTTTGCCAAGTTTCGTGATGACGCCGGAAACGAAACCAAACCCGAATATGCCAAGATATTGCTCGATACCGAAGCCCCCATTCCCGGAGTGCTGAAAATCAACGGCGATAACACCTTGACCAAGGAAGCAACGGTGTCCCTGACTTTCAATGCCCGCAATGCAATGTTCATGGTGGTGTCCAATTCGGCCAAATTTGAGGATGGGGTCTGGGAACCCTACCAAGCCAGCAAACGGTGGGCCCTCAAAGAAGGCCCAGGCATGAAAAGGGTGTATGTCAAATACAAAGACGGCTGCAACAACGAATCCGCAGCCATTTACAAAGAAATCACCCTCAGCTACGATCAGCTTGGCCAAAGTGGGCCTGCAGAACCCAAGCGGTAAAAACATATCCAATCATTCAACTGTTGTTTGACCAAAAGTAGGGGCCAGATCCCCTACTTTTGGTTTTTTGGTTTACCCTTTCCCCAGATGCTCAAAATCGCTTGGTCCCAGATCTATGCCCATCCGCTGCCAATGGGCCACCGTTTTCCAATGGCGAAATACACTTTACTGCCCGAGCAACTGTGCTACGAAGGAACCGCCAATACTGACAACTTTTTTTGCCCGCCACTCCCGTCCGAAGCCCTCATTTTGGCAGTGCACACTGCCCAATGGTGGAGCAAGCTCCAGCACCAAACCCTCACCCCGGCCGAGATCCGGGCCACGGGCTTCCCACTTTCAGCAGATTTAGTGCTGCGCGAGATTACAATTTTGGCTGGCACGGTGCTGGCCACCGATTTTGCCCGCCAATATGGCATTGCCATGAACATTGCCGGCGGCACCCACCACGCTTTCACTGATCGCGGCGAAGGCTTTTGCTTGCTCAACGATGTGGCAGTGGGAGCGCAATACTTGCTGGACCACCACCACTTGCAGCGCATCTTGGTGGTCGACTTGGATGTTCACCAAGGCAATGGAACGGCCCAGATTTTTCGCAATGAGCCACGAGTGTTCACTTTTAGTATGCACGGGGAGAAAAACTATCCTTTGCGCAAAGAGCAATCCGATTTGGACATTGGCCTGCCCTGTGGCACGGGTGACAAAGCATACTTGGCCCAACTGCAATCCAACTTGCCCCGGCTCTTGGATCTAGTGGCCCCGGAATTTGTGTTTTACATCGCTGGGGTGGACGTGCTGGCCACCGACAAACTGGGCAAGCTCGGCCTGAGCCGGGCAGGGTGCAAAGAGCGGGACCGGATAGTATTGCAGGCTTGCCGCACCAACCGCGTACCTGTGTGCGTGAGTATGGGCGGGGGCTACTCCGAGCGCCTGGCCGACATCGTGGAAGCCCACGCCAATACGTATCGTTTGGCCCAAGAAATCTACTTTTGATCTCGCCAAATTATATCTAATCAAGAAAAAATAAAACAAAACCAAGTTTTACCGTGTTGCGTATGGACGATGTGGCAATAATAACTGGGTAGAAGTTGTACTTGTAAGATTTTCTTGGTTAAGCAAACGATGTGCGCCCAAAAGCCCGGGCATAGGCTTTAGTCAAATGGCCAGCCAACCACGCCACATTTTCACCTGATTTTATTGCCAAAAAAAGGGAGTTGTTGGCCCAACCTTACACGATCCCATCGGTAGCCCAATGTGACCTACACAATAATGGGACAGCATTTGATTTAATTTTGTCATCATTTACTAATCAAACCCACTCTAAGTCTGCATGAATTACAGAGCATTTATTCTTTTGTCCCTGTGCCTATCGGTGAGTACGATAGGATCGGCCAATGACCATAAACCTGGTCCTCCCAACCAGCAAACGACGCCACCGACCAACGGCAACTTGGTGGAAATCCTCGTTCACCACTTGTACGAAACCGCCCAGCTAGAGAAATACCATTTGGATGAAAACGTGCTCCGCTACGCTTTTACCGGCTACCTGAACCTGCGGGGCCGGGGGCAAATCTTGGACAAAGGGATATTGACCGTGATCGACTTTAGCCGCCCATCCACCCAAAAGCGGATGTGGATCATCAATGTGGTCAAACAAAAATTGCTACTGTACACGTACGTGGCGCACGGGGTGAATTCTGGGGCCAACCTTGCAACCGAATTTTCCAATGTGCCCGAGTCGTTCAAAAGCAGCCTCGGGTTCTATGTTACCGCCGAGACCTATGAAGGCAAGCACGGCCTGTCGCTAGCCTTGGATGGGGCCGAGCCAACCATCAATTGCAAAGCCCGGGAGCGGGCCATTGTGCTGCACGGCTCCGACTATGTGAGCGCCCAGCACATATTGAGCAAGGGCCGGCTGGGGCGCAGCCAAGGCTGCCCAGCAGTTCCGATGGACATCAAGGACAAGATTATCAAATTGATTAAACATCGGACTGCTCTTTTCATCTATTATCCAGACGAAAATTATTTGCGCAAGTCGACCTACTTGAACAATGCCTTCTCGGGCTTGACGCAGTAGGAAAAGTTCTAGTTGGTCGAGTTGAACTCTTTTTTAATGGTCAAGTAGCCCGGGTAGGGAATGTCCAACCCGGCAATTCTGATGTAGGGCCTGATCTTGAGCGCAATTCGATTGTTGTCGTTGCCCTTGGCCGTGGCATCGAGCAGGAAATTCAGTGCCCCGCTCCGTTCGCTGCCCGCAAACAGTTTTTTCAAATCCAGTCCCACATTGACCGGAATAATGGCGGTTCCACCATTGGGGGCCACCTCCACCCTTTGATTGACATTGCCCGAGACGATGTCTTTGCCATCTACTTCGGCAACCCAGTCCATGCGGATCATCGAGGCCAATTGGGTATTGGGGTTTTTGGCTTCCACATTGATCACAAAGTTGAGCGGGAACTCGGGATTGGCCCAAGCCTGCCCCAGCGTGGCGATGTCGGCAAAGCCAAAATCACTCAGGCTTTTCCGGCCTTCAAGGTTGATGCCGGCCACATTGAACTTGCCGACATCTTGGCGCCGAAAGCTACAATTTGCAAAGCTCTGCATCTGATTAATGGCTTGACAAGCGGTCATTGACAACTCAACGGACAATACCAATAATAAATAGCGGAATATACGGGTGCTGCGCAACATGATCTGAGGGAGTAAGGATAAAAAACAATAAAGCGACAGAAGCGTTGCTCTGGCGACAAGGCGTTGGCCAATCCCCAAATTTACAAATTTAGGCCGGCCCTTTCTTGGGGAACCAGCATTTTAGTGGGCACCGCCCGGATAATTTCTTGCTTAAAACCCTCAATTAAGCTTTTTTTAACAAAACTGCGGTGGGTAACCAAACTGATCTCGCGGGTCGGGGCGGGGTGCTGGAAGCGGCGTACCCGGCTCAGATCGGTCGCGGACAGGCCGATTAGGGACAATTCGGGTAAAATCGTGCTGCCATGGTTCATCTCGACCAACCGTTTGAGCGTCTCAATGCTGCCCGTTTGGTATTCCAATTTCAAATTTGGTTGACAATTGGCCTTTAAATCACATAAATTGACCACTTGTGACCGGAGGCAATGGCCCTCGGTCAGGAGCAACAGTTCATTTACATCAATATCGGCGGGCACGATCTCAGTCTTGGCCGCCAATACGCTCCCGTCCGAGATGTAGGCCACCAACGGTTCATAAAACAGGGGTGTTTCATCAATCGATGGGTCGTGGAGCGGGGTGGCCATCAGCCCACAATCCAGCAAGTTGCTCGTCAATTGGCGAAGAATCTCCTGTGTGGGCAGCTCGGCCACCGAAACATTCACCTTGGGGTTGTCGCCCAAGAACTTTACCAAAAACAACGGCAATAAATACGGGGCCAGCGTTGGAATAATGCCCAAACGGAGGTGGCCCGCCATCTCACTTTTCCGATCAGCAATGATTTCTTTGATCCGGCGGTGTTCGGCCAAAATCTTGTGGGCCTGCTCAACCACTTCTTGGCCTATTTCGGTGGGCACTACTGGCTGCTTTTTGCGATCGAACAGCCGGACGCCCAACTCCGCCTCCAACTTTTGGATTTGCATGCTCAAGGTCGGCTGGGTGATAAAGCACTGGTTGGCCGCCGCAACAAAGCTGCGGTGGGCATCCACGGCCACTATGTATTCCAATTGGGTTATGGTCATAAATTAGTTACTTTTGTTTCGGTGATCCCCCGATTGGGACAAAGCTAACCTAATATGCATAACATGAGAAAAACACTTTTTGCTTTGGCAATTGCCCTGTGCGGGGCGACTGCATTTGCCCAAACGGCTACAGTAGCGGGCAAAAAAATAACCATTGGGCTGGAAATATACAGCCTTCGCGCCCTGTTGGCCAAGGATGTGCCGGGAACATTGGCCAAGATGAAGGCCATGGGCTTCCGCGAACTGGAAGTATCGGGTTATTATGGGATGAAACCCGAGGATTTTAAAAAAGAAATGGACAAAAATGGGCTGATCTGCACCAGTATGCTGTTTGACTACGGCCGTTTTCAGCAAGATGTAGATGAAATTGTCCGAGAAGCCAAGCTGTTCAAATGTAAAAATGTGGGCTGCGCTTGGATCAAGGGCAATGGCCCGGTCGATTTGGCCCAAATAGAAAAAGCGGTCGAGGTATTTAATGCGGCGGGCGAAAAAACCAAAAAAGCCGGAATTCGGGTTTTTTATCACACCCATGGTTATGAATTTGCCCCGGCACCCAATGGTGGCACCTTGTTCGACGTGATGGTGGCCAAGGCCAAGCCCGGTATTTTTGACTTTCAATTAGATGTCTATTGGGCCTTTCACAGTGGCACTGATCCGGCCGAACTGTTGGCAAAATATCCCAAACGTTTTTTATCGCTGCACCTGAAAGATATGAAAAAGGGGGAAAAGACTGGATTTTTCACTGGAAGTGCCGATGTGGAAACCAATGTGGCACTGGGGGCCGGCCAGCTAGATTTCGCAAAAATCATGACCACTGCGGTGAAAACCGGGGTAAAGCAGTTTTTTATTGAGGATGAATCTTCAATCGCTATCGATCAAATTCCACAAACACTGAGTTATTTGGGAAAACTAAAATAAACAGGCTAATTATTAAGTCACAAAGCCCGTCAATAAATGGTTGACGGGCTTGTACTTGCCTTCAGTAGTGGTTCAGTGCTAGCTTTGTTTCTGTTGCTTGCGATAATCTACGTATTTTTTAATCCCAAACCCGATACCGGCCGCAACCAGCAGGGAGGCGCCGCCATCCAATGGGATTCCAGGAGGAGGATCCAATTGAGCCATAGCAGGGATTGATACCAAACAGGCAGTAAAAATCAACGATAGAAGAGAAAATGTGTTTTTCATAGATAAAATGATTATTGGATTGTGCACTAGTTGGAGACGGTCTTTATATTGCTACAAATATAAGTTTTTTTTAGTTTTTACTCGATTGGCGATCTGTTTTAGAAAAAAATTGTGGTTTTTTATATTAATTTTCTTTGATACCCGGTTGGGCCATTGGTTTTACTGGGAATTTGCGAAAAAGCTTTTTAACTGTCCGTTTTACATTTTCAAACGGGTCGTTGGCATCCCCTATGCCTGCCCCCTGCCATACCGCTTGTTTGCTGGCCCGATCATAAATGTAGATTTCAATTGTACCTTCCCGTTGGGTCACGGTCTGGGTTTGGGTTCGGTTACCCCACCAAGGCGACATCCTGCCCGACCAAAACAGGGGATCATAATAGCCCCACATCGGCATCTGCCAAGGGTTGCCGATCATGGGGTTGACTGTCACTTGTTGCTGGGACACCTCGGAAGAAGATTGCACCTTGATCAACAAATCAGGGCTGGCCGGATCCGCCTTGATGCCCCGAGCCGTCATTTCGTCCCCAATCCCGTAAATAAGCTCGTTTTCAGCTAAGAGGCTACCATAGACGCGCTCCCCCGGGGGCCGCTGAAGAAAGGCGTAGGATTTATAGCGACCAAAATCAATGCCCGGTTCGGTGCGGACGTGCACGTTAACTGGTGAACAGGCCACCAACAGTGCAGAGAATACCCCCAAACAAAGCAATCTTGTTTTCATCTTGCCCGCCGCGAATCAATAGTGGGTAAATTATGTTGGTCTAAGCTGGTTTGGCGGGACAACTCCCACGAAACCAAGTTTATCGCCTGAGTAAACCCCAATCTTTTTGGAATTGGTGTAGTATTTAAGCACTCGTTTTGGCAAGGCCCAAAAACCGGCAGCCCGACTCTATAACCCTCAGACCTTGCCGCTTGTTTTGGCTTTTCCAACAATTAGTAGGCCCGGGCAAATAGCACGCGCTCAGCCGATGGGCTGCCCGAAAAGATACAGGTACCGGCCTCGGGTGGATTGTTCAAGGGGATACAACGGATGGTGGCTTTGGTGTGAGCCTTGATCTGCTCTTCAGTTTCGCCGCTGCCGTCCCAATGAGCACTGATAAAACCTCCCTTGTTTTCCAATACCTCCTTGAACTCCTCCCAAGTGTCAACGCGGGTAATATGGCTGTCCAAGAAAGCCTGTGCCCGGCCAAAGATCGCTTGCTGCATATCGGCCAGCAGGAGCTGTACTTGTTCGGCTGCCTGATCAAATGCGACCACTTGTTTGGCCTTGGTATCGCGGCGGGCCAGTTCAACGGTACCATTGGCCACATCCTTGGGCCCAATGGCAATGCGCACGGGCACGCCCTTGAGTTCCCATTCGGCAAATTTAAAACCCGGCTTTTGGGTATCGCGGTTGTCATATTTGACTGAGATGCCTTCTTTGGTCAACCGGGCCTTGAGGATCTGCACTTGGGCATCAACGGCAGCGGCCTCCTCATCAGAACGATAAATGGGCACGATCACCACTTGGAACGGGGCCAAGCTGGGTGGCAGCACCAACCCTTCGTCGTCTGAATGGGCCATCACCAACGCACCCATGAGCCGGGTGCTCACCCCCCAAGAAGTGCCCCAAACGAGATCCTGTTTGCCTTCGCGGTTGGTGAACTTGACCTCAAATGCCTTGGCGAAGTTTTGGCCCAAGAAGTGGGAAGTGCCCGCTTGCAAGGCCCAGCCATCTTGCATCAGGGCCTCAATGCAGTACGTGTCTAATGCCCCGGCAAAGCGTTCGTTGGGGGTTTTGCGGCCGCGCAGCACGGGCAAGGCCATGTATTTTTCGGCAAATTCGGCATAGACGTGCATCATGCGCTCGGCCTCTTCCACCGCTTCTTGCTGGGTGGCATGGGCCGTGTGGCCTTCTTGCCACAGAAATTCGGCAGTGCGCAAAAAAAGCCGGGTCCGCATTTCCCACCGGACCACATTGGCCCACTGGTTGATGAGCAGGGGCAGGTCACGGTAGCTCTGGATCCACGTGCGGTACGTGTTCCAGATCACCGCCTCGGAGGTGGGGCGCACTATCAGTTCTTCCTCCAGCTTGGAATCTTTGTCCACCATGAGTTTGCCCTTGTTGTCCGGGTCCACTTTGAGCCGGTAATGGGTCACCACGGCGCACTCTTTGGCAAAGCCCTCGGCGTGGCCTTCCTCTTTTTCCAAGTAGCTCCTGGGCACGAACAGAGGGAAATAGGCATTGACATGGCCGGTTTCCTTAAACATTTTGTCCAATTGGGCCTGCATTTTTTCCCAGATCGCGTAGCCATAAGGTTTGATGACCATACACCCCCGAATACCGGAATGATCGGCCAGATCGGCCTTCACTACCAGTTCGTTGTACCATTCCGAATAGTTTTCGCTGCGCTTCGGAATGCCTTTTTGATTGCTCATTGTCGTTGGATAAATAATGGATTGATGGGCGATCGAAAACTGGCCCATTCCTGTTTTAGTAGATTAGCTTTTGTGGCCTATGCTTATTTGTCTCTCCCCGCATTGCTAGTTGCGGTTGGCGAAGGGCGACAAATATACGCAAACCTGTTTTAGGGCGAAAACACCGCCAAAAAAATAGTCTTGCCACCAACAATGGGCAAGACTAGATCCAACATCTCAAGGCAAGGACTAGTCCCGCGACATGAGCTTGCTGAGCAAGCGCAAGAACTCGATGTACAACCAGATCAGCGTGACCATGAGCCCAAATGCGGCGTACCATTCCATGAACTTGGGGGCTTTGATCCAGCCCGGCCGATAAGCGGCCAGCAGGCCAGCCAAAGTGCCAATGGTCAGCAAAACGGCCTGCACCACGATGCCGTTGAAGATTGCTCCGTACATGGCCGAAATGCCGCCCACGAACAAACCCTCGAGCAGGGCGTAGATAGGGGCCAAGAAATAGGCCCACTCTTTTTTGAAGACGAGCACTATGCACACCACCAAACCGCCAATGGCCCCTCCCCGCATCAGGGGCGTGACCAAGCCCGGATTGGCCGAACTAAAATACAGGTTTCAGGGCAGCATGGCCGCTGCTAACAACAGCACGGTCAAGACCCCGATTTTATTGACTGTGCCTTGAATGGTCATGGAGGTGGTTTCACCCACACTCCCGTATTGCAAAAAGGTGTTTTCGCCCAAAGTTGGGTGGGACGAACGGTTGAAGATTGCCATGTATAACAGGTTAGTGTTTGGCCGAATTCACCAGATTGTTGCGCAAATAAGCCCGAAAAATTGGGCCGGACAAAAAGTCCCACAAAATTGTGGCAACGCGCCCGCTAACCATCAATCCCCCACTTGAGATAAATAGCGCCCCAGGTGAATCCGCCCCCAAAAGCGGCCAAAATAAGGTTGTCCCCTTTTTTGAGCTTGTTTTGATAATCATTGAGGCACAGGGGGATGGTGGCATTGGTGGTATTGCCATATTTGTCGATGGTCACCATCACTTTTTCCTCTGGCAGCCCAGTGGCCCGGGCGGTGGCATCGATAATGCGTTTGTTGGCCTGGTGGGGCACCAGAAATGCAATGTCCTCCACGGTGAGTTGGTTGCGGCGCATCACTTCGGTGGCGGCTTCGGCCATTTTGGTCACTGCCACTTTAAATACTGTTTGGCCTTCTTGGTAAATGTAGTGCTGGTGGCTGTCCACAGTGTCGTGCGAGGCCGGGTGCAGGCTCCCGCCCGCCCGAATGTTGAGGTGCTTCTCCCCATTTCCGTCCGAGCGGAGGTAGGCATCCTGAAACCCATAGCCCTCATAGTTGGATTCCAACATGACCGCCGCCGCCCCATCCCCAAAAATGATGCAGGTGCTGCGGTCGGTATAATCCAGAATGCTCGACATCTTGTCCACCCCGACCAGCAGCACCTTGGTATAGCGGCCTGACTCAATCATCTGGGAGGCCACGGTCAGCCCGTACAGAAAACCGGAGCAGGCCGCTTGCAAATCGAACCCGAAGGCATTTTCGGCCCCAATTTTGGCTCCGATCAGGTTGGCCGTGGCTGGAAAAATGTAATCGGGTGTGGTGGTACAGCAAATGATGGCTTGAATCTCTTTGGGATCGGTGGGCACCTTTTCAAACAAGTGCTTGGTGGCCTCAACGGCCATGAAGGAACTGGCTTTGGTGGGATCCTTGAGCACGTGCCGCTGGCGAATGCCGGTCCGGGTCACGATCCATTCGTCATTGGTGTCGACAATGGACTCCAGTTCCTTGTTGGTCATCACATAATCGGGCAAGTAACTTCCCACACCCGTGATGCAGGCAGTGATTTTACGCATAAATAACGATGAAGGGTTTATTGAGACCGCAATAATACAAAAAGGAGAAGTGTTAGCTTCTCCTTTTTGACATTGGCATTGAATACGGCTTTCAGGCCATGAACAACTAAACCCTACGATGCGGAACGGGCCAGTTTCACCTCCATCACTTGGCGGCCGCGGTAAAAACCACATTCGCCGCACACGTGGTGCCTGAGGATCGGTGCACCACAATTGGAACAATCCAATACGTTCATTGGGGTCAACTTGTCATGGGTCCGGCGCTTGTCACGGCGGGTCTTGGATATTTTGTGTTTGGGATGTGCCATGTTGGTACAAAAATTTGGGTTTTAGCTTTCGCCCTATTTATTTTTCTTTTTAAATTTTTCTTGCAATTGGGCCAAACCAGCCTCTAAATCCACCTCGGTCGGCAAAGTGTCGGCCAGTGGGCCGTTTTCCTCTTCGCTATCCAACGGGGTAGCGTAAATCAATTCGGCCTCCACTGCTTCCTCTTGGCCGGTAATGAACCTTGGGTGGAGCTTTTTGAACGGAATTTCCAACCCAATGAACTCATAAATATACTTGCCAAGGTGAATGGCCTGCGTGGACCGGGAAATGACCACTATGTCGTCTGAATCGTCCCCGTTTTGATCCCCAAACTTGAAATACATCAAGTGTTCATGGGCAATGGGATAAATGAACTGTTCCAAGCTGCGATCACAAATCAACTCGACCGTGCCCACAATGCTGAAACTGGCCTTGATCATGGTTGAACTCTTGGTCACTTCCACCTTGACCGCACAGTTTCCCTGCTGCACAAGTTCAGTGTCGAAATAAGCAAAGAACGCATCCCCAACGTTGTATTCAAAGACATAGGTGATGCTTTTCAGCGAAACAATGTCAACATCAAATGCCCTGAGGTCTTTCAAAACGTTTGTACGAAAATCAGGGTGCAAATTTATACCAAGCCAAGTAAACTACCAAGGTGGGCCAACTTTTTTTTGTGGGGTGGTTGGATTTAGGTTTTGCTTTTCTATATTGCAACATTGTTGCAATAAAACAATCCCTTTTATGCTGATCGCAAAAGATTTGAGCAAACAGTACGGCAGTTTCACCGCCCTTTCTAACCTGAGCATCGAGGTAAATGGTGGCGATATCTATTGTTTGTTGGGGGCCAATGGGGCCGGTAAGTCCACCACTATCAATTTGTTTTTGGGTTTTATCCAGCCCACGGGCGGTACGGTCCACATCAATGGACTGGCGGTGAGCGAACATTCGGTAAAAAGCAAGCATTATGTGGCTTATATTCCTGAAAACCTGATGCTTTACCCGCACTTGACCGGGCTGGAAAACCTGGAATACATTGCTGGGTTGGCCAGTAAAAAATATCAACCCAGTGTTTTGGCTGATTTCTTGCACGAAGCAGGCTTGCAAACGGAAGCCCACCACAAAAAGGTGGGCACTTACTCCAAAGGGATGCGCCAAAAAGTGGGGATTGCGCTGGCCTTGGCCAAGGATGCCAAAGCCCTGCTGTTGGATGAACCTACCTCGGGGCTCGATCCACAGGCCAGTAACGAGTTTTCCACGCTGCTGGGCAAGCTCAAAGATCGAGGGCTGGCCACCCTCATGGCTACCCACGACCTGTTCCGGGCCAAGCAAGTGGCCACGCACATCGGCATTATGAAACAGGGAATGCTGGTCAAGTCGTTCAAGAGTAACGAAGTGAATTTGACCGAACTGGAACAAGTGTATTTGTCAACCATCCACTAGTATGACGCCCAATCATGACAAGCTTAAGGGTTGAACGAAGACAACTGCTTGAAAATCAAATTAATATATTACAAGAATTGCTAAAATCATTTTAGCCTTGATATAAAACCGTAGTTTATGAGCTCACTCATCCAAACCAAACACGTGCTCGCGGGCAATCATTCTGAAATATTGCACCAAATCCACCAGGCAAGTGCCGCTATCTGGCACCGCCCGCTATCTGAAAATCTGGCTGAAGAAGTGGCCCATCTGTTGGCGTCGTCCTTTACAGAAATCAAGATCGCGGGCCAGGTCGATAAGTTGGTGGCCCACCTGCGCCAACAATTGCCCTACTTCCCCCTTCTGTGCCAAGACATCGACCAGTTGATACGGGATTTTCGGGCCGTTGTCCATGCTGACAACATTCGTTTTTCCCTTGTAGCGGTCAGCAGTGACATGTGCCGGAAATTTCACACCGATGTGATCGATTTTCGGCTTCTGTGCTCGTATGCGGGTGTGGCGACGCTCTATGTGGCCCCAGAAAACGCCCCCGGGGGAGATGTCGAACCAGCCGCAGCCTCGGTGGAACAACTGGCCGTTGGCGATGTGATGATCTTCCGAGGGGCCATGTCGGCTACCGACGATTGCCCCCCACTGCTGCACAAATCGCCCTCGGCCCAAAAGCTGGGGCTAAAACGTCTCCTGCTGAGGCTGGATACCAATGACCGGGACTGGTTTTCGCTGGCCCAGTAGCCGGGCAGGCAACTTAAAAGTGCCATCAGCAGTATTTTGTGCCCTGGCAATGAAGAAGTTGAATTTTATTTTTGTCAATCCACCGCCCTTGACAAGTTTATTTTCTGCTCATTGTGCAAGAAGTAAGAACATTCGCGATGAATGATCCTACAATTTATCGTTACCTGACAAGTTGCACAAATAGGTGGCTTGTTGATTTTCAATAACCAAAAATTTTAGTAATTAGTCTGCTATCATTTCCACAACAGATCATGATCTTACACATTGCCAAAAAGGAATTCACCGAAGCCCTGCGCGATAGCCGCTTTAGATTCTCGGCCATCTTGCTGCTGGCCATGTTACTGTGCGCTTTGTTGGCCAGTTGGCACTATTATGCCCAAGTGTCCACCGAGCACCTAGAAGCCGCCCGGACTGCACGCAGCCAATGGGAGGGGCAGGCAGCCAAGAACCCTCATTCGGCAGCCCATTTTGGCACTTTTGCTTTCAAACCGGTACCGGTCCTGTCATTGATCGACAACGGACTGGACAAGTACATGGGCGTGTCGGTTTTTTTGGAAGGCCACAAACAGAACTTGGCCCAATATCAACAAATAGCCGATCAAAATGACTTGGCCCGATTTGCGGAATTGAGCCCCGCTTTTGCCCTCATCTACTTGGTACCCCTGCTCATTGTACTGATGGCTTTTGGCGTGTTCAGTACCGAACGCGAGCAGGGAACCCTTCAATTGGCCTTGAGCCAGGGAGTATCGCCGATCCAGTTGGGGCTGGGCAAAATCGCGGGGATTTGGGGCTTGCTTTTGTCCCTGCTGGTACCAGTGTTGGGCTTGGGCCTGTTCTTTTTGCTGCAATCCGACCACCAGCCCGACGACCTCGCCCGCTATGGCCTAATGGTGTTGGTGCTATTACTTTATTATGGTGTTTTCATCCATGTTTCAGTGGCCGTTTCAGCTTGGGCCAAGCAGAGCAATGTGGCTTTGATCAGTTTGCTGGGCTTTTGGGCAGTGTCGGCCCTGCTGATCCCCCGGCTCACTGCCAATTTTTCCAAACAATTGTATCCAGTCCCATCTGCACTGGCCTATCAGTCCCAGATCAAAGAAGCCTTGGAGAAAGGGGTGGATGGCCATAATCCCTTTTCGGAACGTTCCAAAATATTTCAGGACAGCTTGCTGGAGGCCCACCAAGTGGACAGCGTCCACAAGCTGCCGTTCAACTATGCGGGCCTGATCATGCAAACCGGCGAGGAACATGAAACCGTAGTTTATGCCAAAGCCATGAAGAAACTGCACGATATTTACCTTGACCAGCTTCGGGTTCACCAAGCCAGTGCTTTTTGTTCACCAACCATTTTAGTCAAATTACTTTCTATGCAACTGGCCAAGACCGACCTGTTGGCCCATTATGAATTCGCCCAGCAAGCCGAAAAATACCGGGTAGCGCTAGTGCGAGACCTCAATTATGACCTGAAAGACAACTCGAAATATGGCGATTGGGATTATGTGCCCAAAGACAAAGATTTTTTCAAGAAGAACATCAAATTTGAGTATCGCCCTACCCCATTGGGCCAAACGATGCCTGCTGCCGCCCCCAGCTTGCTTTTTTTGTTCGGTTGGTTTGGTTTGAGCTTGGGCACGGCCTTATGGAGTGCAAAAAAAATCACTAATTAGACTTATGTTATCATTTATCTACTTTGAGTTCAAGGCCCTAGTTGCCGGGCCTTTTACCGCCATTTTGGCCTTCCTCCTGCTGAGCATGGCCTTGTTTGCGGCATACAATGGCCACCAAAGGGTAGCAAAACAGCGCGCAACTTTACGAGAGGTGAACCAAAAGTCGGAGGATTTTTATGCCAAAAATCGACTGTTGCTTGACAGTATTGAAAAAGGGTTGCGCAAGCCAGTGGAAACGTGGTACAAAGACCCCACAAATCCCTTGCCCATGAGTGCTTTCCGGGGTGCAGGCAGGTATGCCACCCTGCCACCGGCCCCTTTGGCGGTTATCAGCACTGGACAGAGCGATATTTTTCCATATTACACCAAAGTGGCATTGGGCGACGAAAATGCAGCCGATGACAACCAAAGTTTTGAAAATCCATTCAACACGGCCACTGGCCAATTTGACTTGGCTTTTGTCTTGACATTTATCTTGCCTTTGTTCATCGTCGCATTGGGCTACAATGTGCTCTCGGCTGAGCGTGAACAGGGCACATTGCTCCTGCTGCTTTCCATGCCGATCAATATCAAGTACTGGATGTTGCACAAAATGTGGTTCCGCTACGGGGTATTGTTTTTGTCGACCGTGGCCATTGTCAGCTTCTCCCTGGCCGTCTTCGGGGTAACTTTGGCCCAGCCAGCTTTTGCTTGGTTACTCTTGTCGATTGGCCTGTACACGCTTTTCTGGTTTGGCCTGTGCTTTGGTATCAACCTACTGGGCCGGAGTTCGGCCAATAATGCTTTGATGCTCTTGGGGGCTTGGTTGTTTTTCACTTTATTGGTGCCCAGTTTGGCCAACCTCACTGCTACCGCTTTGTACCCAGTGCCTTCGCGAGTGCAGTACGTAAACGCTCTCCGGGCGGCCCAAAACAAAGCAGAACAGGAAAAAGAGGGCATTTTGGTTGCTTTTTATTCAAAGAACCCTCGGTTTGTCCGCAAAAAGCAGGAGGCTGACAAAACTTGGCGGGATTGGTGGCGGGAAAACTTGGCCGAGGGTGACTACTTGGCGCAGCTAACCACCCAAACGAAGCTAAAATTTGATACCCAGGCCCAAGTGCAGCGAGGCTTTGCCAACTGGTTCCGGTACCTTTCCCCCACTATAATGATGCAAAATGCCCTGAACCAGTTGGCCGGGACCGATACACAGACTTATTTGCAGTTCCACCAGCGTACTGCTGAGTTTGAGCAGCGCTGGTCAGCGTATTTTAAGGCAAAGTTCCTCAATGATGAAAAACTTACCACCAAAGATTTTGAACGCTTTCCAACTTATTAATACTGCGGGGGTGCTCACGCCTTTCCACTCACCAGCCGGATAAAAATATCGCTCATGCCCGGGATGTTCTCGGTAAACGAAAGCACATTGGCTTGGCGGGTGGCGGCCAGCAACAGGCCGTTGGTATCGCCGGAAACTATTTTTATTTGGTTGACAAACCCAATGCCCTCCTCGACTGGGGCAATGCCCAGCAGTTCATAGCCCTCACCCAACGATTGGAGGGGCTGATCGGTCTGGAGGGCAAAGGTGTGCATTTTGTACTGCGCCTTGATGTCCACCTTGCGCCCTTCAATCACTTTTTCCGATTTATTGATCAACGCCACGTATTCGCACAGTTCTTCCACGGTCTCCATCCGGTGGGTGGAAAAAATGATGGTGCTGCCCTGTTTGCGCAGCTCGAGGATCTCGTCGCGGATCAAGTTGGCATTGACCGGATCAAAACCCGAAAATGGTTCGTCCAAGATGATGAGCCGGGGCTGGTGGAGCACGGCAGCGATGAACTGGACTTTTTGCTGCATCCCTTTGGAAAGATCTTCTACATTTTTGTTCCACCACGCGCTCAGATCGAGCCGGGCAAACCACGCTTTGACCCGGGACTTGGCCTCCGCGCTGCTCAGCCCGCGCAGCCGGGCCAAGTAAACGAGCTGTTCGCCCACTTTCATCTTGCGGTACAAGCCCCGCTCTTCGGGCAGGTAGCCGATCGCGTTGGTGTGGTGGGGCATCATCGGTTGGCCCTCAAAAAAAACTTCGCCCTCGTCGGCCCCTGTAATCTGGGTGATAATGCGGATGAGCGAAGTTTTGCCCGCTCCGTTGGGGCCAAGCAAGCCATAAATGGTGTTTTGGGGCACATTGATGCTCACATTGTAGAGTGCTGTGTGCGCGGCATAACGCTTGGTAACGTTGCGTACTTCTAAAATATCCACGGGCAATGTTTCTTTTTGACCACAATTTACCCCAATAATACGTCCTTTGTTATTCTTTGTTAACCCCCGGGCCATTTTTCTCATAAAGTATAATTTTGCCCAGTCATTACACCAAATCTGGGGGATGAAATGCCCCAAACCGCTCCGTTGATTTCTATGAAGCTGATCGATAAGTACATTTTGGGCAAATTTTTCTCCACATTTATTTATGTGGTGATCGTGCTGAACGCGGTCATTTGCGTGATCGATTATGGGGAAAAGAGCGAAGACTTTATCAAGCATAAGCTCTCAGTTGGATTTATTATACAGTATTACTACGCCAATTTGATCCCTTCGCTCACCAATATGTTGAGCCCGATCATCGTGTTCATCACCACTATTTTTGTAACGGCCCGCCTCTCGGCCCGTACCGAAATCATTGCCATTTTGGCCTCTGGGGTCAGTTTCATGCGGTTTTTGGCCCCTTACATGGTCGGGGCTACCATTTTGGGCGGCGTCGCTTTTGCCGCCACCGGCTGGATCATCCCCAAGGCCAACCGGGGCCACATTGCCTTTGAACTGCTCTACCTCAAAGAACAATTTTACTACGAAGCCCGCAACGTCCACTTCAAAGTTGCCCCCAATACTTTTGCTTATTTGCAGAGCTACAACAATATGAGCAACATCGGGTATTCGTTTACGCTGGAGAAAATGGAAGGCAATCGGTTGATTGAAAAATTGGCAGCCGACCAGATCCGCTGGGACAGCCTCAAGCGCACTTGGCACGTCGATCGCTACAAAGTCCACTCGTTCGATGGCGACGTGGAAATCATCCGGGAGGCGGAGGGCCTCGATACAGCCATTAGTTTGCGGCCCAAGGATTTTGAAAGCACCCACCGTTTGCACGAAACGCTCACTTTCCCCGAACTCAACACTTATATCAATGAGCAATTGGCCCGGGGCAACACGAACGTGGGCATTTTTCTGGTCGAGAAATACGAGCGGTTCACCTACCCGTTCGCCATGGTGATCCTCACTTTCATGGGTGTGATCGTGACGGCCCGCAAATCGCGGCAGGGAACCGGCATCCAAGTGGCCATCGGCATTGCGCTGGCCTTTTTGTTCATCACCTTGGTCAGGATTTTTCGCAGCGTGGGCCAAGCGGGCACCATCGATCCCATGTATTCGGCTTGTATTCCCACCCTCTTGTTCGCAATAGTAGCTCTGGTGCTCTATAAAACCGTGCCCCGATGAACAAATTGGGGATTTCCACCGTCATTTTTGACATGGATGGCGTGCTGATCGACAGCGAGCCGATCCATTTGGCCATTGAACGCCAACAGTTCCAAGCATTGGGCCTCCACTTGGATCTGGCTGATCACCAGCGCTTTGTGGGCACTTCGGCCACCAATATGTGGCAAACGCTGGTGGAACGCTACCAACTGGCCACTTCGGTGGAGGAACGGGTGGCCGAGGGCATCCACCTGTTTCGGGACTACCTCCACCTGCACCGCGCCACCCTGCGCCCCATTGCGGGGGTTACCGCCCTGATCGAGAACCTGGCGGCCCAAGGTTTTAAGTTGGTACTGGCTTCGTCGGCATCGCGCCAAAATATTGAACTGGTATTGGATATGTTTGGCTTCATTGAGTACTTTCCCCGCTGGGTGAGTGGCCAAGATCTGCCCCAGTCCAAGCCCCACCCCGACATTTTTTGGCGGGCGGCCCAACTGGCCAATGCTTCCCCGGCCCAGTGCGCCGTCATCGAGGATGCCACCAATGGCGTGATCGCGGCCAAAGCCGCCGGGATGTACTGCGTGGCCTTCCGCAACCCCAACTCGGGCAATCAAGACCTCCGCCTTGCCGATTTGGTGATCGATGCGCTCGGCCCCGATTTGGTGGCGCATTTGCGCACGTGCCAGTAACGCTGGTGCCCGGGTCTTCCGGCCCGCACATTGGTCAAAGCAATGTTTGCCCCCTCCCCCATTCCTTGCCCATCCCGCCCAACTTGCCTATCTTTGCAACATGAAAAAAGTTGCTTTTTATACCCTGGGCTGCAAACTCAATTATTCCGAGACCTCCACCATTGCGCGGATGTTCGCCGATCGGGGCTACCAAAAAGTGGACTTTACCGATACGCCGGATATTTTCATTATCAATACTTGCTCGGTCACGGACAATGCCGACAAAAAGTGCAAGAAAATAGTCAAAGAAGCCCGGAAGATTTCGCCCAATGGCTATGTGGCCATTGTGGGCTGCTATGCCCAACTCAAGCCCCGCGAAATCGCCGAGATTCCCGGGGTGGACGCAGTGCTGGGCGCGGCCGAGAAGTTCCGCCTCATTGACCTGCTCGACGGTTTCGTGCGCCCGCCCGCCACCCAAGTGTATGCGGGAGAAGTGGCCAAAGCCAACCAATTTGTGGCTTCCTATTCTTACGGCGACCGCACCCGCACATTTCTCAAAGTCCAAGATGGGTGCAATTACCACTGCACTTTTTGTACTATTCCGTTGGCCCGGGGTGAAAGTCGCAGCGATTCCATCGAGAATATCATTCGCCAAGCCGAGGAGATCGCGGCCACTGGCGAAGTAAAAGAGATCGTGCTCACCGGAGTGAACACGGGTGACTATGGCATAGTGGACGGCAAGCGCCGCCATCGGTTCTTGGATCTGCTCCAGCAACTGGACCAAGTGGCGGGCATAGAGCGGTTCCGCATTTCTTCGATTGAGCCTAACCTTCTCACCGATGAAATCATTGATTTTGTATCCCAATCCCAGCGTTTTGTTCCCCATTTTCATATCCCGCTACAATCGGGCAGTGACAAAATCCTCCAACTGATGCGCCGTCGCTATCAACGTGACTTGTACGCCGACCGGGTGGCCCACATCAAGTCGCGGATGCCCCATTGCGGCATCGGGGTGGATGTCATTGTGGGGTTTCCCGGCGAAACGGACGATGATTTCCGGGAAACCTACCAGTTCCTGAACGAATTGGCGGTTTCCTATCTCCACGTCTTTACCTATTCCGAGCGGGTGAACACGCCCGCCACGGCTTTGCCCGGAGCCGTTCCCTTGGCCCAGCGCAGTGAACGCTCCAAAATGTTGCATATTTTATCGGACAAAAAGCGGCGTTTTTTCTACGAGCAGAACGTGGGGCGCACCGCCCAAGTGCTGTTCGAAAATGACGTGGAAGCAGGACTCATGCACGGTTTCACCGACAACTACGTGCGGGTGGCCGCCAAATATGATCCATTGCTGATCGGCGAAACCAAAACCGTCCGGCTCACCCAGATCAACCCAGCGGGCCACTTGGAAGCTGCCGAACCGGAGCTTGAATCGGTGACACATTGAGTTTTTTTGAACCGTTGTGCGCCGCCAGGAGCCAAGGCAGGTAATTGGGACCGATCTTTTTTGATGAATATGTTCCTGTCCCTTTGCGGGTTGCAAACTACCATTGGGCTCACGCACCCGAAATGATGGCCTTATGGCGAAGACCGGTCATCACTATGGTTGGTTCCGAACTGAAAGCAACGTTGCCCCCGCTCACTTTAGGTTGGAGATTGAAATTCGCCATTTGGTTCTGTTGTCGGGTCTGTACAATTGCCGTTGACATCCGCATCAACGCAAGGATTGTGTTCATGGCCAAAAACTTGCGGCGGGCGGATAATCGTCCGTGGGGCACGGACAACGGCGGGGGAAAACCGGCTCTTGACCTGGTGCACTCTTTTGTTTTGGCAAAAATCAACAATGATATGGTCGGGAAAGCCCTGCATCACTTCATCAAACGGCGGGAAAAATGCGAATGAACATATATCCAAAACAATATATGTGATACAAATTTACAATATATAGACCCGGAAAACCAATATATTAGCTCCTTTCTTAATGGATATATGAACATGAAAAAAGGGTCAGTTTTTTCAACCAACCCTCTGCCAAAAGGTAAGAATGTTAAAAATTAATCCATCCTGGCGAGGCGAAAACCCAAGTCGGCGTACCGGAACTCAGGGGTGTAGCTGTACCGAAAGGCAACCCGCGCACCCTGCGGGCTGTTGCCCCAACTCCCACCACGGGCCGCCCGGTTAGGGCCCGTACTAGGCCCGGTCGGATTGCGGCTTGGGCTGTGCTGGTAATAGTCTTCCCCGTACCAGTCCTGGCAGCACTCCCACACGTTGCCGGTCAGGTCGTACAGCCCCAGCGCGTTGGGGGCGAAGGTCTTCACCGGGGTGGTCTTGGCCCGGTATTCTCCCACTTCCGAGTAGGGTTCCACGTACTCGGCATCAAAGTTGGCCTGGGTCGGCCGCAGGGTGTCCTGCCCGTTGCCGAAGCGGATGTTTTTCCCGCGTTCCCGCGCCGCGTACTCCCACTGGGCCTCGGTGGGCAGGCCGTATTTTTTGCCCGTCAACTGGTTGAGCTTGGTGATGAACGCCTGGGCATCGTCCCAGCTCACCATTTCCACCGGGCACTGGCCGTTTTCGAAGTTGCTCGGGTTGCTGCCCATCACGGCCCGCCACAGGGCCTGGGTCACCTCGGTCTCGGCCAGGTAATAGCCGTCCAGCGTCACCTCGTGGACCGGCAGTTCGTCTTCGTACCCATCATCCCCGAAGGTGTCGCCCATCGGGAAGCTGCCGCCCGCCACATATACCATGGTAAAGCTCACCCCGCCCACGGTCTCGGGGTAGGTGCGCGGCAGGTCGGGGGAGGATGCCCCGGTGGCCAGCAGGGCGGGCAGGTGCGGCTGCTCGAGGCGTTGGGCGGCCAGGCTCTGGTACAGCAGCACCAGGCTGCGGTTTATTTCGGGCCGGTCAAGGCCAAAGAGCTGGGCCAGCATGGCGGAGCCGGCCAGCTCGGCCAGGTCGGTGGGGGCCAGCAGCAGGTTGTCGGTGGTTTTGGCCCCGTGCAGGCCCGGCTCGGCGGCCAGGGCGTGCAGCGAGAGGCGGATGATGAGGATGGAGAAATCGTCCAGGTGGCGGTCAAACTGGGTGGTGCGCGCCGGGTGCTGGTAGCCCCTGCCCCCCGCTTCCAGCGCGGGGCGGCCCCGCAGGGCGGGCACGTACATGCCGTCGTAATCGATCAGCACCAGGTCGCCGTTGGGGCGCACCATCAGGTTGTCGTGCTTCAGGTCGCCGTGGGCAAAGTCCTGGGCCAGCAGCCAGGCGGCCAGGCGGTCAAAGCGGTCGGCCAACTGTTGGAGGGCGGGGCGGTCGCCGCGCTCGCAGGCCCGGGCCACGCAGTCGCCCAGGGTCTGGCCCTCCACCCAGGGCATGAGCACCACGTCGTAGAGTTGGCTGCCCGCCGAACTGTCCACAAAAAACTCCTCGGGCAGGTACTCAAAACGGGTCCAGTGGGGCTCCCGGCGGTGGGCCACGAAGTCGGCCACCCGTTGGTAGCGTTCTTGCCGCTCGGCCACCGGCTTGGTGAAGCACTTGACGGCCACCGGTTGCCCGTTTTCCACGCCCTTGAACACGCAGGCAAAGCCGTGGTTGCTCATCCATATTCTGCCGTTTTCGCGCAAGGGCGCTATCTGGCGGCTTTCAAAGTTGTCCTCGGCCAGTTCAAAGGCCAGTTTGTACTCGGCGGGGGTGGGCAGCATGGGGGAATGGTTTGCTTTTGGCTTTTTGGTTTGCTTTTGGCTTTTTGGTTTGCTGGGTTTTTGCCTGCTCCACCCACACCAGGGCGTAATCGTCTCTGCGCAGCAGTTCCTGTTGGTGCAGTTGGTGGCAGAAGCGTTGAAAAGTTTCCGGGCTTTGCAGGGCTATTTTCAGTTGGGCAAGGTGCTGGTCAAAGCGGTGGTGTTTGCTGTAGGTCAGTAGTGCCGCTACCAGCGGGGCGGCCTCGGGATAGCGCGGCAGCAGCGAACTGAGCAGGGCCTGGCCCGGGGGCGTGGTGCTGAGGTAGAGCCAGTAGAGGTGCTGGGCCAGGGCATCGGAGGCCAGCCACACGATTTTGCCATCCAGGGGCAAGGGTTTTTCGCTGCGGCAAAACGCACTGGGGGGCAGCCCGGTACCGTTCCAGTTGAGCAAGTGGGGGTTGCGCAAAAATTGGTCTGGTGGCTGCAGGTAGGGCTGCAGGTGCAGGCGGTGGAGGCGCGGCTCGTAGATCATCACCGCCGAATCGCCGTAGCTCACCCACTCGGCCACCATGCGCCCGGACAAGGGCCGCCACCACAGGGCGGCCAGCGTGGCGGAACTGCCCTCGATCCACAGCTTGTAGTTGGTGAGGGCGTGGGTGGCGGCCAATGGTTCTACTTTTTGTAAAAAAGGCGCTTCCTGTCGTTGTACGTATTGCCAGAGGGCTTCATTGTCGGTAAATGGATGTTCGGGCAATGTGTGGGCCAATTGCTGCGCCCATAAATCGGCATACACTCCCGTGCCGCCCGCGCCGTCGGAAAGGGCGGCCCGGCGCGGAAACAGGCAGATTACGTCTTCGGTGGGCGACAACCTGCCCGAGGGCAGTAGCTCGCGGTGGGGCTTGGGGCTTACCTGCCCCTTGACAAAAATCCGCATCTCAGTTGGCGGCTTGTGAAAGTGCGGTGCGCGTGCCGATGTCGACCAACTTGAACAAGTCTTTCATCTCAGCATTAAACATCATGGCCGTATAGGTCTGCAAATCTTCGTTGCGCCACTCAGCGATCTGCCGGTTGTATTGCACCGGTAGGTCGCTCGACATATCAAACAGCAGGTGGGCGTAGTGGTTGTCGGGCAGTTGCTGTTTCTGTACGGGAAATGCGATAGAGCCGCCGCCCGCGCCCGAAACATGGCAATTGAACAGCAGCACCTTGCCGTCGGTAGTGTGCAGGTTGCGCAGTTGTAGGGCAGCGTCCAACAGTTTGTCGTGGGTGGCATCGGTGGCCTCGCCATCGGTAATATTTATCACCGATGGCGGATAAGCACCGGGATGCCGGGCTATCCACTCGCGCAGTAGATCAGTAGCCATTTGTAGCGCACTTTTCATGGGGGTGTGCCCGGCATGTATGGGTGAAAACCAGGCAGAGATAGGCAGTTCCCTTAGCTCCCCTCTGCCCGTGAGCACGGGTTTCGTGAGTTTAAAGGCCACGTTTTGATCCAGCTTGGTGCTGCTTACCCATTGGCACCCTTGCAACTGGCCCTCCCAGACAAAACCGGCGGTGGGCTGCTGCCCGTAGCCAATCACGGCCACATCGAAATAATGCCGCACCTCACCTGCTTTAATGCATTCCATTGTCATGTTCATCAGGGTATCGTTGACCACAATGGCAGCGGCCTGGGCACGGGTCATCGCCTTGCCATTGAACTGCAAGGAGTTGCCCATCGACCCCGACTGGTCGATCAGGAACACAAAGGCCGTGGGGTTCATGCGCGAAATCTCGGCGATGTACTGGGCCTTGGCGGACAGGCCGAGGCCCGTGCCGCCGAGGGCTTGGCTCACCGCCTGGCCAATGGCCGGGTTGGTTGGAAGAATCTGGCTCATGGCTCAAATGGATTTGCCGAAAAATTAACGGTTTTTTCTGATAAATGTCGCCGCCGCCGCAAATATTCCCCCGGGGGGCGGCAAAAAAAACTGGGGCTTGGGCTTTTGGCCGACTTTGGGTAGATTTGCGAGGCACACACGCTACCATGAAAACGATCACAATTCCCCGGGAGGGGCGCAAGCGGGCGCGGCAGGCCCCGGAAACCTTGCGCACCCAAGCGGGCCTTCCCCAATTTTGACCCATGCTCAACCCCTATTTTTCCAACATCGCCGAAACCATCGCCCTCCTGCTGGCCACAGCCCAGCGGGAGGTGCTGGTGGCAGTGGCCTGGCTCACCCACCCGCAGCTCACCGATGCGCTGGCCAACTGTGCCGTGCGCGGCTGCCGGGTGGCGGTCATCATCAACGAAGACGGCATCAACGCCGCCTATTGTCCCGTGGGCGCACTGCGCGGGCGGGGCGTGCAAGTGATGCTGCACCCCAAAGTGGGCGAGTTTGCGCCGCTCATGCACCACAAGTTCTGCGTGATCGATGGCCACACAACCATTACCGGCTCCTTCAACTGGACAAGGAAGGCCGAGCTCAACCAAGAAAACATCATCGTGCTGCAAAACGACACGGTTTTTGCCAAACAATACAGCGACACTTTTAAGTCACTGGCCGAGCAACTGGGGCAAGTACTGGAACATGGCCTGGTGCGGTCACCGCTCTATGACCATTACAAATGGCGGATCGAACTGCTGGAGGCCGAGGTGGCCGCGCTGCAAGCCGAAACGTCGGATGTGCAGGGCCTCATTCGCCGGTTCGAGCAAGCCTACTGGGCCCGGCTGGGCCAACTGCTGCGCGAGATTGCCGGATATAAAGCCCAACTGGCCGAGCAGCAGGCCCAGCGCACTCAAAAAAGGGCCGACCAGACCACCGCCGAGCAGGCCCGCCGCCAGTTTGAACAGTACAGCGCCGAAGCCGAGGCGGCCGCGCCGCCGCGCCCCGGACTGGGTGAAGAGGCCGCCCAGCACCTGCGCGACCTGTTCAGGAAAATTGTCAAGAAAATCCACCCCGATAGGTACGTAAACGACCCCGAGCTGTACCAACGGGCCAACGACCTGATGGCCGAGACCAACGCCGCCTACCAGGCCCAAGACCAAGCCGCCCTGCAAGATCTGTTGGACAGGCTCGAGAATGGCCTGGCCAACGCCGACCGCCTGCCCGACAATCTTGACCGACTGGAACAGATGGCCGAGGCACTGGCCCGCCGCCGTGACGACCTGCTCCGCCAACTGGCAGCACTCAAATTGCAAAACAACTATCTCATTGCCCAATCGCCCGACTGGGAGGCTTTTTTCGCCCAAGAAGAAGTCCGGTTGCGCGCCGAGACCGGGCAACTGCGCCAGGCGATGGAAAAAATGGCCAGCGGAAACGCACCGGCCCAGCCCTGAAAGCTGCCCCCAGCGGGGCACGGACAACGGCGGGCGGGCGATCGTCCGTGATCGTCCGTGAGACACGGACAACGGCGGCTGGTTTTATGCGTAAAAGCAGTAATTTTACCAATCAGATCCCCACAGTACAGGTAATTTCAGGGGATACTGCCAACCAACCCTCGGTATGCCCACTTTTTACTGGACCGCTTTTGCTTTTGTACGGTTTACCCTCGCCTTGATCGCGGGGATTGTGGGTGCCAGCCGCGTTTGGCCGGATTTTGCGGGTTGGCTAGCCATTTTTGGGATCGCACTGGGCACCTATTTGCTGGCGTGGCTGGGTTTGCCCAAGGAATTCCGCCGAATCTATCGGACTGCTTTTGGGGCATTCGCGCTCAGCACAATCGCCCTGGGCGGGGCTGCCCTCACCCATGCGCACACCGAACGACACTATCCACGGCATCTGTCGCTATTGACCGACACCGTGCGCTATTACCGGGCCAAGATAGTGGCCGACCCCCGCGAAAAACCGCGTACTTTTTCGGCCACGGTGGCAGTCAATGAAATATACAACGGCGAAAGTTGGCAGCCGGCCCGGGGCAAGGTGGTCCTCTACTTGGCCAAGGCCGACTCGGGCCAGCAACGCCCCCACTACGGCGATGTACTGCTGTTGGCGGGCAGCCCGCAGCCAGTGGCCCCGCCCATGAACCCCCACGCTTTTGACTACCGATCCTACTTGGCCAATCAACAAGTTTATCACCAGCATTATGTCCGGCCCGCGCAGGTCAAATGGCTGGGCCATGATCCCGACTGGCAAATTATGGCCCTGTCCATTGCGGCCAAAGACTGGTGCAGTGCCCAACTGCACCAGTATGTGGCTTCCCCGGCGGAGGCGGGCATTGCTTCGGCCTTGGTGCTGGGCGTAAAGGATGGCCTGGACAATGAAATCACCGAAGTTTACACTGCCACCGGGACTATGCACGTTTTGGCCGTGTCAGGGATGCACGTTGGGCTCATTTTCTTGTTGTTTGCTTGGCTGTTTGATCGGTTCCCGGCCAAGAGCCGGCCCAAAATTGTGATTGCCCTGGTGTCGTTGGTTTTTCTGTGGGCCTATGCGTTTGTCACCGGGCTGTCGGCCTCGGTGCTGCGGGCCGTGGTGATGTTCACCATCATGATCTTGGCCCAAACTTGGGGCAAGAACACCAATAAGTATAATAATTTGGCCATTTCAGCTTTCCTGTTGCTCATTTTTGAGCCATTTATGTTGTGGGATGTCGGATTTCAGTTGTCTTATTTGGCCGTACTAGGGATTTTGTATTTGTACAGCCGAATTTATCGCTGGCTGACGGTGCCCACCCGCGTGGGAGACTGGATTTGGCAAGCCCTTGCGCTGTCGCTGGCCGCCCAACTGGCCACTTTCCCGCTCAGTTTATACTATTTCCACCAGTTTCCCAACTACTTTTTGCTGGCCAATCCGCCCATCATTTTCTTGGGCACGGTCGGACTGTGGCTGGGCATTGCCCTGCTTGGATTCAGTTGGCTGCCTTATTTGGGAACGATTTTGGGCTGGCTGCTGAAATCAACCATCGCATTGCTGAACCAAGTGGCGGGGTGGATCGAAGCACTACCGGGCGCACTGTGGGACGGGCTGCACCTCTCCGCGCCCGAAATGTGGCTGCTCTACGCCCTGATCGGGTGCTTGTTGGCCCTGTTCCACACGGCCAATTTGGCGTGGTTGCGGGCCGGGCTGGCCTGCGCATTGGTGTTATCGGCTTGGCGACTCATTGATTATCAGCAACAGGCGCAGCAACGGGCTTTCAGCATTTACCACACCAACCGCCAAACCAACTTGGCTTTTCGCAGTGCCGGGGCCGGGGTTTTGCTGGCCGACTCAGCCCTGCTGCTCGATAAGCAGCAACTTAAATTCAATATTGAGAACGATCTGGTGCAGGCGGGGCTGTCGCTCGGGGGCATCCACTTTGCCAGTGGGGGAAGCCCCGTCCCCGATGTATTGGCCTTGGCCGAGGGGACCGGCTACCGGCTGCTGATCCGGCACGGGAAAAAGATATTGGTGCTGTCCCGCCGCCCAGCTTTTACCCAATTGCCCGCCTGCGATTTTTTGATCATCAGCCAAAATGCAGTACGCCGCTTGACTCAACTGCGCGGCTTGCAATTTAAGCAGTTGGTGGTGGATGCTTCGTGCAGCCGCTACGTGGCCCAGCAATTGGCCACCGAAGCCCAAGCGGCTGGGATCGCTTGCCACGCGGTGCCATTGGCCGGGGCTTTTGGGGCAGATTTGTCGTCCGCCCAACTCAAATGACCTGAAAACCATGCACATAAGGATCTTCATCGTCCAGAAAAATCTGGTTGAGGCCGTGGACAATGGCCCAGCCCTCGATACTGGGCACAATGGCCGGTAGCCCACCCACGGTGGTTTGGGCCTCGATCCGGCCCGTGAACTTGGATCCGATGATGCTCTCATGGATAAATAAATCGCCGAACCGGAGCTTTCCCTGCGCGTACCATTGCGCCATACGGGCCGAGGTTCCCGTGCCGCACGGCGAGCGGTCAATCGCTTTTTCACCATAAAACACGGCATTGCGGGCCGTTGAAGTGGGATCCAGCACCGCCCCGGTCCACTGGAGGTGGCTCAACCCTTGGATGGTGGGATTTTCGGGATGGACAAACGAGTGGGTTTCATTTACCTTGGCCCGGATTTCTCGCGCCCAAGCGATCAATTGCTCGGCCCGGTAGTGTTCCAAACCCCGAAAACGGGGCTGGGGATCGATAATTCCGTAAAAATTTCCGCCATAGGCTACGTCCAATGTCAATTCCCCCAAGTCGGCACAGTGCACGCTGATGCTTTCCGCCGCCAAAAAAGAAGGCACATTGGTGACCTTGACGGATTTGACGCGCTGGCCGACCTGCGTATATTCGGCCAGCACCAGGCCCGCTGGTACTTCGAGCCGCAGTACCCCGGGCGTTCTTGGCGTGACCAGCCCGTGCTCAATGGCCACCGTGACGGTGCCGATGGTGCCGTGCCCGCACATGGGCAGGCAACCACTGGTCTCGATGAACAAAATACCGACATCATTGGCCGGGTCGGTGGGTGGGTAGAGGATGCTGCCGCTCATCATGTCATGGCCGCGTGGCTCGAACATGAGGCCCCGGCGGATCCAGTCGTAGTCGTGCAGGAAATGCTGACGGCGCGCGCTCATGCTATCGCCCACCAAATGCGGGCCGCCGCCAGCTACCACCCGGACCGGGTTGCCGCAGGTGTGGGCATCGATGCAGAAAAAGGTTTTGGTTGCCATTTGGTCAAATCAGGTCAGTGCATTTCTTCGCCACCACTCACATTCATGGCTTCGCCCGTAATGTAGGCCGCTTGATCGGAGGCCAAAAAGGCACAGGCTTTGGCAATGTCTTCGACCAAACCGGGGCGGCCCAGCGGAATGTTGGCCCGCATCCGGTCGAGGTATTGCGCATGGGTAAGCCCCAGCTTTTCGGAGAAAAATTTGTTCTGCCAGTCGCCCAAGCCCGTGGTGATGTGGTTGGGGCACAGCGCATTGACCGTAATCCCATGTTTGCCCAGTTCGATGGCCGTGGCACGGGTGAGGCCCACCAGCCCATGTTTGGACGATGTGTAGGCGGCTGCGAAGGGAAACCCCGACTTGGCCGCTTGGGAAGCAATGTTGATGATGCGGCCGCCCCTGCCCTGGGCCACCAGTTGCCGGGCGGCGTATTTGGTGCCCAAAAATGCGCCCTTGAGGTTTACATCCAGCACGGCATCCCATTTGTCCTCGTCCATTTCGGTGACCAACTGCATGAGATAGCCCACGCCAGCATTGTTCACAAAAACGTCAAGACCGCCAAAAGCTGCCACGGCTTGGGCTACCAAGTTTTCCACTTGGCCAGCTTGGCGCACATCGCAAGGAACCACAATGGCTTGGCCACCGCGCCGCCGGGCCTCGGCCGCAATGACCTCCATTTCTTGCGTGGAACCAATGGCATCGGCTGGGAAGTCGGGGCCTTGGCTTTGGCCCAAATCGGACACGACCACATTGTGGCCTTCGTCGGCAAAACGGTAAATAATGGCTTCACCGATGCCCAGCGGCCGTCCCGACCCGGTGACAATGACAGTTTTAGGGGCTAGTTTTTCCATGAGGAATTGGATAAAAAAACGATCAGATAAATAATCCAAAATGGGCGAACAATTTGCGGATCGCCCGACGCTACCTAGCCGCAGCGCTCGGTGAGAACGAACAGTGGGCCATCGGCAAACTGCTGAAACTCGCCAGCCACCCGCTGCATGGTAGCGGTGCCCGCTTCGGCCCCGAAGGTATCCATGTCGTGGATGTCAATGATTTCGAAATACTGGTAGGGCGGGGTAGCCTCCGATCCAAACAGGAGTTGCGACTTGTACAATTTAAAGTCGGTAATCGATTTCAAGGCTTTGACGGTCGGAATGTCCACCGCGTTGGCCCACGTTTCATATTCGGTGGCCGATACGCCAGCCCGGAGGTTAAACAGCACAATAAGGGTTTTCATGTTGGGGAATGGTTGGTGAAACTGAGTAGGAGTGTAAACCTAGCGGAATTAGTGCAAAAAAACAACCTTGCGCTCGGCCCACCGGGGTAGCCCATTGTTGGGTGCTTGGCAGGAATGGCCGCCACCACCCGGTGAGTCGATTTTATCCCGAGAATTTGTTTTGGCAATAAAATTTCTAAAAGCAAAGTAATTTAGGCGATTGCCAGCATTTATTTAATTGATTTTCAATGCTTTTGCCATGCTGATTGGCAAAAACCGATTTTTTGGCATCGCGCACACGAGATGCCACCGGGTTATATCGAGGCTAGGAAACTGGCCACCAGTTTGCTTACTACCATTTGGTGTAATGGATTTCTGACATTTGCCGCAATTTTTCGGCGGCCAGTTCAGGAGTGATGTCCCGCTGCGGATTGGCCAACAGCTCAAAACCCACCATGAATTTTTTGACCGTGGCCGACCGGAGCAGCGGCGGATAGAAATGGGCGTGAAAATGCCACTCGGGATAGTCTGCCCCGTCGACTGGTGCTTGGTGAATGCCAGCCGAATAAGGAAACGGGGCTTGAAACAGATTATCGTACTTGGTGGTCAATTTATTTAAAATATCGGCAAAGGCATTTTTCTCATCGGGCGACAACTGGGTGATGTGCTGAAAGTGGCGTTTGCTGATGACAAGGGTCTCGAAGGGCCAAGTGGCCCAAAACGGCACCACGGCCACAAAATAATTGTTTTCCAGCACCACCCGCTCCTTTTCTACCAATTCCAGGGCCAAGTAATTGCCCAATAAACTGGTCTCATTCTTTTGGTGCCACGCCCGCAAGTGCTTGGTTTCTTTTTCTATCTCGACCGGGATCGATTCGGTGGCCCAGATCTGGCCGTGGGGGTGGGGATTGCTGCACCCCATCATCTCGCCCCGGTTTTCAAAAATCTGGACATAGTTGATATACTCCCGGCTGCACAGCGCGATAAATTCAATGGTCCACAGATCGATGATCCGGCGGATCTCCTCGGGCGACATCCGGGGCATGGTCAGGTCGTGGCGCGGCGAGTAGCACACGACCCGGCAAAGGCCGCGCTCGCTCTTGGCCACCAACAGATCGTATTTGTTTTTGACCCGCCCCGGTGGCACTTCGGGGTGCAGGGCCGCGAAGTCGTTGGTGAACACATACGCATGCTCGTAGGGTGGATTGACAAATCCGTTGGCCCGGACATTGCCCGGGCACAAGTAGCAGTTCGGGTCATGGGCAAGCACCTGGACGGGAGCTGCCGCCTCGATCTGCCCCTGCCAAGGGCGCTGGGCGCGGTGGGGGGACACCAGCACCCATTCCCCGGTCAGGATGTTGTAGCGGCGGTGCGGGTGTTCGGTCAACTTAAAAGGCATAATGGGCAAGAAAGTTAAAGTATTTGATTAGGTCAACATTCCCCCATTGACGTGCAACACTTGCCCGGTCATGTATTTTGACAAATCGGAACCGAGAAAAACCGCACAATCGGCCACGTCCTCTGGTGTGCCGCCGCGCTTCATCGGGATGCCCTCCTTCCAGCTATCCACCACTTTTTGGTCCAGTTGGGCCGTCATTTCGGTCTCAATAAATCCGGGGGCAATGGCATTGCAGCGCACATTGCGCGAGCCAAGTTCTAGGGCCACCGATTTGGAAAAACCAATGATGCCCGCTTTGGAAGCAGCATAATTGGCTTGCCCGGCATTGCCCTTTACTCCCACCACCGAGGTGAGGTTGATCACCGAACCGCTCTTTTGCTTCATCAGGGCCTTGGTGGCGGCCTTGGTCAGGTTGAACACCGATTTGAGGTTGATGTTCAGCACGCTGTCCCACTGCTCTTCGCTCATGCGCAGCAGCAGGTTGTCCTTGGTGATGCCCGCATTGTTGACCAACACATCCACGGTGCCGAAATCGGCCAAGAACTGGGCCATCAACTGCTCGGCGGCGACAAAGTCCGAGGCATCGGAGCGGTATCCCTTGGCTTTTACCCCCAGGGCGGCCAGTTCAATTTCTAAAGCTTCCCCTTGGGCCACACTGGACAAATAAGTGAAGCCCACGTTTGCACCCTCTTGGGCAAAACGGAGGGCAATGGCCCGCCCGATGCCTTTGGAGGCCCCGGTAATGAGGGCATTTTTTCCTGCTAAAAGTTTCATTCGCGTTGTGATGGATTGGATTGGGGTTGTCAAAAACCGTTCGTTTGCTTTTTTTGACCCTTACAAGGCCAAAAATACAAAGTTTGGGCAAATTACCGCTGGCCATCGGTTTTGCGCGGGCATTTGCCCAGCTCCAAACGCTCCCACTTTGGCACCGGTGGCGTTCATCTGGACAATTCAATGGCATTTTTTGCCCCGGTTGGGTTGCCCCGATAGAACACCGCCCGACATGGCCATCGCATCGGCTGGGCTTGCCCCGCTCACCGCAGCTTGCCCGCCAACCGATCAATTTTTTGTTTGATTTTTTGAAAAAACTGGTACCGCTGTTTTTCGGCCACTCCACTGATGGGCAATGACTTGCGGATTTCGTTCTGGAGCCATTGTTCGGTTTCTCGGCAAAAATTCGGGTTGTTGGTCCTGAGCGTATTGAAAGTTTGGTGGCGCAGATAGACCGTTTGCTGGGGGCCGGCCTTCACCAGCACACAATTGTTGCCGATTTGGATCTCGGCGTGGTACATCGAAAAATCGCCGCCCTGGCGCACGTCCAGCCGCTTGGAACTGGTCTCGGCTTGCCGCTGGACCACGTCCACCAGCGCGTGGGTCTGTTCCAGGATCAGTTCCGCATCGCGCTGCCGCTCAAACAGGCCCGACTCCCAGCAGTACAGCAGTTGGTTCAGTGTGCTGTTGGCCGACTCCTCGGTCCAGATTTCAATGGAGGGGATCTGGCAATACAACTCATACATCTCTTTGCCCAGGGCCAGTAGCCCGGGCCGGAACATTTCCGGGGAAAACCGCTGGCCCGCCAAGGATGAAATATTCAACACTGACTTCATCCAAAAATACATTTTGAACGCCGAATGTTCGGGAAACTGGAAATGGTGGAAGATCGGCACGTCGTCGGCGGCGTAGATCACTTGGGCGTGCTTGCCCGCCTTGACCAGTAAGCGCAGTGAGTCGCAGAACGACTGTAAATAGTGGGCAAAATCTTCCTCGGTTTGCAATAGGTTGTATTGAAAATTGACCGCACCATTTTCACTTACATTCAAAATATCGGGTGAAACTTGGTAATACCGACAAATTTTCAGCAATTCGTCCACAGTGAGGGCAGTTTCTCCCCGCAATCTGCGATACACGCTGTCTGGGCTGACCTGCAGCACCTCGGCCAGTTCATCGGCAAAGCTGAATATCCCCTTGGCCAACAAGCGGATTTGTTGGAAAAATCTAATTTGGGCTTCCATGGGTCAACGCCTTTTTTTGGCGAATTTCCGTAAAGATAAAATTTTGTTTGGCAATATGTCGCAATGTGGCACTCGTTCTGGCTTTTTTTGCAACTGCTTGGCCCGCCGACTTTTTTTCTTGCCAATCGGTGTGGCCAAGCCGTAAATGGGAAAAATGGCGCGCACCAAACCGTTAACGACAGATGGGCCAGCCAGCTAGTTTTGGGGCATTGGTACATCAACCCCCAATTCCGATGAAAACGAATATGCGCAATTTGATCCTGTTACTTTGCCTGACTTGTGTGGCCAATGCAGCCCTGGGGCAAAAACGCACCAAAATAGCGGTGCTCCATGCCGATGTCAGCGGCCTGTCCATTTCCCCGGAGGTAGCCGGCAACCTGCTCCGCCTGGAATTGGAGCGGCTGGACACGCTGGAGGTCATTGATCGGTACGATGCTTTTTACCTGCTGCGCAAAGCCGATTTTGCGGCGGCCAATTGCTACGGCAAACAATGCCTGACCGAGGCCGGGCGGATCATCAACGCTGACTTGATGCTGATGGGCAGCGTGGAACGCCAGTCGGGCAAGATCATGCTCTCACTCCGGCTCATCGACGTGGGCCAAGAAAAGTTGCAAAAAACCGTGGTGCGGGAGTTTTTGGAAATTCCTGAACGGGTGCAATCCATGTTCCAGATTTCGCTCAACGACCTGTTTGGCCGGAAAAACGACGCTTTTTTGGTCCAACAACTCACCAAGCCCCAAACCCAAGAAAGTGTGGTCACCAATCCGCACATCAAACGCCTGCGATCTGACGGGCCCCGAATGGGCTTTGCCACGTTCACCGGCGATTTGGCGGCCCGCCTGAGCGAAGGCACTACCACGGGCGGCTTCGATGTGGTCCCAGTTTTCTTCCAGTTTGGCTACCAGTTTGAGAAACAATACTTGAACGAGGGCAAGTTTCAGGCACTATTCGAGTTTATCCCGCTGGTGACGGGCATTGATCAAGGCTTGTTCATCCCCAGCTTTACTATTTTGAACGGCCTGCGCAACAACAAAAACGGCTGGGAATTTGCCTTCGGGCCAACGGTGCGCTTTGTGGCACAAGCCGAGGGCTATTATGACAACGGCGTTTGGCGGCTCCGCACTGCCGACTCGCCCGCCAATGCCGATTTTATCAAACGGATGGACAGCCGGGGCACGCGCGAGGTCAGTACGGGCTTTGTCATTGCGTTTGGCAAAACTTTCCGCTCGGGCAAGCTCAACATCCCGCTCAACGGCTACGTGATCCCGCACAAAGATGGCCTCCAAGCGGGGCTTTCTTTCGGGTTCAATGCCAAAAACTAAAGGATCTTGTTTTGCTGATCTATCTTTTGCCGAAGCCATCCCTTTTTGCCGAGTGGGCGGCTTTGGCAAAAAAGCCCGAATGAATGATTCATTCAGGCTTTTACGGTAAAGCTGATTATCTATTCATCATCATTGCCTCGCTTCGGGATTTTAAATGGTTTGCGTGACCTCACTCCAATGAGGGTTACAATGGTAAAAATTTAAGCGGCAGGCTCGTCCAACACGTAGATGTCGCGCAGGTTGCGCCCATAGCCGTCGTAGTCCAGTCCATAGCCGACCACAAACTGGTTGGCTATCTCGAAGCCCGCATATTTGACTTTCACGTCCCGTTGGAGGGCTTCGGGCTTGGTGAGCAGGGCCACTATCTCGACCGAGGCGGGTTGGTAGGTACGGATTTCGGCCATGATCTCGGTCATGGTGATGCCCGTATCGACGATGTCTTCCACCAACACCACATGCCGGTCGCGGAGATCTTTCTCAAAGCCGATGATCTGATCCACCATGCCCGAACTGAGCATATTGTGGTAAGAGGTGAATTTGACAAAGGTGATTTCCGATATGATGTCCACTTCGCGCATGAGATCAGCGGCAAACATGAAGGCCCCGTTCAAAACGGCCACAAACAGCGGGTTTTGTCCTTGGTAATCTTGGCAGATCTGGCGGCCCAATTCGGCAATCCGGCCCTCGATCTGCTCATGGGTGATGTACCGGCGAAAAAGTTTGTCTTTGACTAACATGCAATCATGATAATTTGAATAAGCTAAACCCAAACCTGATTGACTTTCGGCTACCCCAAAAAGCAACTCATTGAAAATCAATAAAAACCCCGTTAACCGCCTACGCTAGATTGCCCACTGGACAAGTCGTGCAATGGCCATTGTGCCCCACCCTCATTCTTTGTTGGGGGTTTTGAGCACTTTGAGGAAGAAATAGGCCGTGGCTGCGGTGACCAAGAGCTGGACTGAGACCATGAGAATGAACGGCGTTGTTTCCATGTGACAAAAAAATTGAATGATGATGGGTATGGTTGACCCTGCTAAATTAATATTGAATCGGTTAGGCGTTTGGCGCAATGAGCCAAGGCGCAAATTTTTCAACCGGCCGGACCGGGTTGGCTAGCGGAACCCGCCAGCAACAATTGGTGCCGGCCCGATTGTGTGGCTAGATCCGGCCCTCGCGCACCCGCTTGCGGTAGGCTACGCCCACCAGCGTTGCAATGCCCGCAAAAACCCCCAGCAATAACAATCGGGAGCCATTGACAAACAAGATCTGTTTCTCCAACTCGGCAATTATGCCGGGATCGGTGGCTTTGGCAATCTCGGCGTAGATGGCCACGTTGGTGATTCGTTTCCAAACTTCGGGCAAACTACTGAAGAACACCGCACCGAGCAGCAAGGGCGTGACAAACTTGATCACGAACTTAAAAAAGACGGGCACTTCAATGTCGGCCCCGGTGGTAATCTCACGCCAGCCCTTGTCCATGCCAAAAACCCAAGCAAACAGGATGATTTCAAAGAAAGCAAAAACTACGAGGGAGAAAGTACCCGCCCAGAAGTCGTATTCATCAAACACGCCATAGTTGAAGAAAAGCACAGTGGGCAGGCCCAACAAAAACACCCCCACCCCAAAGACCCAAGCGGCATTTTCGCGCCGCCAGCCAAATTCATCTTGCAAAAAGCCTATGCACGGTGTGCCCATGGCCAGTGACGAGGTTATGCCCGCAAAAAAGAGCAGGCCAAACCAAAACACGCCCGAAATGACGGCCAACATACTGCCCCACTGCTCGAACAAGAACGGCAATGTGCGGAAACCCAGCCCCAAGCCCCCGTTTTTGGTCATTTCGATCACGGTGTCAATGCCCAGATAACCCACCGCGATCGGGATCAGGATAGCCCCGCCCAGCACCACTTCCACAAATTCGTTCATCCAGCCGGCGCTCATGGCATTGAGGGCCACATCGTCTTTGGCCCGGATATAGGACGCATAACACTGGATGGATCCCATACCGACCGAAAGAGTAAAGAATATTTGTCCAGCCGCCGCCAGCCACACTTTGGGAGTCCAAATGGTGCTAAAATCGGGGGTCCAAAGAAAATTTAGCCCGGCGGTCCCGTCGTTAATGGCGCCATCCACCCCGGCCTTGATGCTCACTGCCCGCACCGCCAAGAAAATACCGAACACGATCAGGAGCGGCATGCCCACCTTGGCCACTTTTTCCACCCCACCACTCAGGCCCCGCGAGAGGATGTAGGTATTGAGTACTAAACAGATAAGCCAGAATAGGATGGGCTGGGTCGGGCTGGTGAGCGATACATAATCACCAAAGAAACCCGAGACAGCCTCGCGCTCCATGCCACTAAATGACCGGGATATGGTGTGATAGACATAGGCCAAGGTCCAGGATTCAAGGTAACAATAATAGGCAGCGACGGCCAAGTTGGTAAAAATACCGAACACGCCAATGTACTTCCAAAAGCTTCGCTTGTCCAAGGCATCCAAGATGAAGGGGGTGCTGTGGTGGCCAAACTTGCCCCCAAACCGGCCCATGCTCCACTCAACCAAGAGCAGGGGAATGCCCATGAGCAAGAAACAGACCAAATAGGGAATGATGAACGCGCCACCGCCGTTCTGGATGGCCTGCACCGGGAACCGGAGGAAGTTGCCCAAGCCGACCGCATTGCCCGCCATGGCCAGCACCAACCCTACCCGAGATCCCCAGGCTTCTTTGTTCGTACTCATATTGTCAATAGGTTTGGAGTTGTTGTTCTAAAAAATTACTGACATCCCTCTTCCACTTTCGCCGGCTTGGGGGGCATTGTTACGGCTAAATTAAAAAATTAATCCCAAGGCCAAGCACATTCGGCCCGAAGCAGCAAAAAAAAACCAAAAAAGGGGCGGTCTTGCCTTAAAAATAGGGCCGGCCCCAAAACAAAGGCCCAGCGGTTTGGGACAAAACCGTTGGGCCTTTCGGGCGAATTCATGGATTATAAAAGCGGGGCAAAGTAGAAATACATTCCCAAAATGTATTGCGGCACCGAGGTGAAGTGGTTGCCGCCCGGAATTTCTTGCAGCTCCACGTTGGTGGCCCCGCGAGCGCGCATGGCGGCCAAGGCATCGCGGGCATTGGTGATGGGCACAAAGTCATCGGCGCTGCCGTGGAACATCCGGATCGGGGCCTTCGGCCGCCAGTCGTGCACATCATTGTCGCGCAGGGCATTCATAAACGGGGTGTCGGACCCGCTGAGGATCCCCTGCCGGAACGCGGGCGTGAACAGTTCTTGGGGGTTGCGGCTAAAATTGCCGGTCAATTGATTGCCCTGAATGGTAAAGCTGAAGCGGGCATCGATGATCTGGTTCACTGGACGGTTGATTTTGTACACCCGGTTATAGGTGTCCAGCACCCACAAATAGCTGTCGATAAAACTGAGCACTTGGTTGCTGCCCATGATGGACCGGGCAAAACCGGTCTTGTGGTAAGCTCCAGCCCCCGGTGCACTGGCCGTAACGGTAAATTCGCTGGCCGCCTGCTCTTCAATGGTCTTGTGGAGGGCCATCGTGGCCGAGCCGCCGAGCGAGTAACCTGCCAAGAACAGTTTTTCGTTCAATACAATGCCTTCTTTGCGGCAAAACTCGCGCACCGCCCGCAGCATGTCCAGCGAGGCGGAGGCCAATGTGGGCGCGTGCTCGTAGGGGTGGGGCATGGATCGCGAAGCCCCGAAGCCCAAATAGTCGGGCGCGGAAACCACGAAACCGATCGAGGACATGGCCGCCCCCAACGTCCAGGCCTCACTCTGGTCAGTAAAGTTGGAGGGAGCTTGGTTTTCTTGGGTGATGGTGGCGTGTTGCAAGCTCAAGAGCGGCTTGGGGTTGTCCACTACGGGTACCAGCAGTGCGCCGGAGGCTTCAACTTCCACATTTTCGGTGTT
>JBBQXF010000007.1:0-74633 GCA_038209965.1 Cytophagales bacterium | reverse complement strand
CCACCGTGCTGCCCTCGGCTTGGACAAAGGCCCCGAGGTTCATCACTTCCAATTCGCCCACGTAACGGAACACGCCATTGACCGTTACGCTCTGGTGATCGGCAATCGTCAATTTGGACCCGCTGTTCACCGTAAGGTTTTTGGCTTCAAAAGTGCCTGCCCCGTTTTGGTTGTTGGGGTAATGGCCCGCAATGACGGCATCGGTGTAAATCGAGGGCTGGCCCGGCGACCACGCAGTACCGTTCCAAGTCACCACCGGTTGGATAGCGGTGCTGAACATCCAAGTGTTGATGCCTGCGTATGCGTTGGGGGGGACTCCGTAGTCGATAAAAGCACCCGCTGGAATCGTGACTGTGTAGTTCTGATTGACCAATAAATCTTGGGAAAGCTGGAAGGTAACTGTATTACCGATGATTTCCATCGCGGGGTTAGTGCCTGGTCCTACGCGCAGCGACATGATTATCGAGCCGCTGCTGTGCGTCAAAATCACATTGCCAGCATTGCCCAAACGGATATTTTCGTTGAATTCAATGGTCAGTTTCAATTTGTTGGTCGGCACATTGACTGTACCATTGACCGGGCTCAATTTGACCATCAGCGGAGCGGTGATGTCCTGCGTGTTTAAAATATCGGTCGCCCCGGGATAGTAGCAGTCAAATTCGCGGTAGCCGTATTGATAAGTTCCACCCCCATTGGTGGCAAAAACGGCGGTATTGCTGCCATCGGGCCAAACCATATTGGGGATGATGGGGGTAAACCGTTTGCCCTCGTTGCTCACTGGATCGTTCCAAAGCTCGGCATTGCGGCCCGGGACCGCCGTGCCGAACAAGCCCTGGCGGCTCTCAATGCCCATGGTCATGGGGCGGTCATACGCATCGATCTGGGTGGTGTGGATCTCGACCAAGTTGCTGCCTTCGTGCAATATGATTTGTGCCTGCACTTGTTTGCTTTGATCGGCGGCTTGTTGCATCCCTTCGTAGGCTACCACAAATTTGCGGTTGGGGGCCGTGCCCACCAATTTGTATTTGACATTCCCGCCCGTCATGTCCGACCACGCACAAGCAATGTAATTGTTGATCAACACCGTGCTGGGGATGGGCCGCAGCATGGAGGGAATATTGTCAATATAAGTCAAATCAAAGCCGTCAAAATTGATCAGCCCTTCGCGGGTGATGTACAGGTGCTTATAGGTATCGTTGTAGAATTTGAAATCAAACCCGATGGGCAATTGGTCGCTGAACAGCACATTGCCAAAATTGACCACGGCGGCCCCGCCCATGTCCTCGGGGGCAAAAGGCACATCGCTCAACTGGTACACATTCACGGGCAGGCCGGGGATGCTGAGGTACGCCTTGCCATTGGGCACCGCAGCGGCAGGATAGGCCGAGGCTACGATCAGCGGGGGAGTGCTCACGGTGAAATTGATCTGTTGGGTATTGTTGCCGCTCACCAGATCGCCCACCGGGCTAATCGTGGCCCGAACCACATAATCGCCCGGTAGCGAGAAGTTGGCCCGCTGGGTAAACCAGCAGCTAATGGTATCGCCATTGGCCACATTGCGGGTCAACGCAAAATTTTGGCTCACCGGCGTTTGGCTGTTCACTTGATAAGTGACCGGAACCACCACGCCCGACGCGAGGGCATTGCCCCGGTTGGTCAGTAGGATCCGCACTGGCTGGGCATTGGAATTGACATAACAAGCATCTGGGCGCGGGGAGGTAAACAGGGTGGTCAGCTCCAGATCGGTGCCAGCCACGGGCGCGGCTCCCAAAGTGACCGAACGGCCAGGGGCACGCTCGCCCACCACTTCCACTCCATTTACCACTGCTTTGGCCCGGATCGAGAACCAGTAGGTTTGGTTCTTGGGCAAATTGGGCGCGGCAAAACTGAGGGTCGGGGCGGCCACGGTGGCAATGGTGCGCCAAGCGGACGCGGCCAGATCAAATTGCAATACCTCATAGGCCGTTGCTCCGGTGACGGCGCTCCAGCTCAGGTTCACTACATCGTTGGTGACGGGCCAAGCGCTGAGCCAATCATAAACGGGGGCATTGATTACGTGGAAGGAGCGATCCGACTCATCGTTCAGGGCGGCCCCACCGATACCTTGGCCGCTGATCCGGAACTTGGCTTGGCCAGTGACCAGGGCGGTGTTGAAGTTGACATCGGCCCAGCGGCTGGTGGCGGGCAGGGCGTTATTGATCACTGTCCAAGCTGTGCCATTGAACATTTCCAACGTCAAGTTGCCGGTCAACCCTTCGCCGTCCCACTGCACTCGGTAGCCGAGCACGGTGCCTTGATCATTTTGGGGGTTCACTTTCTCGCCGCCATTGGGATAGGTGATCTGCAAATAATCGTTGTCCGCTTGCCAAGTGAGGGCAAAAGCCTGACTGGCTCCCACGGGCACATTGGCCCCGCGCACTTGCAGTGTCCATTGGCCGCTCACTGGGTTGTCCACCGTGGCCTGCTCGATGTTGTTGCGGTTATCGATGCCCCGCACTGCCGGATTGCCCAGTTGGTCATCTACATTGCTGAGCACCCAAGTCAAGATGGTTTCCCCGCTGGGGCTGATGAGCGAAAGGTTTAAGTCGTTGACCAATGCCGTTCCGCTGGTGGGCAGGGCGGCGGGGTCGTTCCAAGCCAGCATTACTTTCAACTTGCGGGTATTGGCGGGTAAAGTGATCGCTTTGGCATAAAGGCCGTTGTTGGCTACTCGGTGGAGTTCATATTGGCGGTTTTCCAAGGCTTTGGCGGCATTGAGCAGGTTCATTTTGCCAAAACCTGATACATAATCAGGGCCGGGGTTGCCCACTTCGGTGGCCCCGTTGCACATCACTGCTTTAAGGAGCGTGGCATCGGGCTTGGCCCCACCGTTTAATTTGCCAAACAGTTCGGAAAGGACGGCGGCCCCACCCGATACCTGCGGACAGGCCATCGAGGTGGCGGAACCGCGAACGCTGTAATTGTTGTTGTCATGCAGGGAAAGCACACTGCCCCCAGCCACGACGATCTGTGGGAAGAGCCGGCCATCGCGCGAGGGCCCCCGCGAGCTGGAACCCTCCACCATGTCGACAAAGGCATTGATGTTGCCCACCACCATTGCATTTTTTGGCACGTTCACCACGCTCCGGTAGCCACTGCACGAAGAGCCGCTGTTGCCCGAAGCAAAAGCGTGAAAAACTTGGGGTTGTGTGTTCACGATTTGGTCAATCGCGCGGTTCAGGGTGCTGTAGGGCATTCCGGTGCAGCCGGACAGCAACGACGGGCCATAAGAGTTTTGGGTGATGGATACGTCCCGGCCCTCAACGGCCTGGTACATTTCGTAGGGAATGAAATTATCGGGGAACACGCCACCGATCGTGTGAAAAAACACTGATGCGCCCGGGGCGATCCCGGCGGCAGTAGGGTAGCGCCAGCCGCCCCCGGCCATGATGCCCATCACGTTGGTCCCGTGCCGGATATTGTCAATCGGTTGGCTGCCATTGGCCTCCACTTGGGTAATGCGGTTGGTCATGTCAATGTGGGCCATCATTCCCCCGTCCCACTGCCCGATTTTCACGCCCTGACCGGTCACACTTAGGTTGGGGCGGAGGGCAAGGGTGTTGGCGCGGTAGTGGTTGCGGCTGAACTCATCTTGGAGCTCCAATGCCTGATCGCCCGGTTCGGCCCAATAGACGTAGGGCAAAGCCAATAAAGTTTGCAATTTGGACTCGGTGGCCCGCACCCGCAGGAGGCCAAAGGTTGCGTGCTTGGCCAGTACGGTGGCCCCGGCTTGGGCGAGTTGGCTGCTCATTTCGGTGCCCAGGGCCATTGGGGCGACCAGCAGATCAATGTCCACCAGACCCGCCATTGACTTGGCACTCAGCAGGCCGTCGGCCGCTTTATCGGCGGGTGGAACTATATACACGCCTCCAATGCCATTTTCAGTGGCTTGGGGGCTCACTTCGGCCCACCAAGCCCCTTGGCCAAAGTACGAGGTCAGCCGGATCCCCTGTTGGGCCAATGCCGCCTCCTTCTGGGGAGTGAGGGCATCGGTCAGGCCGACCAGCACATGGTAGCGGTTGCCAGCGCGGGTGGCAGCGTACCGATCCTTCTGGCGGAAAAATTGGGCTGGCTCAATCTTGCCGGGCAACTTGTCCAGCTTGGCAGACCTTGTAAGGATCCGGGAAGATTCGTTGGATCCTACCTGGTTGGTAGAGGTTTGTCGGGTCACCTGCGCCAGTGAGGCTACGCCCAACAGCATCAAGTAAGATAATAGTAAGTGCTTAAACATGACCATAGGGCATTCGGTAAGTGTGAACCGAAAATAATCAACTGATTACTGCGTAGAAGTGAAGTGATTGTGCTGACAAGCAGACAAGTGTAATGTATGGTGCAAAAATAAAAGCTTTTTTTATACTTCAATACTGCCAATCCGAATTTTTTGTGCCGATGCGCGCCCAATAATTGTATTTATCAAATTTATTGTGGAATAAAATTTATTTTAAAATTACCAATAAATTGATTATCAGTGATTTAAAAATAAATAAATATTTTTTGACAACTGCGCTTTATTGCTCAAGCCAAGGCCATCAAGCGGCTCAATAGTTCCATTGCTGGTCTTCTACGGGTTTTTATGGCGTAAGTTCTATATCATATTTGTAAATTTATCTCCTAATTTATCCACTGACACTTCCGGCCATACTTTGTTGTACCGCCGTTTTGGGTGCCGGCAAAACGCTGGGGTTGCTACTGGGCCAACAGACAAATTTACTTATATTGCTTCACAAACACTTTGTTAAGTTGGCATTTTTCCCACCCGCCTTGTTTTTGTCAAACATTTGCAATTATTTAATTTGGAAAAACCAAATTCGTTTCTAGCCGTACCTTATCTTTGAGCAGGCAAAATCGGGGGCGCTGTTTGAGTGGCTCCCGTGCCGGCCGGGAATCGGAAGCAGATTTTGCTTCATTTTACTACTACACAATAAGGACTTTGCCCGCCTATCCATGCCGGGAAAGTTCAGGTATAGATATAACTAAAACGTTAATGCCCACATCCTCAGTAGCCAAGTCGCCCACCAAGGGCGCGACCAACCATCCTGCCACCCATCAAGGACATACTTTCAATGATCGCGATGTTAGTTGGTTGGCCTTCAATTACCGGGTTTTGCAGGAGGCCAAAGACAAGCGGGTTCCGCTTTACGAGCGCTTCAAGTTCATGGCCATCTACTCCTCCAACATGGATGAGTTTTTCAAAGTGCGGGTGGCTTACCTGCGCGGCTTGGCCACCCTGAAGAAAAAGACTAAGCGCAAGCTCGACCTCGATCCGGGGCAAGTGCTGCGGCTGGTGCAACGGATAGTCAAAAAACAACGGCTTGAGTATGCCGAGCTTTTTGCTGCCCTCACCAAAGAGTTGGGCAACTATCACATCACTTTCATTGATGATCAGAAGGTTTCGCCGAGTCAATTGGAATTCCTGCGCGAATATTTTACTAACTACGTCATGCCCGTGCTCAACCCAGTTTTTCTGCACGAAAACGTGGGCCCAGTGTTCATACCCAGCGATGTAATCCATCATGCCATTCGTTTTTTGGACAACGAAGGCGATTATGTGTATGCTTTGATAGAAATACCAACAGTTTCCCTGCCCCGCTTTTTGCTCATGCCCGATGAAGTGTTGGGCCATTATTCCATCATTGCCCTGGACGATGTGATCCGCCTCTTCCTTTGCCAACTGTTCCCCAAAGTAGAGCAGGACAACATCTACTCCATAAAAGTGACCCGCGATGCCGAACTGTACATTTATGATGAGTTTTCGGGCGATTTGGTTGACAAAATAAAAAAGAGCTTGGTCAAGCGCAATTTGGGCGTGCCTTCCCGCTTCCTTTACGATCGGGAAATGCCCGATGACTTTCTAAAACACATCAAAAAAGTGTTGGCCCTGGCCGACGACGACCTGATGATGGGTGGCCGCTACCACAACTTCCGTGACCTGATGGGCTTTCCCAACCCGCTGGCCCCCGATCTAGAATACGAACCGATACAACCATTGCGAATTCCGGAACTGGACAAGTTTTCTTCCATGATAGACGCGATTCGCACCCGTGACTGGATGATCCACTTCCCTTACCATTCCTATGACTATTTGAGCCGGTTTTTATTGGAAGCAGCCGAGCATCCGCTGGTGAGCAAAATCCGCATCTCGCTCTACCGCGTGGCCGTGGGCAACTCCAAAGTGGTGAGTGCCCTGATCGCGGCGGCCAAGCTGGGCAAAGAAGTAACGGTTTTTGTGGAAGTGAAAGCCCGTTTTGACGAAGAAAACAACATCAAATGGGGCAACGAACTCATCAAAGCTGGGGCCAAAGTGACCTATAGCATCCCCGGCCTAAAAGTCCACTCCAAAACCTGCGTGATCACCTACAAAGAAAATGGAGTACAAACCCGGTTTGCCTATTTTGGCACTGGTAATTTCCATGAGAAAACCGCCCGGATCTATGGTGACGTCGGCCTGTTCACCGCCAACCCAGCCCTGACCGACGAACTGCTCAACCACTTTGACTTTTTGCGCCGCAAGAGCGACAAGATCGAGTCCACCAACCTGCTCATTGCCCCGCACAACTTGCGGGCGCGGATTAATAAGCTCATCGATCGGGAAATGACCCACGCCGCCGCTGGTCACCCCGCCCGCGTGATCCTCAAGCTGAACAGCATCCAAGACCGGGAAATCATCGAGAAACTTTACCAAGCTAGCAATGCCGGGGTCAAGATCGACCTGATCATCCGGGGCATCTGCTGCCTGCAACCGGGGGTGCCGGGCCAAAGCGAAAACATCAAGGTGATCAGTATTGTGGATCGTTACCTAGAGCACGCCAGGATTTACAGTTTCCATAACAACGGTGACCCAGCCGTTTACTGTGCTTCGGCTGATTTTATGACCCGCAACTTGAGCGAGCGCGTCGAGGTGGCCTTCCCGGTGCTGCAGCCCGATCTGCGGCAAGAAATCTTGGACTTGCTCGATATCCAGCTCAAGGACAACCAAAAGGCCCGGATCATTGACCTCAAACTGACCAACAAATACCAGAAAAACAAAGGCCCCGAAGTGCGGGCCCAAAGGGCTTTTTATGAGTATTTGAAACAAAAACAGGCACCCTCATGATTAGTGGTACTTGGCATTTTTACTACCCCACCCTTTTACCATCGCATTTGGATGGACTCCACGGGTGTGAGCAGGGAGGCCCGGATGGCATGATAGCTCACCGTGAGGATGGTTACTGCAAGCATAATGACTGAAGGCAGCACAAACAGATCGGCTTGGAGAGGAATGTGGTAGGGGAAACTGGCCAGCCAAGTTGCCGCCATCCAGTAGCCAGCCGGCACCGCTACCACTATCCCGATCAACGCTAGGGAGATGAAACGGCTGGCCAGTTGGAGGGCCAGGTTGAGGGCTCCGGCCCCGATGGCTTTGCGGATCCCGATTTCCTTCCGCTGCTGGCCCGCCACAAAGGACGACAAGCCAAACAGGCCCATGCAGGCGATGATAATGGCCACTACACTGAACCAGGTCGCGATTTCGCCCAACCGTTGCTCTTTTATGTAAAGACCGTTCAGGTTGTCCCGCAGGAAAAAATACTCATACGGCTGCTCGGGGACAAATTTGGCCCACATTTGCTCGATTTGTTGCAAGCCAGCGGTGGATTGGCGTTGGTCAATCTTGATGGCCAAGTACTTGATCCGGCTCCTGCGGATGCTGAAGTCGACCAGATCTATGGCGAAGGGGGTGACTTCAGAGTGGAGCGAAGTAAAATGAAAATTCTGTACCACGCCAACGATTTTTTCGTTGCCATCCCGGCGACTAAACCGCTTGCCAATTGCCGCCTCGGCTGACGGATAGCCCAAATGTTTGATCATGGCCTCATTGACGATGATGGCATTGTTTCCGTCATCTTGAGCCAACCAGCCGGTGTTGGACGGTGGTTGGCCATCCGAGCTGGATAGGTGGCGCTGGTCGGCAAAATCGCGCCCGGCGATCAATTCAATGTCGAACGTTTTGAGAAAATCGTAGGTGACCTCAATGGAGGGATAAAAACTGTACTCATCGGGTTGGTTGCGCTCAGTGCTAAACTCATGGGTTTGGAAATCTTTGCCAATGATTTCTTCAATGGCGGTCACCGAATGAATGGCACTGTGCGCTAACAGAGATTGTCGAACCTCGTCATAGGAAAAGATGATCCGTCCAGTCGTGACCGGGATCAGTACGATGTAATCCTTGTCGAATCCCAAACGGGAGTTGCGCATGAAATCCAACTGCCGCTTGCTCACGAAGGAAGAAATAAGCAGTAAAATAGAGATGAAAAACTGAATCACGACCAAAATGCTGCGAAACCACCGCCCGCTCCGGACCTTGAGCAGCCGGCCATGAAAAACATTCACTATCTCGAAAGACGAGAGGTAGAAAGCGGGATATATGCCCGCAACAATACCCATGAACAGTCCAGTTGCAGTTACCGAAGCGAACAGGGTCCGCTGGTTGAGCGTGGTGGCCGACAAGGGTTGGCCGGAGAGATCGGTCAGGTAGGGCGAGATCACCTCCACCAAGATCAGGGCGATAACCACCGAAGTGGCCCCAATGAACAGCGACTCGAACAGGAACTGGTAGAACAGTTGTTGGCTGTCGGCCCCGATGGCTTTTTTGACCACCACTTCCCGTACCCGCGCCGAGGCTTGCGCCGTGGTGAGGTTCATGTAATTGATGGCCGCAATGAGCAGGATAAACAGGGCCATTGCCACAAAAACGTAAATATATTTGATATCACCGTTGGTCTCGATCTCGTAATCGAGCGCAGAATACAAGTGGATATCGCGGATCGGTTGGAGCTGCAGCGAAATATCGGGGGCCAGCTCTGCCGGAAAATGCTTTTGGACAAAACTGGGCAGGGCCGCTTGCAGTGTCTTGGCCGCCGCCTTTGAGGTGAGGCGGGCGTAGGTCCAGCAGGGGTTCCAGATCCATTGATGGTCATAATCGGCATAGCCATAGTACCGCAAAGTGGACAGCGAGGCGATCAAATCAAAGCGCAAATGGGACGAAACTGGCAGGTCGGCAAATACCCCGGTAACTTGGAGCGGAATGCTGCCAAAAAGTTTGATGGTTTTGCCCAGGGCCGGTTCGTTGCCAAAGTAGGTGCTGGCCAGTGCCTGGGTAAGCACGATGCAGCCCGGTCGGGCCAAGGCAGTATTGGCATTGCCCTGCGCCAACTTGAACCCGAAGACCTCAAAAAAAGTTGAATCGGCCAAGAAAAAATACTTTTCGTTGAATTTCTTTTTGCCCACGCTTACCCCAATGGAAGGGGCCTGAAAATTAAACAAACGAACGGTTTTTTCAATATACTGGGGATAGGTGCGCTGCAACTCGGCGGCAATTGGAAAGGGCAAACTGGCCGAGTTTTCGCCCACTCCTTTGTGATCGATGGTTTCGGTGATCCGGTACAGTCGGTCGTTGGCGGGGTGGAAATCGTCATAACTGGTCTCATGGAGGATGAGCAGTACCAGCACCGTAAAACAAGCAATCCCGGTCGCTAGGCCAGCGATGTTGATGAAGGAATACAGCTTGTCATTGAACAGCTTCCTGAATGACTGGATGAAGAAATCTTCGCTCAAAGCAGTTTCATGCAATTTGGTTTATCAATCCTGAAACTACTTGTCCATCAAATAGTTGAATGATGCGTTGGCTGTAAGTGGCATTTTCGGACGAGTGCGTCACCATCACAATGGTGGTGCCGGCCTCGTTCAGTTCGGTCAATATCTCCATTACTTCCTGGCCGTGGACGGAGTCCAGGTTGCCCGTTGGCTCATCGGCAAACAGCAATTGTGGACTAGAGACAATGGCCCGGGCCACCGCCACCCGTTGCTGGTGCCCGCCCGATAATTGCAACGGAAAAAATTGTTGTTTGTGGGCCACTTCCAGCATTTCCATCACCCGCTGCACCCGGCTGTGGCGCTCGCGGGGCCCCACGCCCAAGTACACCAGCGGCAGGGCAATGTTTTCATAAACCGTCAGTTCCTCGATCAAATTGAAGTGCTGGAACACAAACCCGAGGTGTTTTCGTCGGTTTTCGGCCCGCTGGCGGTCGTTCATCTTGGACACTGGCCGATCCATAAAATAGATCTCGCCCGAAGTCGGTTGATCCATTAAAGAGATCAGATTGAGCAGGGTGGACTTGCCACAGCCCGACGGCCCCATGATGCTCACAAACTCGCCCCGCTCAATATTGATGTTCACCCCGCGCAGGGCAACTGTTTCAATATTGAAACTTGTATATAGTTTTGCTAAATCAACCGTTTTGATGATCGCCATTTCATCGGGGTTATACCAGTATCGCAGTTCAAATATAGGATCTAAAAAAATGCCACGGGTTTAATCCCTTATCTTTCAGGACGTTTAGACCAATCGCCGATCAAAAATGTTCACATACGGACAGTTAGTGTTCATGATTGGACACTGTTGGCCATGCCAAAAGCAGACTTGATCAATCCAAACCCTACGTTAGTGATTCGATGTTGGGGGGGCATCCTTGCGCAGCGGGAGTGCTCGGGCCTGTGCAGGGAAGCATTGCGCAAGGGGCCTTTTTCTTTTGTTTCTTTTCTTTTGGGCAAGCAAAAGAAAAGAAAGAAGGCCGCTATAGGGCTGGCACTGCGGTCAGCCCCTGCCCAGCCGACCGGGAGCCTTTTGGCCCGGCCAGGGCGGCACGTTTGCCGAAACGTTGATCCGCACGTGCAGTCCGCAGACGCGCAGTCCGCACCGACTGGCAATTGGGCCAAAAAACAGTGGATAGCTGATGAAAAGTTCATCTTATAACGGTTTAAAGCATCAATAAATTTTGACCACCCATGATTGCAAAAATATTGTACGTAGAAGATGATATCAACCTTGGTTTTGTGACCAAGGACAACCTGGCCATGCAGGGTTATGACGTGTACCATTGCGAGGATGGGGCCGAGGCACTCCAAGTATTCGACCAGCAGCCCTTCGACCTGTGCCTCATCGATGTGATGTTGCCCGGGCTTGATGGCTTCGCACTGGCCCAAGCCATCCGCGCCCGCCACCATGAGATCCCCATTATTTTTCTTACCTCCAAAGCCCAGAAAGAAGATCGGATCCGGGGGCTCAAAATTGGGGGCGACGATTACATCACCAAGCCGTTCAGCATCGAGGAACTGGCCCTGCGGATCGAGGTGTTCTTGCGCCGGAGCAAAATCAGCCCATCTGGTGCCCCCACCATCACCCCGGGCCGTTTCTCATTGGGCAACTACCAATTTGATTACCCCAACCTGAGCCTAATCGGCCAACACCACGCCCAGTCACTTACCCAGCGCGAGGGCGATCTGCTCCATTTATTTTGCCATAACCTGGGCCACATCTTGCGCCGCGAGGAAATCTTGTTGGCCATTTGGGGCAACGACGATTATTTTAACGGGCGCAGTTTGGATGTTTTTATCTCCCGCCTGCGCAAATATTTGAAAGAAGACCCCACCGTGAACTTGGAAAACATCCACGGCGTGGGCTTCAAATTATCTTTTTAACCGGCTTCAGCCACGCTTACTGCCCAGCAATAAAGCGGTTCTTACGCCTTTTTGGCCCAAGAATCCTTGAGCGTCACGGTGCGGTTGAACACGGGCCGGGCCGGGGTGGTGTCCTTGTCCACGCAGAAATAGCCGGTGCGCTCAAACTGTACCCGATCACCGGGCTGGCGGCTGGCGATCGACGGTTCTACGTAGCCCTCGATCACTTTGAGGGAATCGGGGTTGAGGAATTCCTTCCAATCTCGATCCTCGGGCACATCGGCCAAGTTCTCGAGCAGCAACAGCCGGTCGTATAGGCGCACTTCGGCGCGCACCGCGTGCTGGGCATCCACCCAATGGATCGTTCCTTTCACTTTTTTGCCCGAAGTATCGGCCCCGCTCTTGCTTTCGGGGAAATAAGTGCAGTGCAGTTCGGTCACTTGGCCGTCGGCAGCTTTGACCACCTCATCGCAGCGGATGATGTAGGCAAATTTGAGCCGCACTTCGCCCCCTGGCACCAGCCGGAAGTAGCCCTTGGGCGGGTTTTCCATAAAATCATCTTGGGCAATGAACAACTCGCGGCCAAACGGCAGTTCGCGGGAGCCAGCCGCCGGGTTTTCGGGATTGTTGATCGCGGGCAGGTGCTCAGATTGGCCCACCGGATAATTGGTGATCACCACTTTGAGCGGATCCAGCACGGCCATGGCCCGGTCGGTGTGTTTGTTCAGTTCTTCGCGCACACAGAACTCAAGCAGGGCGATCTCGATCAGGTTGTCGCGCTTGGCGATGCCGATCTTTTCGGCAAAAGCTCGGATCGCTTCCGGGGGATAGCCCCGGCGGCGCAGGCCCGAAATGGTTGGCAGGCGCGGGTCGTCCCAGCCATTTACCAATTTATCTGCCACCAATTCGAGCAGTTTGCGCTTGCTCATCACCGTATAGCTGAGGTTGAGCCGGGCAAATTCAATTTGTTGGGGGTGAAAAATATCCACAGCATCGATCAGCCAATCGTACAAGGGCCGGTGGACCTCAAACTCCAGCGTGCAGACCGAGTGGGTGATTTTTTCTATCGAGTCGCTGTACCCGTGCGCGAAGTCGTACATGGGGTAAATGCACCACGCGTCGCCCGTGCGGTGGTGGTGGGCGTTTTTGATGCGGTACAGGGCCGGGTCGCGCAAGTGCATGTTGGGGGAGGCCATGTCGATCTTGGCCCGGAGCACTTTGGTGCCCTCGGGAAATTCCCCGGCCCGCATCCGGCGGAACAGATCCAAGTTTTCAGCGGGCGTCCGCTGGCGAAAGGAGCTTTCGGTGCCGGGCCGGGTGGGTGTGCCCCGGGTGGCGGCCATTTCTTCGGCGGTCTGGTCGTCCACGTAGGCCTTGCCCAACTGGATCAGTTGCTCGGCCCAGTCATAGATTTGGTCAAAATAATCGGAGGCAAAATATTCCCCGTCCCATTCAAAGCCCAGCCAGCGCACATCTTCGCGGATGGAATCGACGTATTCCACGTCCTCGGTGCTTGGGTTGGTGTCGTCAAAGCGGAGGTTGGTCTTTCCGCCATACTTGTTGGCCAGCCCAAAATTGAGACAAATGGATTTGGCGTGGCCAATGTGCAAATAGCCGTTCGGTTCGGGTGGGAAACGGGTGTGCACCCGGCCCTCGAACCGGCCCGAGGCCAAGTGCGCTTCGACTATCTCTTCAATAAAATTCAGTGGTTCCATTCAAAATAAAAGTAAGGCAGTAAATGGTGGTTGAACAATTGGGCCCGATCACCCGTCTTTAGTGGTCATGCCGGCCCAAGCGGCCAATGGCATTGTCAAACCGCAATATTACGCATATTCTTGGTTTGGGGGATGTTCGAAGTGCCATGCCGGGCAAGCGGCCCATCTATGGTCGCGCCCAACGTATGTTCCATGCGCGCAGTCCGCCCTGCCCGCACCGCCGGGCGGGCGGGCTCCGTAGACGCGCAGTCCGGCACCACCACCGGTGAGGTGGTGGGCAGCCCGCCCACCCAGGCCACCGGGCTTTTGGAGATGCAAAAACAAAACACTACCTTGGCCACAATGATCCCCGATCCCTCCGTGCTGTTCCACGACGGCCCCGGGCCCGCTTGGTGCTCAAGCTCTACGGCAAAGCTTCCGGGGGAACTGTCCTACACACGCAGGAGGAGTTCATTGTACGCGGACGGCTAGTCAACACGGCGAGTTGGAGCTGGCAGCAGCTCAGCGTGGGCAAGCTGGCGACGGTTGATTTGGGGCTAGCCGTCCGCGCGGAAGTCTATGTGGAGAACTTGGCGGGTGTGCCAGTTTGGACTGGCCATCCGCGATTGATGGCGGACGGCCAGCCGGTTCCGATTGTGGTGCGGGAGGGGCACCGCAGACGCGCAGTCTATGGCCCTTGGGGATTGTAGCTGAGTGGCATAAGACCGGGGAAACGCTTTCTACAATGCGCCGGGGAACGCGGAGAGCAAGTGGACCTACCGCAGACGCGCAGTCTACAGCAAGGAGAAGCAGGACCCCTTTGGTCTGGGCTGGCTGGACTACGGGGCGCGGCACTACCAGCCGGAGCTGGGCAGGTTCACCAAGGTGGACAGGTTTGCCCACAAGTACTTCTCCCTCACCCCCTACCAGTGCGGGGCCAGCAACCCGGTCAAATATATTGACGTGAACGGGGACAGCCTGGCAGTATTTGAGGACGGCAAGTTTTTAATGATGCTGAACAATGGAAAGCCTGAAATTACCGGGTTCCACCAGTACACGCGCAAAAATGCCAAAGGGCAAACAGAGCGGTATGGCGGTCAGAGTTTTGAGTTTAATGATCCGGGGGACATCCCAAATTTAGGTGAAGATAATTTTGAGCTTCAAGTGGTCAAGCCAGAAGATATTGAGCTGCACATGAAAGATGCAGACGTGGATAACCCAGTAAATCAAGAAAACAGGTGGAGTTATGCCAAAAACGAAAGTCATACAGGAAAAATGGATTTCTGGGGGCGTCCAGGAAGCAGGCTTAATCCCAATGCGCTTTATTTGATACAGGGCCAAGCGTATAATTATCAGGACGCTGGTAATTTTTTATGGGGCCAATCTATGAAACGCTTGGGGTTCAACTACTTTACAGCAGCTTTTGGGGCAGAATACGATGCATGGGACAGCAGTAAAATCGCCAACCTTTTAATAAGGCCATATGACAGAAGCGACAATCCAATTGTGAGATGGTTTCAGGATAAATCGTGGACAGGAGATTCTCCGGGGGATCAAAAAGCCATAGGCAGGGGATACTTTTACAATCCCAATCCAGATCCAACATTGCCCACCCCACCTTTCCCGATTGGTGTTGGGGGTATCCAATGTAAATGGTAAAATTATGAAACTCAACACATGTTCTACGTTCGTACTATTATTGATATTTAGTTGCACCAACTCCACCAGTAAATCGGATTACAAGACAGAAACCTCGTTGTGTCACCATTTTTATAAAAAATGCAGTCCGAAAAATCCAAACATTTTTTGGGGGCTTCGCATAAACACAAGGGGTGTAAAAGAGGTGGGCCCTAAATGGCTAAAAGCCATCTGCAACAATATCGGTATTTACTCCAAAGATGGCAAAAAATGCATTAATATGCCAATTTACGAAGATATCGTCGATTGGAAGCACTTTCTTGATAGTAAAAACGCCCCCTATGTCAAGGCTTATGAAGATTTGAGGAGGAAAGATGGTTCAAGCACCCTAGAGTGTTTTGCATTTGCATCAGAAGTAATGTACAGTTTCTATCATTTGGAAGTGGGCCACCCTTATCAATGCAAAGGGATTTTAGGAGTTGATGCCAACCCATCTCGTGGCAAAGTAATCGCGTTCCATATAACTGCTGAAAGCCATGTTTACTTTGCCCCAGACTATTCACTGATCAAAAATCAAAAGGTATTGGCAAGCCTGAGGCAAATGCCAAAATTCGACTCAGCATGGCACTACTGTGTTGGTAAAGATTGCCCATAAGACCACAACTTGACAGGCCGAATCCCCGATCCAAGTGTGCCCCGGACCCGCTTGGTGCTCAAGCTCTACGGCGAAGCTTCCGGGGGCGCGGTACTGCATACGCAGGAGGAGTTCATTGTATGCGGACGGCCAGTCAATACGGCGAGCTGGAGCTGGCAGCAGCTCAGCGTGGGCAAGCTCGCGACAGTTGATTGTTGGGACTAGCCGTCCGCGCAGAGGTTTATGTGGAAAACCTGGCGGACGGCCAGTCATCTGGAAATTGCGGCTGGGGGCCAGCCAGTTCCGATTGAAGAAACGCACTACGATCCATGGGGATTGGAGCTGGCGGGCATGGGACAGAGGAAACGCTTTCTACAATGCGCCGGGGAACGCGGAAAGCAAATTTACGTACCGCAGACGCGCAGTCAACGGCAAGGAGAAAGGACCCCTTTGGGCTGGGTTGGCTGGACTACCACGCCCGGCAGGTGGATCCCGCGCTGGGGCGCATGTGGGCGGTGGATCCGCTGGCCCACCTAATGCGCCGCTGGTCGCCCTACGCGTATGCCCCTGCAACCCCATCCGGTTTCTACTGTTGTTAGTGTTAGCGAAGTGCACCAACAACGGAGTAATAGCACTGTAGAGCGTTGTGAACTGGAATTGGCGGGAAGCAAATCTGACTTTAAAATATTCAGGAAAACGAAATGGGCGATCGACCCAAAAATCCCGGTTAAGGGGGCATTTGGTTTATCAGGGAATGGACAAATATCCCCCAAATCAATGCGGCCCGCACCATTTTTGGGATTATTGCCCGAAATTTGCCCCTCTCTTAACCCTGATTCACTCAATCCTTGCGCATGAAAACCTCCGAAATCCGTTTCCATATTGAGCTTGACGACGAAAATGTGCCCGAAAAGCTGTTCTGGAGTGCCACCGATAGCTCCAATGGCAGCTTGGAAGAAGCCAAAGCCATTAATGTTTCCATTTGGGATCACCGCCGCAAAGAAACGCTCCGCATTGACCTCTGGGCCAAGGACATGCCCGTGGACGAGATGAAACGCCTGGCAGTTGACACCCTGGGCAGCATGGCCCAGACCATCCGCACGGCCACCGACGATGGGCTGATGGCGGCCAAAATGGAAGATCTTTGCACGTGGATGATGGAACACATCCGCCGCGAGCACAGCAACAAATAACCGGTTCACTCTTGCGCCAACTGCTCAAAAAATTCATTTGGGGCCAAAAAAACCGTCCGGCTCAACCGCCGTCACCGGGGGTACTGCTCTCCCGTCGGCGTTTTTTATTGGCTGGGGCCGCCCTCGCCTACGTTGGGGCCGCGCTGGTGGTGGGCAAAATATGGTACGGGCAGGCAGCGCGCACCAACTGGCACTGGTTCGACGACCGGGCCGAGTGGCGGCAAATGGACAAAATGGGCCATGCGTTTTCTTCCTTTCATTGTAGCCGTCTTTTGGGTGCGCTCCTGCGCTGGGCGGGCCAGCCCGAGGCCCAAGCCCACCAAAAAGCCGCCGGGCTCGGCTTTTTGGCCCACGCCCCCATCGAGTGGCTCGATGGATTCATGCCCGCGTATGGGGCCAGTTGGGCCGATCTGCTGGCCAATGCGGCCGGGAGTGGCCTTTATTATGGGCAAGCCGCGCTTTCCCCGGGCCACTGTTGGCTGAAACCCAAATTTTCCTTTGCCCCATCGCCTTTCGCCCACCTGCGGCCCCAATTGTTGGGAAAAAACTGGGCGGAGCAACTCCTCAAAGATTACAACGGACAAACTTACTGGCTGAGCTTGGCCCCCAGCGGCCAAATGGCCAAGGCATGGCAACAGCACCTGCCCTGGCTGCGGGTGGCGGTGGGCCACGGGGCCACGGGCATGGTGCGCGCCCGCGAGGGCCAAAACCGCGCTGCTGGCCACCAGTCCCGCCGCCGATTTTTGGTGGGGCTGGATCTGGATCTGGCCTATCTGCGCGAAAAAACCGACCTTGCCCCGGGTTGGGAAATAGTGTTGGCCGGGTTGGAAATGTACCGCCTGCCCATGCCCACCATTGAACTGGGGCGGCCAGTCGCGCCATCAAAGTCTAATTGAACCGGGCGACCACTTTGGTTACCCTAAATTTCGCCCCCACTATTAGGCCCCAACAAGGTTGATTTTACCTTGACAAAAAGTAAGTCATTGAAAGCCAACGGTGTAAACCTGGTTTACCGCCCCAATTACAATAATCTTGGTACAATGTCCTGTTTTGCCAAAGTTTGGGGGCATGGTTTTTTGTTTGTTACTTGCTCCATTGGTTGTCTTTACCGAAAATGAAAACCCGATGCCGATCACTACTACCATCGCCAAACTTCTCTTCGCTCTTGCAGGACTGGCCCTGCTGACTGCGCTTGGGCTGGTCGTCGCCGACCAAACTGCCACTGGTGGTTATTTTATCACCGTAGGCTTTGTTCTCTTGGCCCTCGCTTTTCGCCCCTACGGCAGTTTGCGCGGTTTTTCCTACACGCTTGTGATTTTTGCGGCAGTCACGGTGGCCATGTTCTATCCTTGGGTTTTTATCGAGGTCAATGGTTTTCCCCTCAAAAAGCTCATTGTCCCCCTCCTGCAAATCATTATGTTTGGGATGGGCACCACCATGAGCCTGCGCGATTTTTCGGGCGTGATCCAGATGCCCAAAGCGGTGTTGGTGGGCCTCTTGTGCCAATATGCCATCATGCCGTTCTTGGGGCTGGCCATTGCCAACGGCTTTGGGTTCGCGCCCGAGATCGCGGCCGGGCTAGTGCTGGTGGGGTGCAGCCCGAGCGGCCTGGCCTCTAACGTAATGTCCTACTTGGCCAAGGCCAACGTCGCCCTTTCCATCACCTTGACGGCCGTAGCTACTTTGCTCGCGCCTTTCATCACCCCGTTGCTGATGAAAATGTTGGCCGGACAACTGGTAGAAGTTGATTTTTTGGCCATGATGCTTGACATTGTCAAAATCGTGATTGTGCCCATTGTCGGCGGGCTGGTTTTCAACAAATTATTTTACGGGCGGGCCAAATGGCTGGATCAGGTCATGCCCCTGATCTCCATGGGGGGCATTGCGCTCATCATTGCCATTATCACCTCGGCCGGCCGCGACAACCTGATCCAGATCGGGCTATCGTTGATTTTGGCGGTTTTGTTGCACAATGTGCTGGGGTATGTGCTGGGCTACTGGATCTGCCGTTTCCTGCGCATGGACGAGAAAACTTGCCGCACCATCGCCATTGAGGTGGGCCTGCAAAACGCGGGACTGGCCTCGGGCTTGGCCCTGCAAATGGGCAAGGCGGCCACGGTGGGTTTGGCCCCAGCGGTGTTTGGCCCGCTCATGAACATTACCGGATCGGCCTTGGCCAACTGGTGGAGCGGCAAACCGCCCGACGAAGGGAAAAGCTGAACTGGGCCCTTGTTTTGGGGAGGTTGCCATTTTCTTGATTTTTTGGCTAATTTTGCCCATTGTACGGGCCGTTTGTCGGCTTAAGTAGTTAAAAGCCTCCCGAGTGAGGGAGGCACGAGTTGACGATCATTATTGGTCATTTGTAATGTTGGCCGGCATTTCTAGTGGTTTCAAACCTGTTTATCGATATCTCACGAATTAATCCAGCCTTTATGGATCAACAAGTCAACGTTTTGGAAAACAGCTTGTCAGTGGCCGAAACCGAAAGCGGTTTCTCAACAGAAACCTACCTCTATTGGTACGAAAGCATGGTGCTGATGCGCAAATTTGAGGAAAAAGCGGGCCAGCTTTATGGTCAGCAAAAAATCCGGGGGTTCTGCCACTTGTACATCGGGCAAGAAGCCTGCGCGGCTGGAGCGGCCTCGGCCCTGGAGAAAGGCGATAAATGGATTACAGCCTATCGCGATCACGCGCACCCGCTCGCTTTGGGCACTAGTCCCGGGGCCGTTATGGCCGAACTCTACGGCAAAGCCACCGGCACTACCAAGGGGAAAGGCGGTTCTATGCACATTTTTGACAAAGCAGTAGGCTTTATGGGTGGGCACGGAATCGTGGGCGCGCAAGTGCCCATGGGCGCGGGAATTGCCTTTGCCGAAAAATACAATAAAACCGGTAAGCTCTGCATCTGTTACATGGGTGATGGGGCTGTGCGCCAAGGTGCTTTCCACGAGGCCCTCAACATGGCCATGACTTGGAAACTGCCCGTCATATTTGTCATTGAGAACAATGGCTACGCAATGGGCACTTCGGTCAAGCGGAGTTCCAATGTGACCGAACTTTATACCTTGGGCGAAGCGTATGACATCCCCTCGATGCCGGTTGATGCCATGAACGTCGAAGCTGTGCACCAAGCGGTGGCCAAAGCTGCCGAGCGTGCCCGCGCTGGCGAAGGCCCGAGCCTGTTGGAGCTCCGCACCTACCGTTACCGGGGCCACTCCATGTCGGATCCACAAAAATACCGCACCAAAGAAGAGGTGGAAACCTACAAGATGCAAGATCCCATCGAGCAGGTAAAACATACCCTGTTGACCCGGGAGCTGGCCACCGAAGCCGAATTAGAGGCGATCGATGCCAAAGTCAAGGCTCAAGTGGATGTAGCGGTCAAATTTGCGGAGGAATCCCCCTGGCCTGACGCTGAAGAAATTTACCATGATGTATATGCCCAAGCCGATTATCCCTTCATCAAGGACTAAACCGCCAAGTCGATAAACTTCTAAAGGGCAGCAAACGAAATCCGTTTCCTGCTTTTTTTTGTGCCCAAATTGATCAGGGCGAATTTCGGGCCAGTTCCCACTTCAACTGCTCCACCATCTATTGCACCGCCGGGCAAATCTCCCCGTTCTTCATGGTCAAGTCTAGGATTTGACCCATCCGCACGCGGTAGGTGGGAGGATATTCGCGGCAGGCCGTGGGCAATCGACATAAACTGCGCAATGGTTGTCGGGGCCCAGAAAAGGGCAGGGGCAACATTGAGTACATAATCCCCATCTCGATCAAGGTGCAAGGATTGGTGAATAAATTTCGCGGGCCACAACCGTAAAGCCTTGGCCAACATCCGCTCAATGTCTTTTTGATAAAAAATGGGGTTGGCAGGTTCGGCAACAGTTGGCGCAGGTTAAACAGTCCGTATGGTCAAACGCCCCTTGGTGTAGCTCATGGAAGCAGTCGTCCAGACTTTTAGGCTTGGCAAAAAAATTTGGTGGCCAGAGCTGATTTTTTGGCCTAGGTCGTGAGTTGTTCAGGTCTGGACCTGAGATAAAATTATCGGGGCCAAAAGGATTTTAATTGATCAACATTAGCTTGGCAAAACTCAATAGCAGGGTTTTTTCGCCAGCCTTGTCAAATTTGATGGTGGCCCGTTTGTCACTCCCCTGAAGATCGAGCTTGGTCACGGTGCCAAAGCCAAACTTGGCGTGCTCCACCTTGGCCCCTTCGCGGAGCTTGCCCGGATCGGTGGGCACAAAATCGGCAGAAACCCGGTGGATCGGGACAGCGCCACCGCGTGGAGCGGGACTGGCGAGGTTTTTGGCAAAATTGGTCATTGGTTCGGGCCGTGCTTGGGGCCTGGACTGGCTAGGTTCGCTGCCCCCGCCGGAGGCCCGGCCCAAGCGGTTGATCTGCAAATACTGCTGATCGATCTCGTCCAAGAAGCGGCTCGGCTCGCAGGGGCGCAGGTTCCCGAACCGGTAGCGCTGCAGGGCATAGCTCAGGGTCAGTTTTTGCTCAGCGCGGGTGATGGCCACATAAAACAACCGGCGCTCCTCCTCCAAATCTTCCCGGCTACCCAGCATCATTTGGGAAGGGAACAGGTCTTCTTCCATCCCCACCACATACACATGCTTGAATTCCAAGCCTTTGGCCATGTGGATGGTCATCATCGTCACACAGTCGTCGTTTTCTTTGTCGGCCTCTTCGACACTGGTCAGCAGCGACACGTCTTGCAGAAAAGCCGAAAGCCCCTTGTCTTCGCGGTCGGGGGTATCGGTAAATTCCTTGATCGCGTTCAGCAATTCCTGCACGTTTTCGTAGCGGGCCCGGCCCTCCACCGTTTTATCGTCAAGCAGTTCCTTCAACAAACCGGATTTTTGAGCAATCTCCGAGGCTGTTTCATAGGCATCTTTTTGCCCCAGCGTCAGGCGGAAAGCCTTGATCATGGTGGCAAAATCGGCAATGGTGCTGGTCGTGCGGTTTTTGCCCAGGTATTGCTGGGCATTTTCCACCACCTCCCACAGTGAGCGGTCATTTTCGGCTGCGGCCACGATCATTTTTTGGACGGTGGTGTCCCCGATGCCCCGCTTGGGCAAATTGATGATCCGTCGGAAGGCTTCTTCGTCGCGGAAGTTGACCACCACGCGAAAATAGGAAATCAGATCCTTGATTTCTCTGCGCTGGTAGAACGAAAGGCCACCATAAATTTTATAGCGGATGCCTTGTTTGCGCAGGGCTTCCTCAAAGGCGCGTGACTGGGCATTGGTACGGTACAAAATGGCAAAGTTGCGGCTGGGCAACTGGTTTTTCATCTTTTCCTCAAAGATGGAAATGGACACCAGTCGGCCCTCTTCATTGTCGGTGGCGGCTTTTACCAGCTCGATAAATGCCCCTTCGTCATTGGCCGTCCACACTTTCTTTTCCAGTTGGTTGCGGTTGTTGGCAATCACCCGGTTGGCCACATGGACTATTTTTTTGCTGGATCGGTAATTCTGTTCCAGTTTTACGGTAAACAAATCGGCATAATCTTTGGCAAAATTGAGGATGTTCTGGATGTCGGCCCCCCGGAACGAATAAATGCTCTGGGCATCATCGCCCACGACACAAATGTTTTGGTGCATGGCGGCCAGTCGCCGGGTGATCAGGTACTGGGCCACGTTGGTGTCCTGAAACTCATCGACCATCACATAGCGGAACTTGTGCTGATATTTGTTCAGCACTTCGGGGAAATCGCGGAGCAACACATTGGTGTTGAACAGCAGATCGTCAAAATCCATTGCATTGGCCTTAAAACACTGCTCCACGTACTGTTTGTAGAGCTGCCCGAGCTTAGGCTTGGCCGCCTCGGTGTCTTCGGCCAAGAAAACTGGGTTGGCCACATATTCTTGCCAAGCGATCAATTTGTTTTTGGCCGACGATATGCGGTTGTGAACCACGGCCACCTTATATATTTTATCATCCAGTTCATTATCTTTAATGATATTTTTAATTACTGAACGAGAATCTTCCGTATCATAGATGGTAAAATCGCTGGTATAGCCCATCCGGTGGCCCTCGATCCGCAATATTTTGGCAAAAATGGAGTGGAAAGTGCCCATCCAAAGGCTGCGGGCCATTGGACCAGCCACTTTCTCGATCCGCTGGCGCATTTCGCGGGCGGCCTTGTTGGTAAAGGTCAGGGACAAGATATTGAACGGTTCCACCCCCTTTTCCAATAAGTGGGCAATGCGGTAGGTAAGTACGCGCGTTTTGCCCGATCCCGCCCCGGCGATGATCATCAGCGGGCCTTCGGTGTGGGTTACCGCCTGTCGCTGCGGCTCGTTCAATTGGTCCAAATAGCTCATTGAAGATAATCAGGTTACTTTTAAGGGCGAATTTACCCAAAATCTGCTTTTGTACCGGAAAAGATTTATCTTTGATCCAGTCTATGGTGTCATGTTTGACCTCGAAATAGACTTTCTAATTTTGTACTAAGCTAAAAATTTATTTATGCCAGACAGCCCAGAATTACCTATCCCCAAGGAAGTAACCGAAGCCAAAGAAAAGGCCGAAAAAGCAACCAAAACGGGTGAAGACATTGGCAATACCGCCATAGAAACTGCCGATCAGGCCCAAAAAGATGCAGAAGCACTTGCCAATGAAGTAAGCAATGCTGACAAAGCAATGGTAGCCACTGCCGAAGAATGTAAAGACTTTGCTGAGGAAAACGTGAATGAGGCCAAAGAAGAGGGAAAGCAAGTGGGCAAAGATGCCGACGCGCTCAAGGAGGAAATCATGGATCCACCACCCGATCCAAAAAAATTGGCTGAAAGCGTTGAAAACCTAAAAGATTCAGTGACGAAATTGGGTGACTCCATTACCAGTGCCCCAGACAAGGCCAAAGCGAAAGCCAAAGAACTGGTTGAGAAACTGGAGGGGAAAGCCAAAAAATTAGTCGAGGCCTACGACAAATACAAAGGCCAATACGACAAGATGAAAGGTCTGATTGCCAGTGGACTGGGCCAGATTCCGGGGGTAGGCCCGAAGTTGCAGAAAGGGTTTGGCAAAATGACCGATACCTTTGAAGATGGGGCCAGCAGTGCAGCGGCCAAGCCCAAAGCGGTCACCGATGACGCAACCCAAGCCTATAAAAAGGCCAAAGCAAAAATCTTTGGGGGTGATTTTGACAAATCCAAAGCTACATAGGCATACCGGCTTTCCGCGTGCGCCCATGTGAGCGAGCGGTCAACGTGCGGAGCTGTTAAGTTGTGGATAATTTAGGCGAAGACCCCTTGCTGGCCTTCGCCTTTTTGTTTCCGCCTTCCTCGCCAAGGTAGCAAGCGGCCCGCTGATGACTTTATTCACTTTATCCAACGTTATTTTTTGATGGGCTGGTGCATCATTAAACGATCCAGCAGATCCTTCACCTGATCGACGGCCATTTTCTCGACCAAGTAGAAATGCCCCCGCCCCTGTTCATCCCAGCGGTTGCTACCATCTTCGGCGCAAACAAAACGCCCCTCAATGACCCCATAATAGGGATCATGGCCCTTCACCGCGACCAGTACAGCGGTTTGGTCCCAACTCATGCGCCCACCCGCATCCTCCTTGGCCATGGGGATGGCCTTGACAAACGCCGCTTTGATCGGGGAGTTTTGGATGCCCTGGTTTTGGATGAGCGGCAACCCAGTATAAATGGCCTGGCCAATTTCCCAGCCACTCAAAACAATGACCGTGGGCCACGTATCAAACACGATTTTGGAAGAGACCGGATCCCGATCCACGTTGAACTCCTTGCCCTGCGGGAAACGTCCCGCCATGCACACGAGCCGTTTCACCTTCTTTTTGATTAGGGCCATGCCATTTAATGCCGAATATCGATCCGGTTTTGATAGCAGCAAGTCGGCAAGATTGGTCAAAAAACCCACCGTGACAATGGTCACGCTTTGGTCGGCCTGAGCGGCCAACAGTCGCCGGTAGAGGGCCAAAGCGGTCTCGGCTTGCGCATTGCTTTTGGTATCGTGTGGGTAATTGGCCACCAACAGCGAATCCCAACTTTGCCAAGCCGCCAGATTGACCGCCCGCCCACCGACTACGCCAATCGGGATATTGGGGCGGTGGAAATAGGTGTTGATCACATCCATTACCGGGGCCAGATAACGGGATTGGTTGGAGCCAATCGTGGCTAAAATTTTTACCGAACCGCTGTCGGCCAGTGCATGAAGCACCGCCATTGCCCCTACATCGTCATAATCCGGGCCAATGTCCGAATCAAAAATGAGGCTGACCGGAGCTGGTTTTTGGCCATGCGCATTGAGCAGTAGGGCGAGGCAAAATAGGCACGAGAGCCAAGTGCATCTTGATAGTTTTTTCATCGCAAAATTAAAAATTATAAAAATTGAACGGAGTCATTTTTCAGGCTGACCATAAACCTAATTAGCTGATTATCAATGATTCTACTGATAAAACCAACTCAATGCGCAGTTTGCCTTTTCTCGCGCAAAGTACCGATAAATACCTTCAATTGGGCAATGAATGGATCCGGATCGAGTGCCGTAAGCTGGGCAATGGCCCGCCTACGCAATGTGGCCAGTGTTGGTTTGTCATATTCGTAACTGGATTCCTTGATTTGATCGACCACTTCGGGCACGGCCACTAAGGCTTCTTCGTCCAACAAACCAATGAGTTGCTTTTTGAAGTCAGCCAGACCCACTTTTGTGGTCCTCGACCCTTGGGGTGCGGCCACCTGAATGTTCACATGAGTATTGTGCAGGTCTTGGAGGACAATGTGCCCACTACCGCTGACCACACTCAGGTTGGAATTGCCAACGGGAGATTGCGGCAACGTCCAATTGGTCATTATTTGATCGGCGTACCAGATGTTCCAAACAAAATAATCGGCGGCAGTGGGATTTTCGCGGTACATCCCCCGGTCGGCCACCGTCAATCCCTTGGTTTGCATGGCCAACTGGCTCACAGCTTGGGTCCAAGCTGAGGCCAGCGGGAGGTGGTCGGCCAGTCCGTTATAAAACCCAACGGCCAATTGGGCCGCCAGATTGTCATTGATTGGGGCAAAAGTGCCAATGGCGGCGGCAATGCCCGCCGCTTGCAGGTCCGAAGCAATTTCTTGGGTGAGGCAGGCATTGACAAACACCAGCTTGAGCGATGCCTTGTACTGGGCCAAAAAAGCAATCAGCCCGCCCGCGTGGGCCACTTGGTTGGTGCTGCCCCGGGCTTGGAGCAAAAGCTGCTGCCCATCGGCGTGGCCCCCGTAGTGAAAAACAACGATCCGATCTTGGTATTTCTGAAACTCGGCCACGAGTTGGGCCTGGGTGGCCGCCGGCAAAAGGCGCACCTCAAGTCCGGCTTTCTCGAGGGCAGTTTGGATGTCGGCCAATTCATCGGCCAAGTTGCGCAGGTAACGTCGGCTATCGGTTTGGTCATTGGCAAAGGCCAGCAGGGCAATGGGTTTGGACAAGGTCATAGTCATGGGCCCGCAATGGGCAAAGGCCGGCTAAAGAAAAATAGGTGTTGGCGGATGTAAAAATAATAAATTTTGCCAAACTTCAGCCGCAGTGGCAAACCTTATGGACAGTTTGATCATCACACCTCACTTGTTGGCAGGTCTGAAAGACGCTGCCAACAGGTTTCGCCAACGCCGCTTCAAAACCACGGTGAGGGTAAAAAATCCACTCACAGGGTTTCGCGATCTCTCACAATGGTCGCAACTTCGGCAACAGCTTCAGCTTTGCCGACAGTCGGATTAGCCCACCCCTCATTAATCTTGGGCCAAAACACCAGTTTGGGCAAGATAGGGCGTAATTTTGGGCCAATAACTGTGCGCCCGATGCTCCACCTCCAATTGCCCACCGACCCGCGTTGGGTACAAGTGGCCGAAATGAACTTGGCCGAAATCCTGACCGACCACGCCTACTGCGAGCAGAAGGCCGCTTCGGCCTGTATTTCGCTCATTGTTGAATATCCCGATCGGGATCAACTGGTGGAAGTGCTCACCCCGGTAGTGGCCGAGGAATGGAACCATTTTGAGCGGGTATTGGACCAGATCCGCCAACGAGGCTTCCGGCTGGGCAAACCCCGCCGGGATGAATACGTGGTCGCCCTGCACAAGTTTATGATCAAGGGCGGTTCCCCCGATGATCGGCTGCTGGACAAGCTGCTGGTGTGCGCCCTGATCGAGGCCCGGAGCTGTGAGCGCTTCAAATTGCTGTGGCAAAACCTGCCCGATGTTGACCTGCAAAAATTTTACTACGAGTTGATGGTTTCTGAGGCTGGCCATTACACCAATTTTATCGAGCTGGCCCGGGGCTACCAGCCCAGGGCGAAAGTGGACCAACGCTGGCAAGAATTTTTGGCCCACGAAGCCCAAATCATTGAACAGTTGGGTTTTCGGGAAGGGAAAATGCACTAAAACCCTTTGTTTTCAGAAAATCATGGCTATTTTGCGGTATGGTAAGCAGGCAATTGGCCATTGGAGCTTTACAATTGGGAACATCACCATTTTGCCTTTTTTATTTATCTCCGGTTGTTGGCTCTTTGATTTGACAATCGTTCAGGAAAACCAATATGAGATTTACCATCAAAGAACAAAACAATTTCCGGTTTCTGGATGAGGGGAGTGGCGAACCGCTGGTGCTTTTGCACGGTTTGTTTGGGGCATTGAGCAATTTTGATGAGGTGGTATCCCACTTTTCACCCTACTACCGGGTGCTGATCCCGGTCATGCCCATTTACGATATGCCGATGGACAAACTGGGCCTCGACGGGCTGGTGACTTTTGTGGCCGACCTGATGACCGACCTGAAAATTGGCCAGATGAACATTTTGGGCAATTCGCTCGGCGGGCACGTGGGCCTGATCTACACCATGCGGTACCCACACAAGGTCAAACGGCTGATCCTTACTGGCAGCTCGGGCCTGTTCGAGAACTCAATGGGCGGCTCCTACCCCAAGCGGGGAAACTACGATTTTATCCGGGGGCGGGTCCAATACACTTTTTATGACCCCACCATTGCCACCGCCGAACTGATCGATGAAGTGTTTGAGGTGACCAAAAGCATTCCCAAGTGCATGCGCATGGTGGCGTTGGCCAAATCGGCCCAGCGCAACAATTTGGCCAAGGATTTGCCCAATGTTCAGCAGCCGACACTGCTGGTATGGGGGCTAAACGATACGATCACGCCGCCATTGGTGGCCCATGAGTTCGCCCATTTGCTGCCCAATGCCGAGTTGCGGTTCATCGACAAGTGTGGCCACGCACCCATGATGGAGCACCCCGAAGTATTTAACCAATATGTGGCCAATTTCTTGCAGTGCTATTGAAGGGTGGGGCAGGCACTAGTCTCCCTGCCAAAATTAATGACTTACTGCCGCCCAACAGCCCAAACCTGCTAAACGGTTAGACCAGCTAATACCAGCATTTATGGCACACGGTACTTTTAATGTATCTGAAAACGAAGCACTTGGGATGACAGCACAAGAATTTATCAATCCGATGATCCCGCCCCTGCGGCCCACGGATCCCGTTCATAAGGCCCTCAACTGGATGAACGAGTTCCGGGTGCACCAGTTGCCCGTCGTGGAGGGTGGCCATTATCTGGGCATTGTCAACGAAGACGTACTGTATGATTCCAATCAGCCCGATGCGCCAATCAGCAGTTTTCAGCTTGACCACAAAGATAATTTTGTCAATGAAAACCAACATTTCTACGACGTGATCAAGGAAGCCCACCAAAATGCGCTGCAAATCGTGGCCGTGGTGGACGATCTGGGCAAGTTCAAGGGCGCGATCACTATCAAGGACACCGTGACTGCTTTGGCCCGCACGTATGCCACCCAAAACCCCGGCGGCATTATTGTACTGTCCATGCGCGATTACGACTATTCCATGGCAGAGATTAGCCGGTTGGTGGAATCTAATCAAGCCAAAATCCTGAGCAGCTACTTGGAACAAGATGCCTATGACCCGACGCGCATCAAAGTAACGCTCAAGCTCAACGTGATGGATTTGAGCCGGGTGATTGCCACTCTGGAACGTTACAATTACCGGGTCATTGCCAAGTTTCAGGAAATGGAAACGGTAGATTATGACAAAGATCGCTTGGGGCTGTTGCTGCGCTACTTGGACATTTGATCTTGCCACCCGATAATGCTAAACCCACTAAACGCCAATCTGACCCTGACCACCCTGCATGAAAGTTGCGATCCACAGCCGCCCTTTTGACATCGCCAAGCTCCCTTTTGTAAAGAAAATTTTTGAAGAATTGCAGCGGCATGGAGCTAGTATCCGGCTGTCCAACCCGCTACAAAACTTTTTGCAAGAATTGGGGGTTCAAGTGCGCCATGAGTTTACCTTCGGTTCCCACCGGGAACTGGCCGACACCGAACTCATGGTGAGCGTGGGCGGCGATGGCACCTTGCTGGAGGCCGTCACCTTGGTGCGGGACACGGGAATTCCCGTTTTGGGCATCAATTTGGGCCGTCTGGGTTTCTTGGCCAATGTGTCCAAGGAAAAGATTGCCCAGAGCATCGAGGCTGTGATGAAAGGCCAATACGAGATCGATGAGCGCACCATGATCCAGCTCAACAGTACTGTTGACCTGTTCGGGGAGCTCAACTTTGCCCTGAACGAAATCACCATCAGCAAGCGCGACAGTGCTTCAATGATAGTGGTGCACACCTACTTGGACGGCGACTACCTCAACTCTTATTGGGCCGACGGCCTGATCATTGCTACGCCGACCGGCTCCACAGCCTACTCTATCAGCGTTGGGGGGCCGGTGGCGCTGCCCCATTCCCAAAATTTCATCCTATCGCCCATCAGCCCGCACAACCTCAACGTGCGCCCGCTGATCATTTCCGATTCGGGGGTGCTGAGCTTCGAGGTGGAAGGCCGCAACGATGACTACCTCATTTCGCTCGATTCCCGCTCCCACATTGCCGATGGCAAAGTGAAGTTATCGGCCCAAAAGTGTGATTTTCCCACCCGGCTGATCCAGATCGAAGGCGAAAATTTCTTGAGCACGCTGCGCCAAAAATTGAACTGGGGTTTCGACAAACGCACTTAGCGCCCGCGTTGCTCAAATACCGGGTGGTCGGCGGTCCGATGCCGCATATTAGCGGGTTGGGGGTTGGCGATCCGATGTTTCGGATGGGCGGCGATCCCGCCAATGCCGGCGGGCATTGCGCAGCGAGTCCACTTTTTTTCGACAGGCAAAGGAAAAGGACGAAGGCTGCCGGGCCGGCTTATTTGCGCTCGTTCCAGAGGTGCTTGTTTTCCAGGGCAAACTTCAGCAGGCTGTTCTTGCCGCGCAAATTCAATTTGCGGCAAATGTTGGTCCGGTGGTTTTCCACGGTTTTACCACTGATGAAGAGCAGTTCGGCAATGTCTTGGCTGGTCTTGCTCTCGGCGACCATGCGAATGACCCGCCTTTCCATCAGGGTCAACAAATGCTCCACCGATTCTTTTTCGGTAAGCTGATGTTGCCGGTCATCATTCGATTGGATCCGGCTCAGTAAATAATTTGAGAATACTGGGCTAAAATAGTTTTGCCCCGCCATTACTTGGCGGATACCTTCCACCAAATCGGTGAATACATTTTCTTTGGAGATAAAACCCGGTATCCCTGCCGAAATGGCGGCGTCAAAAATCTGTTTATCATGATGGGCAGTAAAGATAATGATCTTCAGGTCAGCCTGTGCACTGTGGAGTTGTTGCATGAGTTGAAGGCCATTCATCCCGGGCATGTCCACATCCAGGATCAGCAATTGGGGCTTCAACTGGGCAATCAGTTGCAGAGCTTCGGCCCCGTCACCCACCGCCCCGACCACTTCCATTCCCGGCTGGGACTGGATCAAGTGGTTAAGTCCCAATCGCATCACTGGGTGATCGTCGGCGATCAATATGCTAATTATTGGGTCAAGTGAACTGTCCATGTTTTTAAGTACGCTTCTGTTCTACCGCGTTTTACTGAATGGCAAACTCGCCAATTACTAATTGAATAATTCACCTATTATACCAGTCCAAACGTAAACATCGGTTATCGGAACCCCACATCCAGCCACTTTAAAGGGATTAACCCCTATATTAAAACTAATAGAAACAGATTAAACCTACTTAATGAATACGAACAACAATAATTAATAAGGGCAATTTGATTGAAGTAACGCGCCAATCTATTTCCACGCTGATAGACTAAACTATCCCAAACCTCACCGGGTTCGTAAACAAACTTCAAAGAATTGATAACTTAGTGTATTTTTGTGTTAACCCACAATGATACACTTTTTTTTATGATTTCTAAAAAAACCGCCCTTTACGCTATCCACGAGCAGCTTGGGGCGAAAATCGTCCCCTTCGCGGGCTATTCTATGCCGTTGCGCTACACCTCTGACATTGAAGAGCACAACACTGTCCGATCCGGAGTGGGCGTTTTTGATGTATCGCACATGGGGGAGTTTGTGCTCAGGGGGCCGGGGGCGCTGGCCCTCATCCAGCGGCTCACTACCAATGACACAGCCCTACTGACCGATGGCAAAGTGCAGTATTCTTGTTTGCCCAACGGTACGGGTGGGATTGTCGACGATTTATTGGTCTATCGCATTCACGGGGAAGAATATCTGTTGGTCGTTAATGCTTCCAATATTGACAAGGATTGGGACTGGATTGCCCAAAATAACCTTGATGGCGTGCCGATGGAGAATATTTCTGACCGGACCTCCCTGCTGGCGGTGCAAGGCCCCCAAGCCATTGCCGCGCTCCAACCACTGACCGAAATAGATCTGGCGGCCATGCCTTACTATACTTTTCAAATCGGCAAGTTCGCCGGGATCGATGGCGTGGTGGTATCTGCCACCGGCTACACGGGAGCGGGAGGATTTGAAATATATGTGGACAATGCCCATGCCGAGGAAGTTTGGCACCTGATCTTCATGGCGGGCGCACCCCAAGGCATTAAACCCGTCGGGCTGGCTGCCCGGGACACCCTGCGCCTGGAAATGGGGTATTGCCTGTATGGCAACGACATCACCGACACCACGTCCCCCATCGAGGCCGGGCTGGGCTGGATCACTAAATTTACCAAAGAATTTACCAGTTCCCCCCTATTTTTGGCGCAAAAAGAACAAGGGGTAAGCCGCAAACTGGTGGGCTTTGAAATGCTCGAGCGGGGGATTCCCCGCGCCCATTACCAACTGGCCAATGCCGCCGGCGAAGTGATCGGTGAGGTGACATCCGGCACTCAGTCCCCCTCAATGAACAAAGGCATCGGGATGGGCTATGTGCAAACGGCTTATGCCAAACCGGGCACGGCGATCTATGTCAATATCCGGGACAAGGCGATCCCGGCCCGAGTGGTCAAATTGCCGATCTACCAGAAATAACCGTTGATGAACATCCTAGACCAGATCATAGCCCACAAGCGCCAAGAGGTGGCCGAGCGGAAAGCCGCCACCCCCGTGGGCCAGTTGGAGCAAATGCCCTTTTTTACCCGGCCCCGCACTTCGTTCCAACGGGCGTTGGGTGCCCGACCCCCCGGCATTGTGGCGGAGTTCAAGCGCCAATCGCCCTCCAAGGGGGTGATCAACGGCGACGCCCTGTCCAGCGAGGTGGGGCCCGCTTATGAAATGGCCGGGGCGGCGGCCCTGTCCATCCTGACCGACCACCAGTTTTTCGGGGGCCGGGCCGAGGATCTGCTCGCAGCGCGCCCGCTGGTGGCCGTGCCCCTGCTGCGCAAAGATTTTGTGGTCGATGAGTTCCAGATCCTGGAGGCCCGCGCTTGGGGGGCCGATGTCATCCTGCTGATCGCCGCCAACCTCAGCCCGGCCGAAGTGCGGCAATTGGGCCAATTTGCCCATTCGCTGGGGCTGGAAGTGCTGCTGGAAGTTCATGATTTGCCCGAACTGCAAAATTCGCTCAACCCTTATGTGGACGTGGTGGGGGTGAACAACCGCAACCTGAAAAATTTTGAGGTCAGTTTGGCCGTATCGCTCGGGTTGGCCGATCAGATCCCCGCCAACTTTGCCAAGATCTCCGAAAGCGGCCTGAGCCGGGCCGAAGATGTGGCCCAGTTGTGGGCCGCCGGCTACCGGGGCTTTTTGGTGGGCGAAAATTTTATGAAAACTGCCGACCCGGGGCTGGCCTGCCGCCAGTTTATTGCTGAAATCCTGGCCACATTACCCTGATTTCTTTGGTTCCTGCTTAATGCAAATGCCCTAATTAATGGAGGGATTGGCAAAAGGTAGTTACCATGTGCCTTACCTTGCAGCTTACCTTTACCAAACCTCTGAGGTTTGGTAAAGGTAAGCTAATTTTTTGTATTAACTAATTGGTAATCAAATGATTATTAACAAAATTAATCAAAAATAGGACAAAGTGAAAGAGTAATTATCTACTGATCGATGAGTTGTTATTTCGGGGCAGCAGCCCCAAAGCCGGATTGCCCAAGTGGGGAAATCGCGAAAATTAGTTTGATCTTGGGATAAATTGCGCGGGATTTTCTATCTTTGACCAAACTTAAACAAGCTTGCGCCATGAGTCAGACCCCCCCAGAAATTACGCCTGCCGTCAATCCGGTCACCCCGCCCAAAGACGATTCAAAATTTGATTTTGATGAACTGGTCAACAGTGCCAAAGACGTTTTGGGCAAATTGAAAGAAAAAGGCAATGCTGCTGCTGCTGAAATGCAGGAAGAATTGAAAGAACTGCAAAGCAAATTGGCAGATGACAAAACCCGCGAAGCGTACAAGGGCAAAGCCTTGGGATTGTTTGCCGAAATGAAGGGCAAATTTGCAGAGTTTGCGGATGATGCCGACGATGAAATGAAAGAGAAATTTGGCGAAGCCCGCCAATTGTTTGATGAGAAAAGAGCAAAATTCAAGAAAGGCGAACTGATGGCCGACATCAAACAAGAATTTACCGAAGCTATGGGCGAGGCCAAAGAAGAACTCCAAGAGTTCACCGAAGATCTGAACGAGGCTCTGGCTGGCTTGAAGAGCAAGTTTTTCGGTGGCAGTTCCGATAAGAATAAGAAGGATGATGATGCCCCAACGGCGGCCTAACTAACCACCTAGCGTGAATTTCGCAACCAAAAGCGGCCCGGTGTGCACTGGGCCGCTTTTGGTTTTTTTTGGCTATGGTTTCGGGGCGAACCCCGCTTTGCCGAAAGTCACAGACTTTCGCTTATTTTTCATGCAAAGTCACAGACTTTGCACAACGTGGGGCACGCTTGCCGAAAGTCACAGACTTTGCATAACGTGGGGCACGCTTGCCGAAAGTCACAGACTTTCGCTTATTTTTCAGGCAAAGTCTGCGACTTTGCACAGCGCATGGGCGATGTGTAAAGTCTGTAATAGTTTACTCTAAAAGTATAACATATCACCCGTTGACTTTCTGCACCTTTGTGCTGTAATCAATTGTTCACCCAAACGATACTGCCATGAACGATATGCCAGGCAAAAATACAGAAGCTTTCAAAATCACTGGGGACTGGGCCACGCAGGCCAAGCAACTCAAAGAAAAGTATGCCCAACTTACCGATGCCGATCTAAAGTTTGAGACTGGTAAGGAAGACGATCTGCTCAAACGAGTAGAGGAGCGGCTGCACAAGAAACGCCCCGAAGTGATCAATATTATCCGCAAGGGTCAGCCCGTAAAGGCGTAAGATCTGCCGGCTACAAGGAAAACATAGTATTTAAGAGATAGTATGCCAACTTGGGCTCGGTGAACGAAAGGGCAGGAATTGAACCCCTGTCCTTTCTATTTTTTTCAATGGGAAGAGGATCGCCCATGACATCAGTTCCGGCTTGGGGGCGAGAGCCAGCTGGAGATCCTGCGCAAGCACGATCAACATAGTTTGTCCTAGCAGGGTGTTTGGCTTTTTTGCCGGTGTTTTTCATTTTTCAGGCTATTGCTTAATTGTCAGGCAACCAAAAATTGGCACTAGCTGACGAAAAGCCAATTGCCCAAAGTTTTTTCAGCTTTATTTATTGAAACACCCAAGATGAAGAACCACAATCATAAGGAACCAGCAACATCCATTGAAAATCGCGAGCTTGAAGCAGCCAAGTCATTCATCGTTGTGGAACTGCTTGAGTATGCCCCCAATTCCGTGATAATCAAGACGATTATACACAAAACGACCGGAAATGTGACGGTGGCCTCGGTCGATTCGGGTGAAGAGATGGGAGAAAAAATTTCTCGGTTCGATACATTTATCCAAGTGCTCGATGGGAAGGCCGAAGTAGTCATTGACAACAAATCAACTCAACTCGAGGTTGGTGAATCCATCATTATTCCGGCCCATTCGCGCAGCACCATCAAGGCCAATGAGCGCTTTAAGCTCATATCGACCATTATCAAGAGCGGATACGAAGATTAGGCCGCCTCATGGAACAACATTGGCCAGTTGGCCGAAACGCTTCCTTTTATAAGAGGGCAAATGCACCCTAAACAATGTTTTTTTGACTGAACTACTTAATTTATTTTATATAAAAACTTGTTAATCAATAGATTGTGGTAAGATTTTTAGGAAAGAGGTCGATTCGTAGTATTATCAGGCGCGGACATGAAATTTCTAACTGAATAAGACCTAAGTTTAGTGTTTAATCCTCCTTCGCATGAAGCTCTATATTAAATACATGGTAAGTATGCGCTGCAAAATGCTGGTAAAAGGCATATTGGGCAAACTGGGGATAGCCCCGGTCGCTTTGGAGTTGGGTATGGTGGAGATCGTTGCCAATATTACCGATGAGCAGAATACGGTTCTAAAGTCCGAACTGCTCAAGGCTGGCCTCGAGCTGCTGGAGGATCAGAAAGCCATCCTGATCGATAAGGTAAAAGCGGTGATCATTGAGATGGTTCATTACGCCGACGAACTGCCTAGGGAGCCACATTCAACCTATATCAGCCGCAAATTGGAAATTGATTACAACCATTTGGCCGATCTGTTTGCCGAAGTGAAGGGGGTGACAATCCAGGAGTACATCACCTACCATAAAATAGAGCGAGCGAAAGAACTCCTCCTCTACGAAGAACTGAACTTGACCGAGATTTCTTACCGCCTAGACTACAGCAGCGTAGCCCACTTGTCAGCCCAGTTTAAAAAGGTGACGGGGCTGGCGCCTTCTTATTTCCGGGGCTTGCACCGCAAACGCAAGGAACTGCGGTTATTGGCCAATAAGTAAGGTATGTAACTTTTCGAGGAAAATGTATAACACTTGGGTGCTTGACTGGGAGTAACTTTGCCTTATCAACAAAATGACACTTTGGCAGACCACGCGCCAGCACCATCAATTGAGCGATTGGAGGAACTATCAATGGATTTTCAATTTTACCACCGTATAAACCAATTAGCTGATTGTGAAATAGTGATAATTGATGGGGCAGTCTAGTTTTGACTGATAAACGTTCGATGATTGGTCGTTAATTGAATGGAAAAAACCGAAGCGTTCAGAGATTGCTCGGGCCAAAATTACCAATGTTTTACCCGAGCCGATGAGGCCGTGTTTGATACCAAAAATTATTTTTCCATGAACTGATTGCCCCGTTGGGCAAAGCACCAATACTTGTTGCCTAGTTACCAATACAGACAAATTATCACCGTTAAGTAGTTAAAAAATACTCATAAAATATTAATGATTAAATAACTGTCGTTTTAGAGTAAAAGCCTCGCTCAACTGATTAGTCGGGGGATAAGTTAGATTTTTACGGTTGGTCGATACCTGATCGGCTTCTAATACTATTTTTAAAAAACTTGTTTCCTGCGAGAATAAGTGTCGATATAACTTAAAATGCTAGTATGGTTCTATACATAAAATACATGGTCAGTTTGAGGTGCAAATTAGTGGTGAGAGATACGTTGGACCAGTTGGGCATCCGTTACCTTGCGGTCAGCTTCGGCACGGCCGAAATCCTAGGAGATATCACCGAACAACAACGAAAAGTGTTGGGAACGGATCTGCTCAAGTTTGGGCTGGAACTATTGGACGACAAGAAAACCATTTTGATCGAGACCGTAAAAAACTTGATTATTGATATGATACACTATTCGGATACGGTGCCCAAAATTAACTATTCGGAATATTTGAGCCAGAAAATGGGCTATGACTATACCTACTTGTCCAATGTTTTTTCAGAGGTCAAGGGCACGACCATCGAACAGTACATCATTGCCAACAAAATTGAACGCGCTAAAGAACTGCTTCTGTACGATGAACTGAACATGAGCGAGATCGCCGACAAGTTGCATTACAGCAGTGTGGCCCACTTGTCCAACCAGTTCAAGAAAGTGACTGGGCTGACCCCCACCTATTTCAAGCAGCTAAATCAACACCGGCGACGCATTGAATTGGAAAATTTATAATCGGGTATGATAGTTTCTCAAACAACAATTAAATCACTCCTTATGCTTAATGTGAAGAAAGAGGGAATTGTGTTGACGAAAACCAACCTTCCGTTTGAAGAAGAGGGTGTGCTCAACCCGGCGGCCATCCGCGAGGGCGACGGCGTCCACTTGTTCTACCGGGCCGTGCAAAAAGGCAATTTTTCCACTGTTGGGTATTGCTACCTGACCGACCCGCTGCTGGCGGGCGAGCGCTGGACCAAACCCATGATCGCCCCGGAACATGATTACGAAGTGCATGGGATCGAGGATCCAAGGGTGGTCAAGATCGATGACCTGTATTATCTCACCTACACTGCCTATGACGGAGTGAACGCCATGGGTGCTCTGGCCACTTCCACCGACTTGCGGCACTGGACCAAGCAGGGCATTATTGTGCCGCAGTTTACGTTTGACGAATTCAAGCAGATGGCCCACAGCGAGGGAATGATCAACGAAAAGTACCTGCGCTACAACTCTTTATCTCGGCACACGGCCAAAGAGGGCCAGCGCGCGCTCGTTTGGGACAAAAACGTGATTTTTTTCCCCCGGCGCATCAATGGTAAACTGTTTTTTCTACACCGGATCAAACCCGATATTCAAATAGTGTCCTTTGATGAACTGACGGATCTGACGCCCCAATTTTGGGAGACTTACTTTATGTGCCTTGATGATTGCATTGCCCTTGCACCTAAGTATAACCACGAGGTGAGCTATTTGGGTGGGGGTTGCCCGCCGATCGAGACCGCCGAGGGCTGGCTACTGATCTACCACGCCGTGCACGACACGGTGAAGGGTTATGTTTACACTGCCTGCGCTGCGCTGCTGGATTTACAACATCCCGGGCGGGAAATTGCCCGCCTGCCCCATCCCCTTTTTGGGCCTGAGTTTGAGTGGGAACTGAAGGGCGAGGTAAACAATGTGTGCTTCCCCACCGGGGCGGCCTTGTTTGGTGATACCCTCTACATCTACTATGGGGCTGCCGACGAGCGGATTGCCTGCGCATCGATCAGTTTGGCGGCTTTATTGGCTGAACTACTGCGCTACCCAGCTACTGACAATTTAAAATAACCATACTAATGACCGCTATGCATCACCAAAATCTGACCAACGGCCACCCAGGGCCAGCCCTGAGCCTTTTACCAAGGGAAAGCACCAATACCCTGCCCGAAATCCTGTTCATTACCTCATTCCCCCCCCGCGAATGTGGGATTGCCACTTATTCCCAAGATTTGGTCAAAGCCCTGAACCACAAATTTGACCAATCGTTCACCCTCAGTATTTGCCCGGTGGAATCGGAAAGTGATCGGCACATTTACCCCGCCCAATTCAACTACTTGCTCAACACCAGCCACCCCCACCATTTTGACCAATTGGCCGCCCGCATCAATGCCAGTGCCCGCATCCAACTGGTGGTGGTGCAGCACGAGTTTGGTCTTTTTGCCCAGCACGAAGACAGTTTTAGGCTGTTCCTCCAAGACTTGGCCAAGCCGGTCATATTGGCTCTCCATACTGTGTTGCCTGCTCCGAGTGCGTCCATGCTGCTCCAAGTGCAGCAATTGTCGGCTTTGTCGGCGGCGGTAGTGGTAATGACCCAAGCTGCGGCCGGCTTACTGCGCACCGACTATGCCCTGCCCAAGTCACTTATCAGCGTCATTCCGCATGGCACGCACTTGGTTCCCCATTTGGACAAGCAAGCACTGAAAGAAAAATACCATTTGACGGGTAAAAAAATCCTGTCCACTTTTGGCCTGCTCAGTTCGGGCAAAAGCATAGAAACCACCCTGAACGCTATGCCCGCCATTGTGGCCAGCAACCTCGATGTCTTGTTCCTCATCATTGGCAAGACCCATCCGTCAGTGGTGAACGAGGAAGGCGAAAAGTACCGCCGGGCACTGGAAGCCAAAGTGGCGGAGTTGGGGCTGAAGGCTCACGTCAAGTTTATTAACCGATTTTTGCCCCTGCCAGATTTGTTGGAGTACCTGCAACTCACCGACATTTACCTTTTCACTTCCAAAGACCCCAATCAGGCCGTGAGCGGTACCTTTGCCTATGCGCTCAGTTGTGGTTGCCCCATTATTTCTACTCCCATTCCCCACGCCAAGGAAGTACTGGGCAAAGATGTCGGGATCATTGTTGATTTTGGCAATTCAGCGCAGTTGGCCAAAGCGACCAACCGGTTGCTGGCCGACGACAGCCTACGGAAAAGGATGAGTTCCAATTGCTTGCACCGCATGGCCTGCACCGCGTGGGAAAACGCGGCCATCGCCCACGCCAGGTTATTTGCCAGCATCATTGACGATCAAACTTCGCTGCAATACAACCTGCCAGTCATATCCACGGATCACCTAAAAAGGATGACGACCAGTTTTGGCATGATCCAGTTCGCCAATATCAACCAACCCAGCTTGGCCTCAGGTTATACTTTGGACGACAACGCCCGGGCCATGGTGGCCATGTGCCAGCATTTTGAATTGACCAGGGATGAAAAAGATCTGATCTTTATCAGGATTTATCTCCGGTTCATCCGGTTTTGTTTGCAGCCCAATGGCAGTATGCTCAACTACGTTGATGCAGCCCGCCAATTTACCGACCAGAACTACACTACCAATTTAGAAGATGCCAATGGGCGGGCGCTGTGGGCACTGGGGTACTTGATCTCGATGGGCAGCTTGCTCCCCACTGACCTGACCGCGAGTGCGGGATCAATCATGTGGGAGGCCCAATTGCGCGCCACCCGAGTTCATTCTACCCGGGCCATGGCCTTCGCAATCAAGGGGTTGTATTACCGGCACACCCAAAACCCCATGGCCACGGGCGTGAAAATCATCAAAGAACTGGCCGACCGGCTGGTACAAATGTACCGGCACGAAGCCAGCCCGGAGTGGAAGTGGTTTGAGGGCTACCTTACGTATGCCAACAGTATTTTGCCCGAGGCAATGTTGTGCGCTTGGTTGGCCACCGGCAACCCGGTCTACTGCGAGATAGCCCAATCATCCTTTGATTTTCTGCTGTCCAAGATCTTCCGGCAGGACGGCATCCACGTGATCTCCAACCGGGGCTGGCTGCACCGCAACCAAAGCGTTTTAGAAGTGGGTGGCGAGCAGCCCATCGATGTGGCCTACACCATTCTGGCCCTCAGTAAATTTTACGCAGTATTTGGCAATAAAGATTACCATACCAAGATGCACGTCGCTTTTGACTGGTTCTTGGGCAACAACCACCTGCACCAAATCATTTACAACCCTTGTACTGGTGGCTGCTATGACGGGTTGGAGGAAAACAACGTCAACCTTAATCAAGGCGCTGAATCAACGGTGAGCTATCTGATGGCCCGATTGGTCATGGAAAAGCACTTTATCGCCCAGATCGCGCCCAAGGTGATCGCCCACCGCTACCAAAAAGAAGAAGTGGAACCACAGGACAAAATGGTTTATTAGCCCGGCACCGCGTCTGGCCAAAAATGTGCTGGCCCCGGTTTTCTTTCCGCAGGTAGTGGTTTCAAGGCAGGCCATTTGGCCGTCTTGAATGACAGGAAAGTTTCAATCGCCGCGTGGCCTGTCCGTTTTATTTATTTACCGTTTTCCCAATTAACATGAAAAATTACAATTATTTGACCATTTTTTTGGTCATTGGTGCTACTCTATTGACTGTAGGCTGCGTTTCGGGCCGTAAAACGCGGGCGGTGAATGCCCACTTGCAGCGGTTGCGCGACGATAGCACCGCCACCGCCCGCCGAAACGCCCAAGTGTTGCAGTTGCGCGCGGACAGCACCTCCACCGCCCGCCGAAATGCCAAAGAGAAGCAGTTGCGCGAGGACAGTACGGCCACGGCCAGCCGATTGGGGACTTTACAAAACCCGGCCCCAGTGGCGGAGCCGGCCCCGGCAGCAGTGAAAAATCCAACCCCCACCAAGGGAAAACCCAAGCAGGTGACCATTGGTACCAAGGCCGTGCCCCCTTTTCCGCCAGTGATGGTGTCGGCCAATTTTAAGTCAGTTTATCCGGCGATAAAACAAGTACAATGGGCCAAGACCAAACCCGCGCTCAATGCGGCAACTACTGATCCGGAACATTATCAGGCGAACTTTGCAATCGCTGACAATGCCTGGTCGGTGCTTTACACCGAAAATGGCGAAGTAGTGGAAACTAGGACCGAAATATTGCCCTCGCAAATGCCCTTGGACGTTCATTTGGCCATCCAGCAGAAATATCCCAATGCCGAAGTGATTTCAGCCGCCACCTTCAAACACGTGGGCCACAAAGGATCATACGTGGCCCACCTCAAATCGCCCACCGATTCCAACCCCATCGAAGTAATCCTGACCGAGGCCGGTGAATTTGTCAAGTAAAAATTGGCTCTTTCATTCCTTTTTGCCATTCCCCCTTTTCCATTTACACCCCCACTGCCATGCCACCAAGAAAGCGAATCCCCAAAGTGAAGACTACCAGCAAGCAGGCCCCATCCTTGAAGCCCAAAGAATTTCCGGGCTACCCCATGTATCCCGCTAGCGACGATATTTTCCGTCGCAACCTAGAAGAAAGGGACATTGATCCCGAAGATGGCAGCCCCAAAGAGCGCTTGACCAGAAAGGACCAGGACGATTACGCCGAACTGGATTTTACCGAGGATCTATCGGGTGATGATCTGGACGTGCCTGGCTCCGAGCTGGACGACGCACAAGAGGAAATTGGCAGCGAAGACGAAGAGAACAACTACTACAGCTTGGGCGGGGAGCGCCATGACGATTGAGCAATCAAGAAATGTGGTAATCATGCAATTACAATGAGTAATCTTGTAACGCCCGATCGCACTAAATAACCCACCTTTGTGCCGTAGTAAAAATGTATGCAACCTAAACCGACCATCCAATGGCAGCCATTGTAGCACCTACCAAAAAAGAAACAATCACTAGTTCTTCGGTTCATATTGACAAAGGAAGCGAGACCCACCGAAAAGTGGCCCACCTTCACGAAGAAGCAGCTAGGCACCACCATGATGCCGCAAGGCATCTCGTGGATGGAGACGCTGATAAAGCTGACCAAAGTGCTAAATTAGCCAAAGAAAAATTTGATCAGGCCGCCGAAATCCACAGGGAAATGGCCAAGGATCATGAATCCAAAAACTAACTCTGGGGTTTTATTACTAAATCACGAAGCCCCCATGTGACGCTTTTTTGTGCCCAACTAGTGGGAAATGTATAACTATTGGTTGTGAATGTGTACAATGAAGCATATATAAGAGCCTACCTTTGTACCATAAAGAATTACTAATCGTAAATACTTGCTAATCATTTAGTGAACTCCCTAATTGAGTATTTTTTTCTACTTAATTAGCAACGCTAAAAATGACGGAACAAGGAAGAAATACTGAAAGTAAAGGCCATTGATAAGGCTGTGCCAAATCAAAATGAATCGCCTAGCAATTAGAAAATAAGTCATTCAAAAATAAGTTTATTCGTTTAACGCTATTCTAGTCAGAATACAACCTTCAACCTAACTAAATCTACCCGCTATGGTAAACAGCCGACTTAATACCGGTGTAAAACGCATCTTTCTCGGAATTTTGGCCATCATGGCCGCCTCCTTGCTGATGATGTGCAGCAACAAGACAAATTTCCAAAGTTCCTCAGTAGTTCCTGCCGCACGGGGTTTTGTAAAAGTCACCAAAGACAAGAACAAAAATTACTTGATCAGGGTCGAGCTGGTCAATCTGGCTGAGGTCAAGCGGCTGGAACCGACCAAGAAAACTTATGTGGTCTGGATGGATGCTGACGATAACACCACCCAAAATATTGGGCAGATGCGCAGTGGGAGCGGGATGTTCTCCAGCAAACTAAAAGCCGACTTCGAGACGGTATCGGCCCGTAAGCCAACCCGCGTATTTATCACTGCCGAAGATGATGCCAAGGCTCAGTACCCGGGTTTTCAAGTAGTAATGTCCACCAAAGATTTTTAGTCGCGCCGGCTAAATCAGCCAATTATTTATTCACGTTTCAAAAACAAAGCCATGAAAACATTGCAAATTATTGCGGGCATGCTCGCCGGAGTTGCGGGCGGTATCGCAATGGGCATCTTATTTGCCCCCAACAAAGGATCCAAGACCCAGAGCCAAATCTTGGAAAAAGGTGAGGAGTATGCAGAAGCCCTCAGAGAAAGGTTCGACAAAATTGTGACCCCAGACATTAAAAAAATGGATATTTTCCCCGAAGAACTCGACGGGAAGGCATCCTCCGCCAAAAAAGACTACTATGGGTCCAAAAAATAAAGTGGGCCAACTTGGCTCAAACCGCCGATCGCGGCCATCGCCCATGGCCAACTATTGCCTGTCCGTGGGCAGTGAAAATAACTAATACCGTGCCCAGGGTAAGTTATTGTTAATGTGTGAAGTATGTAAAATTCAACTCAGAATTCATAACACTTTACAACGCCAATAGTCTCACCTTTGTACCACAATAAACTACTTAATAAATTATTCACTTTTAATCAAAAAACCATGAAAACTGTCACCGAAATAAAAGGAAATTGGAATGAGATCAAGGGCAAATTAAAACAAAAATATGCCACTCTCACCGATGATGATTTGTTGCTGGTAGAAGGCAAACAAGACGAATTAATGGGCCGGCTCCAAGCCAGGTTGGGTAAAACTAAAGAGGAATTGCACGAGATGATCAACGGGCTTTAATGTCTGCCGGTCCCCCCAATTATTTTCATTCTTATCACCTAATCTACCCATGAAGAAAATATATTCAATACTCATTATTTTAATGTTCGTCTCGATCGCCGCTATTACCAGTTGCAAGACACCTGCCCAAAAGGTGGCCAGTGCCAAAAAGGATGTCAGAGAGGCCAACAAGGATCTTGACAAGGCGCAGGAAGTGTATATGGCCGAAGTTCAAGCGTACAGGCGGGAAACTGCCGACAGGATTTCGGCCAACGACCGGAGCATTGCTGAGTTTAGGACTCGGATTGAGAACGAGAGAGAGGACGTAAAAGCAGATTACCGCCGCCGAATTGCAGTATTGGAGCAAAAAAACAGCGATTCCAAAAGACGGATGGACGATTACAAAGCTGATGGTAGGGAAAAGTGGCAAAATTTCAAAATGGAGTTTAACCGCGACATGGACGAGTTGGGCAAAGCGCTTAAGGATCTGACAGTCAAGAATAACAAGTAACGAATACATTAAGTATTATTTAGTACAAATTCAACCAGACAATCTTTAACGGAGTTAATACTAACATGAAAAAAGCAGTATTCATATTTGTTATAGCGGCCACTTTGGTGGTCAGCCGAAGCAATGCACAAAGTGATTGGAGTGCCGATGGATTTCATGCGGGCATCAAGGTAGGCGCAAACTACTCAAATGTTTATGATTCCAAGGGAGATGCATTTAATGCCGATGCAAAATTTGGGTTTGTGGGCGGGGCGTTCTTCGCCATTCCAATTGGTAAGTTCTTTGGTATCCAGCCCGAAATATTGTTTTCGCAGAAAGGTTTTGAAGCCACTGGCGTATTGCTTGGCAACAGATACGAATTCACCCGTACTACCAGTTATATTGATGTGCCACTGTTCCTTGCCATCAAGCCCTCTAGGTTTTTGACTATTTTGGGTGGTCCTCAATATTCTTACTTGCTCAAAGAGAAGAATAATTTCAACACCGGGGCGGTAAATCTCAATCAGGAAAGAGAATTTACCAATGATAATCTCCGCAAGAATACCTTGAGTTTTATTGGCGGGGTTGACGTGAACCTGATGCAGTTAGTGCTCGGGCTAAGGGCCGGCTGGGATCTTCAAAATAACAACGGGGACGGTATCTCTACCACCCCACGTTACAAAAATGCTTGGTACCAAGCCACTGTCGGCTTCCGGTTTTAACCTTCGGGCTCAGGTTAGGCAGTAGAAAAACGCAATTTGTACATTTTAATTCATATTAACTCTTTCATCTCATGGGAAATTTATTATATATAATAGCTGTTATTCTGGTCATCTTGTGGGCCGTTGGGTTCGTGGGATACGGTACCGGGGGAATTATCCACATTTTATTGGTCATTGCCGTGTTCGCTGTCATCTTTAGGTTGATAGAAGGCAGAAAAGTTCTTTAATCGGGGGGAAAACCCGAAGGTAGCGCTCGCTCTGTTTTGAGACAAAACAAGCAAACGCTACACACAAGTCAGTAATTAAAAGCACCTAAGTATCATTAAACCAAATCATACCTAATCAGCTATGAAAGACACCAATGTTTCATTGGTGTTTTTTTTTGGTCAAAAACGGCTGGCGGTTGGAGCGCAGTGCGGTTGGCTGCTTACACGCCCACACCCATCCGTATTTTGGCCATCAGTTGTTCCAGCCGGGTGTCATCGATGTTTTTGTGCTCATCGGCCATGATCAAAAACTGTTCGTAAGCCAAGTTCAGTTCGGTTTTGTCCAATTGGTGGCCGAGGTTGTCCAGCCGGTAATTGAGGGCAGCGCGGCCACTGCGGGCCGTGAGCACGATGGAACTGGCCCCGGCGCCCACTTCGGCGGGGTCAATGATCTCATAGTTCTCCCGGTTTTTCAGTACCCCGTCTTGATGAATGCCCGACGAATGGGCGAAGGCGTTTTTGCCCACTATGGCCTTGTTGGCCTGCACGGGCATCCGCATCATGCTCGATACCAAGTTGCTCAACGGGTTGAGGTGCTCGGTCTTGATGTTGGTTTCCAGCCCCAGGTATTTGTGGGTGCGCAGGATCATCACCACTTCCTCGAGCGAGGTGTTGCCGGCCCGCTCGCCAATCCCGTTGATGGTGCACTCCACCTGCCTAGCCCCGTTGATGAGGCCGTAGAGCGAATTGGCCGTGGCCAGTCCCAAATCATTGTGGCAATGGACGGAAATGATCGCCTTATGAATATTTTTAACGTTTTCTACCAAGTATTTGATTTTTTCGCCGTATTCGTGGGGCAGACAGTAGCCAGTGGTATCGGGGATGTTGACCACGGTGGCCCCGGCGGCAATGACCCGCTCCACCATTTGGGCCAAGAATACGGGATCGGCCCGGCCGGCATCCTCGGCAAAAAATTCCACATCCTCCACCAAGCTCTTGGCGAATTTGACGGCCCGCTCGGCCCGGTCCAGCATTTCGGCCCGGGTGCTGCGAAACTTGTGCTCGATGTGGAAATCGCTGGCCCCCAGCCCCGTATGGATCCGCTTGCGCTTGGCATACACCAGTGCGTCGGCGGCGGTCTGGATGTCTTTTTCCACTGCCCGGCTCAGCGCACAGATGATGGGTTCGCTCACCGCCTTGGAAATTTCCTGTACCGAGCGGAAATCTTCGGGACTGGAAATGGGAAAGCCAGCTTCAATAATGTCCACCCCCAAGGCTTCCAGTTCGCGGGCAACGATGATCTTCTCTTCGGTGTTGAGTTGACAGCCGGGCACCTGCTCGCCGTCCCGGAGCGTAGTATCAAAAATATAAACTTTATTGTCCATGATTGTAAAACCTTTGTTTTTAAATAAAAAAATGGTTGTTATTTTAAGTGGAATTAAGCCAAAGCAGCCAAGATTTTTTGCCCCATTTGGGCGGTGTTGAGGATGTGGCTGGGCGGCGTGTCCCGGTCGGCGATGTCGCCGGTGCGCCATCCCTGCTTCAGGGCATTCTCCACCGCCCGTACCACGGCATCGGCCTCTTCAGTATAACCGAAGGAATAGTTGAGCAGCAGGGCAACGGATAAAATACTCGCCAATGGGTTGGCAATGCCCTTGCCCGCAATATCGGGGGCCGAGCCGTGGATCGGCTCATAGAACCCGGTGCTGTCCCCGATGGAGGCCGAAGCCAACATTCCCATTGACCCGGCAATCTGTGAAGCCTCGTCGGTGAGGATATCGCCAAACAGGTTGCCGGTGAGCACAATGTCAAACTGGCGGGGGTTTTTGATCAGTTCCATCGCAGCGGTATCGACGAAGGTGTGGTGCAGTTCCACTTCGGGATACTCCCGGGCGACTTCGTTCACAGTTTCTCGCCAGAGCCGCGAAGATTCCAGCACATTGGCTTTGTCGACCGAATGTACCTTGCGCCGCCGCTGTTGGGCGGCCTGAAATGCTTTGTGGGCAATCCGCTGGACTTCATATTTGCTGTAGATCATGGTGTCGAACGCCGTTTCGCCCTCATCTTTGCGCCCGCGCGGCTGGCCAAAATAAACATCGCCGGTCAATTCCCGGAAGAACAGAATGTCGGAACCCCGCAATATTTCGGGCTTGAGCGACGAAGCGTGGATCAGTTCGTCAAAAAGTTTGATGGGCCGAATGTTGCAATACAGGCCCAAGCCTTTGCGCAGACCGAGCAAACCCTGTTCTGGTCGGACAGTTCGGCTGGGATCGTTGTCGTACATAGGATGGCCAATGGCCCCGAACAAGATGGCATCCGAGGCTTTGGCTTGAGCCAAGGTCTGGTCGGGGAGGGGGGAACCGGTGGCCTCAATGGCCGCGTGGCCCAGCAATGCCTGATCAAAGCTGAACTGGTGGCCGTAGCGTTGGGCCACAGCTTGGAGGGTATGTTTCCCCCAGGTGGTCACCTCTGGTCCAATCCCGTCACCGGGAATCACGAGGATGCGATGTTGCATAAATAATAAACAAGCAATAAAAGTAAAATTTTCTATTTTCCGGTGGCCAATTCAAAAGCGGCAATTTCTGATCGGAGGGACAACAAATAGTCTATGTCATCGTAACCGTTGATCAGACAGGTTTTCTTGTACAAATTAATTTCAAAATTTTCAGCTTTGCCGGTTTCTTCAATGGCAATGCGCTGGTTTGCCAAATCCACCGAGATCGGGGTATGGGGGTTGGCCTGGATGGCAGCGAACAATTTTTGCAAAAAAGCATCGCTCACCTGCACGGGCAACAGGCCATTGTTGAGCGAGTTGTTCTTGAAAATATCGGCATAAAAACTGGACACCACCACCCGGAAGCCATAATCGGCCAAGGCCCAAGCGGCATGTTCGCGGCTGCTGCCACAACCAAAGTTTTTTCCGGCCACCAAAATTTGCCCCGAATAGGTGGGATCATTGAGCACAAAATCGGTTTTAAGCGACTGATCGGCGTGATAGCGCCAGTCCCGGAACAGGTTTTCGCCGAAACCATCGCGGGTGGTGGCTTTGAGGAACCGCGCCGGGATGATCTGGTCGGTGTCAATGTTTTCGCTCGGCAGTGGCACGCCCGGGGAAACCAAATAGGTGAATTTTTTCATTGTTTTATACTGGTCTGGTCGTTCATTTACTTGACTGGCGGTTGGGGAACGGCCGATTGCTGATCCCCCTCTTTATCCTCCTCCCAAAATTCATCCTCTTCGTCCTCCTCATACTCTCCACTGGGCAGTAGTTCATCCAAGGTATAGGGTAAGCCTTGGGCCAAGCGGTTTTGATAAGTGTCACCGTCGGCGAAAATCATGTCGAAATTGCCCTCGCCCGCATGGGTGCGCAAGTTTCGGACCACCTCTCCATAATTGTCGTAGGGGCCGGGGACGTAACAGGGTCGCTCCTCTTTCCCAAACTCCAGCTCGATCAAAGGAATCTCATCCGTGTCCTCGGCCAAGAGGAACTGGCTGACCAACCATCCGGGATGGGGATATAAATCAAAGTCATGAGCGTAGGCAATCGCCCCATATACCAGATTATGGACCAGTAGATAGTCAATGGGGTCGCGCACAAGACCTATACGCGCGTACACCTCTTTGGTAAATTTTTCGTAGAGACTGGCATCTCTATTGACCCAGTAAAAGGTTTTTTTGAGCCCCATACAAAAGGTATCAATTAAATATGCGCCATACGAGATATTCTTGTTTACATGAATCCGCGACACCACCACAACAGCTAAACCTATTGTCTGCCAGTTGGGGTTAAGAAAGCACTCGTGAATGGGCAGTCGGCGGGCTTGCCCGCTCATTAAATAGCGCTCTGGGCTAATAGGTTGGTGCCTGGGGGCAGTACTTTTCTTTTTCTTGGCCATGTATATTACTGGTTCTGGGAGTTGATTTAACGAAAATAAAAACGTTTGATTAAATTGACTCAGCTGACTACTTTTATTTTCAAGGAGTTGTCTTCTGGTTGGTCTCAACCCAGCTCGAAGATCCGCAGTTAAATGGCCCGGAGGCGTTTCACGCTGAACACTTCACAAGTAAACGGGTCAACTTGGCCGGGAAAGCCCACGGGCCGCTGTTCCAAGGCATTTGCTGAGTTGGGTTTGATGGTCTTGCTCATTCGGCGGCCAGCGATGCGCACTTCCCGGTTGGTCAGGGCCTTGAGCCGGGCCGGTTTTGCCCCTTCCAGCACCAGTTCCTCACCGTTGGGCAGTTGCAGCACAAAATAGTCGCTACCTTGGGCGCAATAGCTCTGGATCGATTTGGTCCAGGGCTTGAGCAGCAGCTTTCCGGTAAGGGTTTCCCCGTTGGCGGGTTGGGCCAGCAGGGTTGCCCCGGGCCAAATCACCAAAACCAACAAAACGGCAAATCGGTATGTCATCATCTTAGTAATCAGATCTTTAGCGGTTTTACAGCATTTCGCGCACATCGGACACCACACCCGTCAGGGCCGCCGCCGCCGCCGAAAGGGGGCTGGCTAGGAATGTCCGGGCCCCTGGTCCTTGCCGGCCTTCAAAGTTGCGGTTGGAGGTACTGATGCAATATTTGCCCGCCGGGATTTTATCTTCGTTCATGCCCAAGCAGGCCGAGCAGCCCGCCCCGCGCAGTTCAAAGCCCACTTCGGCAAAAATCTTGTCCAATCCTTCGGCGACAGCTTGCCGGCCCACTTGCTGGCTGCCGGGGATCACCCAGACTTCCACCCCATCGGCCTTCTTTTTGCCCTTGACAAACTCAGCCACCAAGCGCAAGTCTTCCATGCGCGAGTTGGTGCAAGAACCGATGAAAACATAATCTACTTTTTTGCCCAACATCGGTGATCCTTCTGGCAAGTCCATGTAAGCCAGGGCCTTGTGGAACGAGGGAACCTCCGACGGGTCGGCCAGTTCATCGGCATTGGGTATCCGGCCGGTCACTTCCACCCCCATTCCCGGGTTGGTGCCATAAGTGATCATCGGGGCAATATCGGCCGCGTCAAAGGTGAGCACTTGATCAAAAACGGCGTCCTCGTCAGATTTTAGGGTTTGCCATCCGGCCAATGCCTCCGCCCAAGCGGCTCCCTTGGGGGAAAATTCGCGATCTTTGAGATAGGCGAAGGTCACTTCGTCCGGGGCAATGAGGCCCCCCCGGGCCCCCATCTCGATGCTCATGTTGCAGATGGTCATGCGGGCTTCCATGCTCAAGGCACTAATGGCACTGCCGGCGTATTCCACAAAGTACCCAGTGCCGCCACTGGCCGATATTTTGGAAATGATGTATAAAATAATGTCTTTGCTCAATACGCCCCGGCCCAATGCGCCGTTGATCTCGATTTTCATCCGCTTGGGTTTGTACTGCAAAATGCACTGGGTGGCCATCACCTGCTCCACTTCGCTGGTGCCAATCCCGAAAGCGACCGTGCCAAAAGCGCCGTGGGTGCTGGTGTGGCTATCGCCGCACACGATGGTCATGCCTGGTTGGGTGATGCCCAACTCCGGCCCGATCACATGCACAATGCCTTGGTGCGGATGGCCCAAACCGTACAACTCGACGCCAAATGTGGCGCAATTTTTTGTCAAGGTCTCTACTTGGTGGCGGGAGAGCGCATCTTTGATGGGCAAGTGCTGATCTTTGGTGGGCACATTGTGGTCGGCGGTGGCCCGCGTGCGCCCCGGGCGGAACACGGGCAGGCCCCGTTTGCTCAAGCCAGCAAATGCCTGGGGCGAAGTGACTTCGTGAATAAAATGGGTATCGATATAAACTACGTCGGGATGGTCGGCGCGGCGCAATACGATATGTTTGTCCCAGATCTTGTCAAATAATGTGGTGCCCATGTGCGGTAAATCGGGTAACTGTAATGGGTTGCAGAATAAAGTGGTGAATACTGATCACACTCATTTTTTTGGATCGTCTTACTTTTGACAATCATTTCTTTTTGGGCAAATATCCAGATATAGTTAACCAAGTTAACTATATCTGGATATTTAAAAGCTGTTAATCAGCAGTTTATAAAAAGAAAAACATTGATAAAACATGGTTGATTCTAGTTTACAGCTCTAAAACCGTAAATTAACCACAAATATTGACAAACAAAAAATTCAACTGTATCACTTGAGCTGATCCCTGAATCTGGGGCGAGGTGAGATAATGGCGGAATCGGCTAATTTTGGGTCAAATTCTGCGCGTGTATGCACCAGTTGATCAGCTATCTCACATTTTTTTGGCAATCCGGCAATGCCCACGGCCTTCATTCCCCCTTTGTGTTTGATTTATACACTAGCCTGATCAATTCGGATCAAACCTATTACGCTTTTGAACAAATCGAGGCCCAGCGCGACCAGCTATTGGCCGATCAAAAGCCGGTGGCAGTGCTGGATTTTGGTACCGGCACCAGTGGGATCCGCTCGGTGGCCAGCTTGGCGCGGCGCTCGCTTGCTCCAGCCGAAGTGGGCCAGTTGCTGTTCAAGCTAGTGGATCGTTTCCGGGCTCAAACCATCGTCGAGCTGGGTACGTCCTTGGGGATCACCAGTTTGTACTTGGCCAAAGCCCGCCCTGAAGCGCAGGTTTACACGTTTGAGGGCAGCCCCGCACTGGCTGATCTGGCGGCGCAATACTTGGCCGAGGCTGAGAACATCCACCTTGTCCGGGGCAATTTGGACACCACTCTGGCCCAAACCCTGGCCCAACTGCCCCGGCTGGATTTGGTGTTCCTCGATGCCAACCACCGCTATGAGCCGACACTGCGCTACGCTAAGCTATGCCTGGATCACGCTCACGAGGGCAGCGTGCTGGTGCTGGACGACATCCACTGGTCGGCTGAAATGGAGCAGGCATGGGAGGAAATCAAAGGTCTGCCTTCGGTCATGCTCACTATTGATCTGTTTCGGGTGGGGCTGGTCTTCTTGCGCCAAAATCAGCCCAAACAGCACTTTAAGTTGCGGTTTGGCTAGGATCACAAACCCATCGGCGGCGGCAGGCTCAGCGAGGATACCTCATAAAAATGGTTTCAAGCGGTCGGGAGGTTGTTCTCCAAGCTTGAAACCATTTTTGGGCAAACCTGTTACCTTATTTTTCCAGCCATACGCGGCGTTCGCTCACCCCCGATGCCGTAAGGATGGTTACCAGATATACCCCTGAAACGGGGACGTTGATCGCCAATTTTTGGAGGCCACCGGCTGGCACATCGGCATAGCGCTTCATTTCAACCCCCATAGTGCTGAAGACAATCACTTGAGCTTTTTCGCTGGTCTCAATGTATAGCTCGTTGTTAAAAGCATAGGCGGTGGCTGCTCCCCCGATTTGCGCAGTTTGCACCTCATTGGAGCGGCGCAGATAAAATCGATCGCGGTAATTGCCAGCTTGCAAGTTCAGAGTGTGGATTTTGCCCACCTGCAAATAGTAGAATTCGCCAGTGGACCGGTCTTCCAAAAACAATTTATGGGTGGTCAACTGGGGGACATTCTCGGCAGTAAATGCATAAGCGCCACTCTCACGGGCCAGTAAGGTAAGGGGCAGTTCAAACGATTGGCCCACCAATGGGTTGGCCAGGGCAGCAATGGCCAACCGCTGGTCGCCGACCTTGGCGGCGATGGACAGCGTGGTGGCCCCTTCAAATTTCTCGGCATCGTAGCCGTTTTCAAAGCGGTTGGTGAATTGGTCCGAGAAAGCAACCCAAAGTTGATCTTTCGATCCGCTGGTGTGCCGCACGGACAGCCGAAAACGGGTCATTTCGACCTCGGTTCGGTAAAAAGTAGGGTTGGCATCTACCCGTTGGGCATTGTTAAAAAAATTGGGGGCAACCGCGAGCAGGGTAGCATTAACAAAGAAACCTTGGCCCACGGCAATCGGATCATTGGGGGCCGTAACAAGGTTGACGGCCACGTAACTGCCCGTGCCGCTACCATTGTCATTGTCGTTCCAAAACCATGCAGTGCCCGATATATTGGCATTATTGTCCAACAGGATCCGATCCAAGTCAACCGGACTGGGGTAAGGATTGCCCAATAAGTTGAAATTATACCCAACGGCCCCGGTCAAGGTCACGTTGTAGGGGCCATTGTGCGGCCGGCCGGCCACGCCGTCGGTATTGACAAACGTAAGCGTTTTGGAACCGCTGGGCTGGACATAGGTGAAGCCCGTGCCGGGCGCAAGCACAGCGCTCCCCGGAGTGGCAACCCACCGCGAGCCAGAGGCATTGGCCGGGGCATGGGTAAACCGGAAACCAGTAAAACCCGAGTTGTTGCCGATACTACCCATCGTGATGCCCGCAACCGGCGAAGCAATCATGTTATAACCGATATTTTCCTTGGCATCATCGCGCAGCACCCGGAAGCGGCTGCTGGCCGTGCTCACCGTATTGACACTCGCCAAAGCTTGGATGAATGCCCCGCCCGGTTGTACTTCAATGGTGCTGTTGGAATAATCCAGCCTTCCGTTGACGGTAACTGCTGACCCGGACACTAACTGGAGGGTTATCCCGGCATCCACAGTGAGATCGTTGCATTCAAACGTTGTAGGGGAACTTGAGGTGGTATTGACAATAATGGCGTTATCGGTGCTTGCGGGCGTGCCAGGGGACCACGCATTGTTCCAAAACATACAGTTGGTGCCGGTGAGCACTCCTCCCGGCGCGACAAAATTTGAAGTCGCTCCATTCATGGCAAAGTTGGTCAATTCTCCGATCGGGCCGACCACCGCATTCAAACTGATGCCGATGCCAGTATTATTGGCCCCAGCTTGGCCTTGGTTGCATTTATAGTAGGCAACCAGGCCCGTTTCGGTGCCTGTTAGTTCGCAGTTCCTGGGTTGGCTGATTTGGGTGGGTGTGCGCACGAGGTTCCAGATCCGCACCTCGTCCATTGTCCCCAAAAATTGGGTAACTGGTTGGGCAAGATTAAATACCCCCGCAAACAAGGGCTGCATGGCCCCCGAGATGGTGGCTACGCTGTTGTCAGTATCAACCAACACACCGTCTTGGTACAGGCGCATGGTGAAAGTGGCGGCATCATAAGTGACAGCCACGTGCACCCATTGGTTGAGGGGGAAAGGAGTGGAATTGGATACGCCCCCGATATAATCCACATTGTTGCCCGCCGTCAATTTATCACCATTGATATAAATAAAATGGCGGTTGAATGATGACAAAATGTTAGCCGAGGTCTGGGCATAGGACGGTACTTGGACCCACGCTTCTTTGGTGTAACTTCCGGTGAGCAGGTCATTGTCATTCAGTTTGACGTAGTCGTTGCTGCCATCAAAGTTGAGGGCGGCCCCGGATTGGGCCTTGGTTTCAGCAATGGGCGAGCAGTAGAGGATCACGCTCAGCCAGAAACTAGCAAAAAGACAGGCAGGCAAGCGGTTTGTTTTAGTGGTCTTAAAAAAGTGGTCTATCGTATGCATAAATGTGCAATTTTGGCAAAAATAAATTATCAGAAAGCATCCCAAGAGCCAGAGGGAAGAGGAATATTTACAGGTTTTCTGGTACAGTCAATAGCAAATTTTCTAAATTTTAGCCAATTTAACAACGTTTAGACGAGTATACATCGTGGGGCAATGAGGTAAAATTGCCCATAATTCGGACAAAAAGGCGCGAACCAAATATAAAAGATTGGCTTGAGCGGATCAATTATATTGAGAACTTTTCAGCCCTAGCCAACCATTCAGGTTTTATATCGGCCCCAATGCCCGGTAGATTGGGCACTCGCACTTCTCCACCGGGCAGATATTGGATGCCATCCACCACTGGATCTTGGCTGTGCATCAACCCTGAATCCAAATCGGCAAAATGGATGCTGCGCCGGGCCAGCACCAAATGGGCCAGTGCGCTAAGGCCCAACCGGGTTTCGGACATGCAGCCCACTTGTGATCCAATGCCCGCGCTCTCGGCCACGGCCACAATGCGCAGGGCTTCGCTGAGCCCCCCAGATTTGCTCAGTTTGATGTTGAAATAATCACAAGCTTGGGTGCTGGCCAAGCGGAAAGCATCCCGGCTGTCAAACAATGACTCATCGGCCATGATGGGCACGGGGCTGTGCGCCCGTACATGGGCCATGCCTGCGTTGTTCCATTTGGCCACTGGTTCCTCGCAATACTGCAACTGGAACGGGGCCAAGAGGTGGAGGGTACGCACCGCAGTGGGCACATCCCAGCCTTGGTTGGCATCGATGCGCAGGGGGAGGCTGTCCCCGACAGCCGCCCGGATGGCCCTGACCCGTGCCACATCGTCGGCGGTGTTGGTGCCCAGTTTGATCTTGATCGCGGGGAAACCGGCAGCTTGGTAGCGCTGGGCCTCTTGGGCCATCCACGCCGGGGTTCCGATCCCCACGGTCATATCGGTGGTGATGACCCGATCTTGCGCGCCCCCCAGCAGGGTGTACAAGGGCAATCCGGTAAATTTCCCCACGATATCATAAAGGGCCATGTCAAATGCACTGCGGATGGTCGGGTTGTGCACAAACACGCGGGCGATCTCCGCCAGCCGGTTTTCCAGTTCCAGTGGATTCTTGCCTTTGATGAGCTGCGCAATGTTTTTGGCGATTTCAAATTCCCCGGCCTGGGTTTCGCCCACGATCATCACGAACGGACAGGCCTCGCCCATTCCATACAGCCCCGCATTGGTGTGGATCCTGACAATCAGGTTGTTGGCATCGGTGATGGTGCCGAGCGAAATGACAAAAGGTTGCTTGAGTGGGACATCGAGCTTGAAAACCTCGGTATGGGTAATGCGCAGTTGATCAAATTGCATGGCCAATGGTGGTAAGTGGCCACTAAGCTATACCAAGATCTAAATGTCGGCCATTTAAGCCGTAATAATCAGGTCCTCTGGGACAAAATTAGTGCGGCTCAAATGGCCGGCCTGTTGACTACACGTACATTTAGGACGGATAAGCTGCAACCCGAACAGGTGGCAAGTCTTTCTGGATTTAGCATTGAATTGATTAATATTTTATTTTTTGCAACTCAAAAATGGTATATTTTTAATGCTTTTTCGTTGTTTATTTGGCAGACATATTAGACTTATCTACCACACAAATCAAAAAACTAAAGAATAACGTTTTTATGACCATATAATCAATTAATTGAAAATTATTTTTTATCAATAGCGCAGTCTTGACAAATTCGTTTTGGCTTATTCATCAAGAAATGCAAACATGCTTGATTAAATGAGTTCTGTTTATTCAATCCAATCGATTGAGTAAATATGCAAGTTGTTGATTATCAGAAAACACAAACATTATGTAAAAAAATACCACTGGCCAGGCAGCTACCCGTATTTCTGGCCAGTGGTGGCACATATACACCCCATCCCGCAATGCCCAGCGCTGAAAGCACCATAACCCTCAAGCGGTCAACCTGTCCATCATTTTTCCCCACGCATCACTTGCGCAAGAAAAAGCTTAATTTGCCCTGCTTTTGGCGGTGGTAGATTCCCATTTGCCAAACCCCTATGGTTAAACTTACTGCAAAATATGAAGCACCTACTTGTCTTGGGCGCGGGCCGCTCATCCTACAGTCTCATCCAATATTTGCTCCGGCTTGCGCCCCAAGAAGGTTGGAGCCTCACCGTGGGCGATGCCAACCCCGAAGCTGCGCGGGAAAAAATATTGACTGCCGATCGCGTGCCCCATCCCTTGGCCTCGGTGGTGACTTTTGACGGCAACAATGCCGAAGCTTGTGACAGCCTCATGATCGCAGTCGATCTGGTCATTTCGCTGTTGCCGGCACATTTGCACCTCAATATTGCCAAATCGTGCATCAAATTTGGCCGTCCGCTCATCACGGCCTCTTATGTGTCGGCCCCGATGAAGGCCCTGCACACTGATGCCCAAGCCAAGGGAGTGCTGCTGCTCAATGAGTGTGGGCTGGATCCGGGCCTGGATCACGCCAGCGCCATGCAAGTAATCCATGAATTACAGGCCAATGATGCCCACATCATGGCCTTTCGTTCCTATACGGGCGGGCTGCTCGCCCCCGAGTCGGACAATAACCCGTGGCATTACAAATTCACTTGGAACCCCCGCAATGTGGTGTTGGCTGGGCAAGGAACAGCCAAATATATCATCAATGGCCAATACAAATATGTACCTTACCATCGGCTGTTTACCCATACCGAACCCATTGAAATAGACGGCTATGGCCGTTTTGAGGGCTACCCCAACCGCGATTCCCTCGCCTACCGCGAAACCTATGGCCTGCAAAATATTCCGACCATATTGCGGGGCACGCTCCGCCGCAAAGGCTTCTGCGAAGCGTGGAACACCTTTGTCCAACTGGGCATGACCGACGACAGCTACGTGATAGAAAATTTGGCCAAGTTGAGCAAACGGGAGTTCACCAACAGTTTTCTGCAATACAGCCAAGTGTTTTTGGTGGAAGAAAAACTCGCCCGGATGATGAACGTATCGCCCCAAGCTGAACTGGTTGAAAAGATGAAATGGTTGGGGGTGTTCAGCCATGAGCGCTTAGAACTGGATCGGGCAACCCCGGCCCAAGTGTTGCAAAAAATATTGGAAGAAAAATGGCAGTTGGCGGCACAAGATAAAGACATGATCGTGATGCAGCACCAGTTTGAGCATGTGACCGGCGACGACAAATACCTGCGCACTTCTTCGCTGGTGGTGTTGGGCGAAAACCAGATGGACACCGCCATGGCCAAGACCGTCGGGCTGCCGCTGGGCATCGCGGCCAAGTTGGTGCTGAGCGGCAAAATCCAGTTGAGCGGGGTACAACTGCCCATCCAGCCCGAAATATACCGCCCCATGTTGGCTGAATTGGCCCAACTCGGCCTCCGGTTTGTGGAACAGACGGTCAAAATTGATGACTAAACAATGGATTAGTTCTTGACAATCTAAATTCGTTGATCGCACAAAGTAAATCTTGGTTTCAAAAATCTACGCTCACGACCAGTCGAGCGGTCAGGTTGTCGATCGATTTTTCGCGGCGGTAAGCTCCGTACCGACCAAATACCCCTCCGCCAAAACCGAGGTAAAGCGTTTTGTTGTACTCGATCCGGGCCAAGTTTTTGATTATCAGCCCGCTTTCAAACAGTCCTTGATCCATCGATCGCAAAGCCAGCCCTTGATGGGAACCGGGATTGCGCAAGGCTCCGTAGCCGATGTGCTGGGCCAACAGCAGTTCGGGCCGCGAGTACTGGGAGCCTTTGTATAGAATGCCAAAATTATGGGCAACGAACAAAGCAGCATATTGGCTGGCCGCAAATTCATAGATCCCCGCCGTTTGAAACGCTTGGTTGATGATAAAATTGGAGTTGCCCGCCGTTCCGCCCGGCACGAAGTACAGGCGGCTCAGGGGCACATCGCCGTTGACATAGCCCCCCTGCAACTGGATCTGGGTGCGCCCCAGCCACTTACTGCGCAAAAGGTGCTCAACACTGAAATCAATTTTCTGGTACGCAAACTGACCATCCAATATGCCCGCAAAACCCTGGGCGAAGCGGAGCCGGATCAAAGGACGGCCGCCGCCTGCAAAAACGGTGTGCCCTGCCACCAAGGTGTTGCGCTCGCGGGCGGTGTAAACTAGCTCAGCAGCGGCCTCGGTAAATCGGAAAGTTGGATCGGCCAAGTCGCCTAGCGGGACAAATTGATAGTCGTAAGTAGGTTTGCGCCGTTGTTGGCCAAAAGAGAGGCGCACTTGTAAATTTTTCCGGGTGGGGCGAAAACCAATCTCGGCCTTTACTTCTTGCACACTGTCCATCAAGAAACCAAAAACCCGGCGCAAACCTTGGGCCGCGCCGCGCCCGCTGCCGAGATTGGCCAGTCCGGGCAGCGCTGGCTCGCTCACATCTTGCAAGTAAGAAAATTTAGCAAAAAATCCCCGCCGCCGATTGAAATCTAGTTGGAGGTGACCGCCATATTTCCAAGCTTGATCCCGAAAACCGTAGGCGGCATAGCCACCCAACACCACCACTTTGGAGATTTTATCACCCGTTTCCAAGGGCAGCCCCAAGCGAAATCCCTCATAATTGTTGAAATCGGTGAGCTGCGACAAGCGGAGGTTGAAACTGCCAATGGGGATTCGGTCGGTGGCAACATAGCGAAGAATGTTGGCAAACTTATCGAACTTCATTTTTTGCCCCAGTGAGTCCATGAACTGATAGGTGTTCTGTTCCACCTTGGCGAGCGGGTCGGGCCGAAACTTGGCCCAATAAAGAGAGTCGCGCTGGGTGGCCTCGGCCACTGCCTCCACCGAAATGTGGTCAAAATCACGGGCTGCCACCCCTTCGTTTATTTGTACGTCGGTCAAATAAGAGCGCCCATAGCCCACCACCCGATGTTTGCCCAAATCCACCTTGCGGAATTGCATGAGGCTGTTGAGTTGTTCGGGGAACCAATATTTCTCCCCAACCAAGCGGTATTTTTGCTCAAACCGGAGCGTGATCAGGGCGGTACTGTCATAGGTTTCGGCAATGACGTTGCTGATCGCGTAGCCTTGGGTATTGATGCTCACCAAACCTTTCAGTCCCCGGAAAGTGGTTTTGGGTTTGGGCCGGAAACTGATGATGTAAGTGGTGTCCCGGCTGGTCAGGAGGCTGTCCTCCAAGAAAAATTCATACCGGGCAAACGGATTGTCGGCCAATGGATTAAGGTAATCATTATCGAAGATCGACAAATATTCTTTGTAAAAAGTCAGGGGCTGGAGATTGGTGGTCACCAAATTGAAGACCGCACTCTTGAAGCCCGAAGTGCGGGAAGCCAACACCGTTTCTTTGCTCTTGCCGGGGCGCAGATAGCGGTGTTCGGTAACGGTTTCGGACATGAACAAATGCCGTTGGGCAAAAAACGCATCGGCCTCATAATCAGTACTGTCCACTTTGAGCTTGGTGGTGTCCTTGGCCAATTTTGCCCGGCGGGACTTGGCTTTGTCTTCGGCGGCCTTGAGATCGGCGGTCAGGCTATCGATCAGCGTGCCTTTGCGGCTCAGGTCTTGCACCAGGGCACTGCGGTCGGTGGTGAACACCAGTTTGCTATAGGCTTGGTAACGGAAGGAGGTTTGCTGCTCGGGATCATTGCGGCGGCGGTTGGCCACTGCCCGCCGGACAATGGGATGGGCCGGGTTTTCGCCCGCCAGAAAAACCACCTCCCGCAGTTCTTGGCTGGCCTTTTTCAAGCTGATTTCCAGCCACGCCCCCGGCCCGACCTCGCGCACAAGGGGCGCGTAGCCCACATAACTGAACTTTAGCGCAATGCGGCGATTCTCCCCCAATAGGTCTGTCGGGATTTTTAACGAAAACTTGCCGTCAATGTCGGTGCTGGTGCCAATTTGCAGTGACTTGCCGTCCGATTGCCGGACGCTGACATTGACAAACGGTAACTTTTCTTGATTTTCGGCATCGATCACTGTTCCTGTGATCTCGACAGATTGGGCTTGGGCCCAGTGCGCCCAGCCCAACCAGAATAAGTAAATCAGACTAAATACAACGAAGGGTTTGTGGAGCATGGCAAAAACTGGTTGGATAGCTTAGAACGTTCAATGGGTTTTGTGTGCGAACAGACCTGAGTCGGGGCTTATAGTTGCCCAAATGTACTCTATGAATACCGCCATGCCCACCCAATATCAGTTTGGGGCCAATAAAGCAGCCACTTATTGAAAATCAAATAAATACAGCGAAATAAAACTCAGGATCGAATGGATTTTAAGCACCGAGGCCACTTAACGCTTGCCTTTTTGGCAAACCAACTTACAAAACCGACAATGCTTGAAATAATAAGACGGTTATTGTACAATCGGTGCCTGTTGGGTTTGGATCAAGATATCAGCCAGCCATTCGTGCTCGGCCACGGCTGTTCCCTTGTCCATCGATTTGGGCAATGCTTGGATGGCTTGCTGGGCTTTTTGTCTGGCCAATGGGTAATTTTGATCCGCCAAGGCAATGGCCGCTTCGACCCGCAGTACTTTGGCGGGGGTAATGACCGCCCCGATTTTTGCTTGGGCAAAATAGCCTTGGGCCTTGGCCGCATCCTGCTCAATCATGGCCGCGAAATACGCTTTGTCCAGCCAAACGGTGGCCTGATAACCGGTCGGAATCTTGGCCAAGTAACTTTCATAGTGGACCAGTTGGTCGGCGGCCAAGCTGGTTTTGTCTTGATCCAGATAGTGGTAGTGTAAAATGCTGTGCAAATAGGCTTTGAAAGGGGTTTTAACCGGGAGTGCCAACGCCGACAGGAACATGGGCTCGGACAGCTCACGGGGGCGGATCCCGCTCATGAGCTGGATCGAAAGGGTCAACAGGGTTACTTCCAAGTTGGCTTGGTGGCCGCCCCGGCTCAGGTTCAGCACCCGGGCCCCATCGGTGTAGAACCCGCCGGCTTGCATGGGTATGACCGTGACCACAAAAATCATCCCGGAGAATACGGCGCTCAAGCCGAAAAAGATTGAAGTGGCAAAACCCCAGAAGCCAATCAGTTCACCATTCAGGAGAAAAAACAGCCCCGTGGCCAAGGCGGTCCAGAGCAGGCTGGCCAGTGGCCCCCCCGAGGCAAACCAGATAAAACGCCGGGCCAACTGCCAAGCATCTTGGGGCAAGCACAGGGCCATCCCGCCAAAAACATTGAGGTTGCGGTTCCATTTAAAGCGCAATCTTCCCTCTTCGCGCTCGATCATCAGCGGCCCGACGATGTACATCCTGAATTTGAAGCCCACCATTAGGCCCGCGATCACGTGCCCCAGTTCGTGCAGGGCCAACCCGAGAAAAATGGCCACCACAAAAATGGGCACTACGGCCAGTTTTTGTTCCCACGGGAGCGGGGCAGCGGCCTGTCCCTGCGCAAAAAACCGAGCAGCCGAATAGCCGACCAACATTCCCGCGCCGACCATCACCAAAATTCCAACCACTTTAAGCCCTGTTTCCTTGTTGATTTTCATCTCCTTGCAGCGTTTGTTTGAGATCTTAACGTAAAAAGCCCAGCGGGTTTAGTTAAGTAAAACTTAAATCAACCTTAAAAGTTGGTGGGCCGGTCTTGGGGGAAAGAACAGTTCGCTCTTTCATCGTCAAAATGCCAGCGGTTTGGTTACATTTTAAACTGTTGCAAGCTCAACTTGTCACTGGCCGTCCCCTGTTTTTCGGCCCAAGTGGCGGCTGGTGGCGGACTACGCGTCTGCGGACTGCGCGTCTGCGGACTGCACGTCTGCGGACTGCACGTTTCGGTAAACGTGCCGCCTTGGCCGGCCAGCCGGTGGTGTCTTTTCTTTTATTTAAATTTGCCCAAAAGAAGCGAAACAAAAGAAGTTGGGCCAAAGCAACTGGGCAAAACCCTCCCCCGGCAGGTTTGTCCCACATTGCTTTTCCACTCTGGGCCTACGTTTGGCCTTGCCGCCCCAGGTCGGAGAGCTGCGCAAAAGCAAAAGAGTAATTTTATAACTAACTTTGGCAAAAACTTAGCGTTTGATCATGACAAAGAATAAGATCCTCGTGACCGGGGGCTGTGGCTACATCGGTTCGCACACGATTATTGAAATTCTCACCAATACCAACCATGATGTCATTTCTGCTGACAGTCTAATCAATTCTTCGGCTGATGCAATGGATCGGATAGCGGAGATTACTGGCAAATCGGTAAAAAATTATACAGTGGATCTCTGCGATCAGGCAGCCACCGAGGTGATTTTCCGGGAAAATCCCGATCTGATCGGGGCCATCCACTTCGCCGCCCTCAAATCGGTGCCCGAGTCGGTGGACAAACCCCTGCTCTACTACCGTAACAATAACAATTCGCTGCTCAACCTACTGGAATTGTGCGAAAAATACGGGATTGGCCATTTTATCTTTTCGTCGTCGTGCTCCGTGTATGGCAATGTGGAGCGGTTGCCCGTGCGCGAGGACACCCCGTTGAACAAGGCCGAATCGCCCTATGCCGCCACCAAGCAAATGGGGGAAGTGATGATCGAGGGTTTCGCCCGCAACAGCCCGGGCAAATACATGGCCCTGCGGTATTTCAACCCCGTGGGCGCACACGTTTCGGGTCAAATTGGTGAAAATCCAACCAATCCGCCCACCAGCCTCGTGCCCATTATTACCCAAACCGCCATTGGCCGCCGCCCGAAGATGATCGTTTATGGCCACGATTTCCCTACCCGCGATGGCTCCTGCGTGCGCGATTACATCCACGTGAGCGATATTGCCGAGGCCCATGTCAAGGCCCTCCAACATTTGATCGGGCACGGCCAAACGGCCCAATATGATGTCCTGAATTTGGGGACTGGCTTGGGGGTCACGGTATTGGAAGCCATTCATGCCTTCGAGGCCAATACGGGTGAAAAACTCAACTACGAACTGGGGCCACCCCGTCCCGGCGATGTGGTTTCCATCTACTCCGATACCGCCAAGACCGAGCGCGTGTTGGGCTGGAAACCCCGGCGGGGCATCGCCGAAATGATGGAATCAGCGTGGAAATGGCAACTGACCCTCCAGCGCGAGGCAGAAACCGTAAACGCTTAGCTGGCGGCCATTTATCCTTTTTGAGCACTATCCCCAACCCATCCATCATTCCCAGTGGCACAATTTTCTCGTTTGCAAGTGGCCCAAACAATGGGCGAAACTGGCTTGGTGCCAGTGTTTTATCATACCGAAGTGGCCATTTGCCAAGCTGTGCTCCGGGCCTGTTACCAAGGCGGGGCACGGGTGTTTGAATACACCAACCGGGGCGATTTTGCCCATGAAACCTTTGCCCAATTGGTCAAGTTTTGCGCTGCCGAACTACCGGGCATGATGCTGGGCATCGGGTCGGTGGTGGAACCGGGCACGGCCTCACTCTATCTGCAATTGGGGGCCAATTTTATCGTTTCCCCCGCCATCCATGAAGACATGGCCCGAACCTGCCACCGCCGCAAAGTGCTGTGGATCCCCGGTTGCGGCTCCATCAACGAAATTGGGCAGGCCGAAAGTTTGGGGGCCGAAATCGTCAAAATGTTCCCCGGCGCACAAGTGGGCGGCCCCAAGTTTGTGGCGGCCGTCAAAGCCCCCTGCCCCTGGACCAGCATTATGCCCACCGGCGGCGTGGAACCCACCGAGGAAAGCATCAAAGCCTGGTTCGAAGCGGGGGTGCATTGCGTGGGCATCGGCTCGCAATTGGTCACCAGCCAGATCGTGCAGTTCCGAGATTTCGCCAAATTGACCGAAAAAACCGCCCAAGTGCTTGCCTGGATCCAATTGTACAAAAAATAACGCCGGCAGTTCAATAAACGGGGGGCAGAGGTATTTTGGATTGGACAGATTTAGGCAATGAATCAGACTTACACCCTTGGTTTGCAATGCAATACTCTTTTGGGTAGTAGAGAATCAGCTTTGCCCGGACATCAATGTTCGTTGGTTTATAGTCGATACATTTGCGCACCAAGTGGCAGTAATCAGCTTAGTGTAAAAATTATTGTGCTAGGTAAACGAGTCGATACATTGGTTGTTGGCGGTTATTTTTTCAGGTACAATTGTTTTTAAGTTTACCTTCCGACAAAGTCTACGGCTTTGGTTTATTGTTGGTGCACTTCGCTAACACCAACAAGGGGAAAGTTCGCCACCCCAGTTTAACAGATCAATAATTGCGCTTAGGCCACGGCAAAAAGCTTCGCGGCCAGTTCATCGGCCACCATTTTTCCCGGCAAAGTCAAGTAAATCACCTCGTTGTGGCGCGTGATCAGGCCCAGATCGAGCCAGTTGGCCAGCTGCTGGGCTTCCTTTTGCCGCAAATCATACCCAAACTGGGCCTGCACATAGTTCAGATCGCAGCCCCATTGGGTGCGCAGGCTGGTCATCAGGTATTCGTTGAGGTGGTCGGTGGGGCTGAGGGTTTCCCGCTCGGCTGGGATGCTCCCCTGCTCAATGGCCCGGACGTATTGCCCATTGTTGGCCACATTGAACTGGCGGTGCTGCCCGTCATAGCTGTGGGCCGAGGGGCCAAGCCCCAGGTAAGGCCCTTTTTTCCAGTAGTTGGTATTGTGGCGGGAGTAGCGGCCGGGTTTGGCGTAACTGGCAATTTCGTAGTGTTCATAGCCCACTGCGGTGAGCGCACTGGCCACCATTTCAAACTGTTGCGCGGCAAAATCTTCGCCGACGGGTTTTAGTCTGCCCTTGCGCACCCAATTCCCAAAGGCGGTTTTCGGCTCGATGGTGAGGCAGTAGGCTGAAAGGTGGGCAACGTTGAGGTCCATAAATTGGGCCAAATCAGCCACCAATATCGAGTGGTTGGCGGCCGGGATGCCAAATATCAGATCGACGGACAGGTTCTCAAACCCGGCGGCCTGGGCCAGGCGCACGCTCTGGCTGGCTTGAACCACCGTGTGGGCGCGGTTCATCCACGCCAAGTGGGGGGCGTGAAAGGATTGGATGCCAATACTGAGCCGGTTGATGCCGCTGGCCAGGAGCTGGTCGAGCTTGTCGGCGGTCAGATCGTCGGGGTTGGCCTCCAAGGTAATTTCCACCTCCGGGGCCAGATCAAAGTGGTGGCGTACCTGGCCAAGGAGGCCGTCCAGTTCTGCGGCGGTGAGCAGCGAGGGTGTGCCACCACCGAAATAAATGGAGGATACGACTGCCCCCGCTCCCATGTAACTCTGCTGGAGTTCCACTTCGCGCCCCAGGGCGGCCACCAGTGCACTTTTGCCCTTGAGGTGGGTGCTAAAATGAAAATCGCAATAGTGGCAAGCCTGTTTGCAAAAAGGGATATGGAAATAAATGGCCAATTGGTGGTAAGTTTAGCCCCAAATTTACCCTTCTCGTGGTTTTTTTGCGGGCTTTTTTTGGTTTAATGGATAAATAAGAGAATTTTGGCCAAACACTATAATTTTTGACGATATGGATTGGGCACAACTTTTCCGGCGCAAAAGCCTGAAAGACGTATTGGAAAGGGGTGGCGATGGCCATTCAACGATTGCGGAAGGCGAACACGGACTTAAACGCAGCCTCTCTTTGGTCGATTTGACCGCGTTTGGCATTGCGGCCATTATTGGGGCGGGCATATTCAGCACCATTGGCAATGCAAGTGCCGAGGGTGGGCCAGCCGTGGCCCTACTGTTTGTCTTTACTGCCATAGCTTGCGGGTTCTCGGCCATGTGCTACGCCGAGTTTGCCTCCAACATGCCCGTTTCAGGGAGTGCCTACACGTATGCCTACACGTCCTTTGGCGAGTTGGTGGCTTGGATCATTGGTTGGAACCTGCTCATGGAATATGCCATTGGCAATATTGCCGTGGCCATTTCTTGGTCCGATTATTTTACCGGACTATTGGCGGGCTTTGGGCTGGATGTGCCCTATTATTTGACCATGGACTATCTCTCGGCCTACCGGGCCTACGACACCGTGACCGCCGAACTGGCCAAAGGGGTGCAATTGGCCGATCTGACCTCTTTTCAGCGCGATGCCTATGCTGCTTGGCAGACCGCTCCCAGCATTGGCGGCCTCAAAATCATTGCCGATTTGCCCGCATTGGGGATTACGGTCGTGATCACTTGGCTGGTCTATATTGGGATCAAAGAAACCAAAACTGCGGCCAACCTATTGGTATTGTTCAAGTTACTGGTGATAGTCGCGGTGGTGGTCGTAGGTGCTTTTTATGTGCAACCAGCCAACTGGTCGCCATTTGCCCCGAACGGGATGAACGGCGTGCTCAAGGGCGTATCAGCTGTTTTCTTCGCCTACATCGGTTTTGATGCCATTTCCACTGCGGCGGAGGAGTGCAAAAACCCCCAGCGCGATTTGCCCCGATCCATGTTCTTGGCCCTGGCCATTTGTACGGTGCTCTACATCGTTATTGCCCTGATCTTGACCGGCACGGTCAACTACAAAGAACTGGCCGTGGGCGACCCGCTCGCGCACGTGTTCACGGTGCTGGATCTCAAGTTCATGGCGGGAGTGGTAGCCTTTAGCGCAGTAGTGGCCATGGCCAGTGTGTTGCTGGTGTTCCAGATGGGCCAGCCCCGGATCTGGATGACCATGAGCCGCGACGGCCTGCTGCCCAAGCGCTTTGCCCAGATCCACCCCAAGTACCGCACGCCCGCCTTTTCGACCGTCGTCACTGGTTTTGTGGTGGCGGTTCCGGCCCTGTTCATGAACCTCAAAGAAGTGACCGACCTGACCAGCATCGGCACGTTGTTCGCCTTTGCGGTGGTGTGTGGCGGCGTGCTCTACATGGATCGGAAGGGGCTCAACAAGAACGCCCGTTTCAAGATTCCCTACGTCAACTCCCAATTTCTGGTGCCGGGCCTGCTGCTGGCCATCTGTGCGCTCGCCTATATCTACAACGCCGAGGGATTGGCCCAGTTCTTTACTTACCAAGATTGGGAAAAGTTTCAGCACAAAATCCCCATGTTCGGGTTCATCGTCGTTTGTTTAGCATTGTCCTATTATTGTTTTGTCCAAAAATTGTCGCTGATCCCCGTGCTGGGCTTGTTGAGCAATCTGTATTTGATGACCGAGCTGGGCGTGGTCAACTGGACCCGTTTCCTGATTTGGTCGTTCATCGGGCTGATCATCTATTTTCTGTATGGTTTTCGGAAAAGCAAACTGGCCACGCCCTAATCCCGTTTGAGCCAAGCGCAATCCCAACCGATATAGTTGGGGCAATATTCTCGCGATGCCCTATATTTGTGGGTCAACAAGCAGTATTTCCGTGAAACTGGTCGATACCATCATCCTTTCTTTGGCCGTTGCGTTCTTCGTCATAGGTGTCCATCAGGTATTCTATGTGGGCATTGCGGCCAGCTACTGGCTTTTCATGCTTTCGGGCGGACTAGTGCTGTGGTTCAAACTGCGCAAGGACAAGGCCGGAGCACCCGAGGCCACCAATCCCCAACCAGTAAGCCAAACCAAACCTGCCAAAAAAGCCAAAACTACCCCAAAAAGATGAGCGTTTCGGTGATTGTCATCCTTGTTTCCCTCATTTTCTCGGCTTATTTCTCGGCGGTGGAATTGGCTTTTATTTCCGCCAATAAACTGCATGTTACCCTTCAGAACAAAAAGGGCAAACTTTGGGCTTCCATCATCGGCCGTTTTATGGAGCGGCCTTCGCTTTTTATCACAGCCATACTCATCGGCAATACCATTTCTTTGGTGTTGTATGGGTCGTTTATGGCCCAAGTCTTGGACCCCCAAGTTGAACACTTGATAAAAGGTTGGTTCCAGCTTTCGGGGGGCACACTGGACGTGGTAGCGCTTATCGTATCCTCCTTTCTCTCCACGATGTTAGTGCTGGCCGTGGCCGAATTTTTGCCCAAAAGCGTCTCATTGATCAATCCGCTCAACTTGCTTATTGTCTTTGCCATACCCACCCGGATTATTTACAGTTTGCTGTTTCCGTTTGTCTATGTCATTGTATCACTCACCAAACTGGTGATTGTCAAAGTATTGCGATTGGAATATTCGGAGGATAATCCTGTTTTTGGCCTCACCGATCTGGATCATTATTTAAGTAGCCTTTCCCAAAATAACAGCAATGACTCCGATATAGACACCAAGATTTTCTCCAATGCCCTTGAGTTCAAGTCCGTGCGGGTGCGCGATTGCATGGTTCCCCGCACCGACATTGTGGCGGTGGATCGGGCCGATGGAATGGCCAGCCTAAAGTCCGTATTTGTGGAAAGTGGCCATTCCAAGGTGCTGGTCTATGAAGATTCAGTCGATAATATTGTGGGGTATTGCCATTGCTTGGACTTGTTCAAAAAGCCCCAAACGATTGAGGCCATTTTGCAGCCCATGATCATTGTGCCCGAAACCATTTTGGCCAATGAAGTGATGCTCCAGTTCATTTCCGCCCACAAAAGCATTGCCCTTGTGGTGGATGAATTTGGCGGCACGGCGGGCGTGGTGACCATCGAGGACTTGATCGAGGAAATTTTTGGGGAAATTGACGATGAATATGATGTGGATGGCGATGGGGTAGAGCAGGTGGATGCCGATACGTTCATTGTCAATGCCCGGCTTGAGATCGACTACTTAAACGACAAATACGGGTGGGACTTGCCCGAGGGCGACTATGAAACATTGGGCGGCTATATCCTGTCCGTTACCGAAGATATCCCCGCGCCAGATTCAGTGATCGACACCACCAATTTTGCCTTTACCATTCTCGCCTTGCAAGACGACGTGCGGATCAGCACCGTCCGAATGACCCTAAAATATCCCGAGCACGGCAACATTCGGCCCGTACTTTAGGGTTTTGCCCAAACGAAATCGGCATTCCCCGATCGTGAGCAGTAGGTGATGGAAAATCAGGGCAACAAATCCAGCCAATCTTTTGAACCGGTATGGGCGCAGAGGCAAATTATTGGCTGGATATCTTTTAATCATTCGCTTTCAGGTGTGGCCCCCAAACCCTTGGTTTCCTGCGCGGCAAAATTGCGCAAATCGGCATCCCAATTATACGCCCGGAACGAAAGCGAATAGCTTGACACCTCTAGGCCAAAAACCTGCCCGATCAGTTGCTTGGTGCCTTGGGCGCCGCCAAAATCGGCCCGGAACCAGCTCAGGATCTTGGAAGTGACCACGGTGCGGTTGACGGTGTCCAGCTCGGTCTCGGCCAGTAAAAAAGTCCGGGTGGCATTGTCCAACTGGGGTTCAAGCCGCTGGTACTGATAAAACGCAATGACCGGACAACTTTTGGCCCCGCAATTGAGGGCAAAATGGAGGCGAAAGTCCACTGTGTCCACGGCCAATGCCTTGATTTGGGAACTGGCAAAAATATTTTCCAAATAGCCCAGACTGTATTTCCAGCGGTATTTGCGCAAAATACCGTGTTCAATATCATCGAGGCTGAACGCGCAGTGGGCCACCCCGATGGCCCGATCCGTAAAAATTTCCGGGTCGCGCTTTCCTTCGCGTGTGTAAAGCAACTGGTACCAAGCATTGTAGAGGTTGATCCAAAACACCTTTTTGGCTTGGTCGTTGGGCAGGGCAGCCGCCAGATCCGCCACTGGAAAACTTGCCAGTTGAGCTTCCACTGCCCGCGTGTCTTGCTCGGTTTTGACGAGCAGTAGCAGTTGCTCCGACCAGCCAAGCAACGCCCAATCGGGGGTTTTGGCTGGCTGGGCTTTGCGCTGGGCAGCATTGTAGCGCACGGCCGCCAAGTAACCGATGACCCCGAGCAGCACTGTTGCGATTGTGAACTTGACCAGTTGTAGTTTCATGTTTTTTGCTTGGACTGATTTGATAAATCGATGATCGCCAAGTGTCCACAGATTGCCGACAGCTGACAAAAATACTGGTTGAGGGTTGTACAAAGTGTCATGATCAATTTTGCAATGGCAGCATAAATGACGTTTTTTGGCTCAGTTTAGTTCTTGACAATTCAAAATAAGCCAAGTTATTTCGGCCTTATTTTTTGCTCACCAAATGCAAAACCCAATCGTTTTCATCAGGAGTTACCAAAGCAACGGGCTGATTGGTAGCGAATTGGCCAATTTCTTTTTTCTCGCCATTGCGTGGGTTGTACCAACTGGCCACTACTTTTGCACCGCGCAAAATGCCTAAGTTGAAGGTCAGTTTTCGGCCCGAAGGAATGTAGGCCAAGGCCAAAGTCCGATCTTGCGTGTAGGCGGCCAGCGCATAATCATTGGCCGCAAATGGGTTCGGGCCGCCCACGATGAGCGCACTTGCCTGGTCGGGCACCAAGGTGGGCCAAGCAAAAGTAGCAAACAGCCGATTCAAATGAATGAGCGAATTGGCGGCAGGTTGATCCACTGTTTTTCGCCAGTCTTCGCCGCCCCGGGCCTTGTTCTCGGCCACTGCCCAAAACCGCGAGCCGTAAGAATGACCGCATCCACCCGCCAACATGGTGTAGTAGGCTTGTTTGCGCGCTCGCAGCGACGAGCCGTACCCCTCGTTATGCTCACCTTCGTAGGCCGATTCGCCCAGCACAAAAGGCATCCGTTTTTTCTGATATTCCGTGTAGGCGGATTCATACACATCGGGTTGCACCGTGTTCCAAGCCTTGAGAAAACCCCGAAAATAGGTGTAAATCATGGAAAAATCCAGCCAAGTTTCTTGGCCCCACACATCGGTGCTCGAGTGCGTGGAAGCAGCGTGGTAGGTCAGCAAGTGTTGGGGAGCGGCAGCTTTGATCCCCTCGGCCAATGCCTGCACCTCGGCCCGGTTTTCATGGGGGTCGTTGTCCCCACCGATGATCCAAATGACATTGCCAAACTTGCCGTAGCGGGTGCCAATGAACCGGCCAAAGCCAGCACATTTCTCCAACCCATTGTTTTTCATGTATTTAACCGGGTTGCTACCCCAGCCATCGTTGCAGCAACTGTACCAAAGTGGGGTCATTGCCATGACCAAGTTGAACGAGTCGGCCAACGCCACGACTTGGTCAATGTGCTGGAAATATTGCTCATTGGGTTTGGCAAAATCGAAGTTTTCAAATGGCAATTGCCCAGCTAGGTTTTCCGCCCCGGCGAGGGGCACATAAGTAAGTTGAACATGAATCACCGAAAATCCCTGCTTTTTGCGCATTGCGAAATATTCCCGGACCTCGGGGAGCGGCAAGCCCACGAAGAGTTGCCAGGCGGCATCGGAGACATACAAAAAGGGCATCCCTTGGCTATCGGTAATGAATCGCTTGTTGTCACTGATTTTCAACGGAAAAAAATAAGGTTGGGCCCTTATTTTTGTGCCAAATACTAGCAAGATAAGTAGCAAAAAAAACTTTTTCATCGGTTCAAATAAGTAGGTGAGATAAATCTGTGCAGCAATTTTTCAGCGCGATATAACAGAAAGACTACTTATTTGGGAGCACCGTAATTTTTGGTCGCATCATCCAAAATCAGCACCCAATCATTGCCGTGGCCTGAAGTGGGAGGGGTAAACTTTTTCTTTCCCTTGTTGTCCAATTTTTCCAAAAATTTCGTCTCCCCGGTGCGCGGGTCAAACCAGTGGGCATTGAGCGACCCGCCAGAAATTTTGCCCAAATTGACAGTAAAGGGTTTGCCCGTGGCGGCATAGACAAAGCTGTAATCATTGCCCCGGGTGGCCTGAATCCGTTCGCCCACGTACAAGTTGTTTTCCGCGATGAGCGACTGATCTGGTATGCGGTCAAGCAGCGGCCGCGACTCGATCAGAGCGCGCACGTATTTCATTTGATTGGCCCCGGGCAGTTCTAGTGCCTCTTGCCAATAAATGTGGGGGCTGTTGACGGCTTCGCGGTGGGGTGAATAAAATTGCCAAATGTCGTGACATCCATACGTGTGCCCAAACGCCCCCGCGAACAGGTCGAGGTAGGCATATTTGCGCACGTCGTAGGCATTGGAAGTGCCCAAATCCTTGACGTTGAAACAGACGGGATGATCTTCGTAGATCGGTTCGGAGTCCATGATTGGTTTGATGGGCAATTTTTGATAGACCCGAGTGATATTGTCATAAACGGGTTTATCGCGGCAATGTCCATTTTGGAACATATTGAAATCTAGCCAGTTGTCATTGTGAAACCATTCCGCTGAGCTTTCATCGTTGGGCTGGGGGTGGAAGCTGATCAGGGCTTTGTCGCTCCCGCCCACTCCTTCCTCAATGCCCAAGGCCATGGCCCGCCATACATTTACATCGGCTTCGTGGCGCGGGTTGCGGTCACCGCCCAAGATCCAGATGATGTTTTTGCGACCTTTGTAGCGGTTGCCCAGCCAGCGGCCATAGGTTTTGGCATTGTCGGCGGTAAAGACTTCTGGGCCTTTTCCCCAACCTGCTTTAAATAATTTATCGCCCCAAGTGGGGAGAAAACCGATAACTAAACCGTTCTCAGCGGCTTTATCAATGACATAATCAACATGCTGGAAATACTTTTCCAATGGCTTGTTTGGATCATCGTTTTCCAATGGTAAATCGCCGTAGGGATTAGGGACGTGCAGCCCATCAAACTCGGCCAAGGCCACGGCTTGGATCAGGGTGTACCCCTGCTCGGCGCGGCGTTTGAGGTACTGGTCGGCTTGCTCGCGGTTGAGCCGGTGGAACAGTTCCCAGGCGGTATCGCCCAACCAAAAGAAAGGTTTGCCATCGCGCAGCAGATAACGCTTGTTTTCGCTCACGCTAAACTGGGCAAAACTACTGTTCAAAAAACTGAGAAAGAGTACAAAAAGGAGGGCTTTTTTCATGATTTCATATTGAGTGTGGCAACCAGGCTGTTTGTTGTTTTATTGTTATAATGGAATATTTGCATTTGTGAACTCATAGTTCTACTTTCTAAAAAAATGTATTGTAATCCATTGATTAATAAATATTTAAATAAAAATAACCCGATTAACAATTTTAGAAAAATACCTTTTTGCTCCATTTACTTTTTCAAAGAAAAATTGTATTTCCGGCCAAGTACTTGACGTTATTTAAGAAGGTGGCCTAATACGGTGATGGCCCCACGCTGGTCCAGCCCCCGTCGATGATCAGGCTTTGGCCAGTGATGTGCCGGGCTTGGTCGGAAATCAAGAAAAGGGCAGCGTGGGCAATATCGGCCACTGAGGCAGGCCGCCCCAGCGGAGTGATCCGCGACCACGTTTTTTCGTATTCGTCGTCGCCAAGGGTTCGCTCGGTCAAGGTGGCGCCGGGGGCAATGGTGTTCACCCTGATTTGGTGCTCAGACAGCTCCACGACAAGATTTTTGGCCAACATTTCCAGGGCAGCTTTGCTCATGCTGTATGCCGCCAAATGTTTGTGGGCTTGGTGGCCGGTGACCGAGGAAGTGAACAGCAATGCCCCGCCGTGGCCTTGACGGATCATCTGCTTGGCAGCCGCTTGGGCCAAGAAAAAAGTGCCGGCCAAATTCACTTGCATGACTTGGGCAAATGCTTCATGGGAGTAGCTGAGAAATTCGCCAAAGAGGGTGATGCCAGCATTGGCCACCACCATATCCAACCGGCCGAAGTGGGCCACGGCGGTTTCCACCATTTCTTGGACAAATGCCCCATCGCCCGAGTTGCCCGCCAAGGCCACGCACTGGCTATTGCCTTGCTCCCGGAGTTGCTGGGCCGCTTTTTCGGTCAATCCGGCATCCAGATCATTGATCAGTACCCGTACGCCTTGCTGGCTCAATTGCCGGGCAATCTCGAGGCCGATGCCTTGGCCCGCCCCGGTCACAATGGCTACTTTATTGATCATCAAATTGCGATAAATTGCTTGGTAATAGATAAAATTATTTGAACACTTAGTTGGCGGTTAGTGCGAATCGCGTTTGACGACTGAACCGGAAGCACCGCGCAGGAAATCAAAGTCAGCCCCTTCGTGGGCCTGCATAACGTGCTGGATAAACATCCGGGCGTAGCCACGGTCGTAGCCCAAGTCGATGGGGACAAAGGCCGCCCGGCGCTGGGCCAGTTCTGCGTCGTCCACGTGCAGGTGGAGGAGCCGCTGGGCCACATCCAAGGTAATCAAATCACCTTGCTGGACGAAAGCCAAGTTACCACCGACTGCCGATTCGGGCGATACGTGCAGCACCACCGTGCCGTAGCCTGTTCCGCTCATCCGGCCGTCAGAAATCCTGACCATGTCGTGGATGCCAAGGGCCAAAATCTTGGCG